>JBMOGN010000084.1:0-13645 GCA_049318345.1 Rubrivivax sp. | reverse complement strand
CCAGTAGGCCTTGGAGGTGGCCTCGGCGTTGTTCATCATGAACGGCAGCTCGAAGACCTCGATGCGCGGGAAGCGCCCTGCGGTGTTGCCCGGCAGCGTCCAGACGATGTCCACCACGCCGTCGCGGGCCTGGTCGTACAGCTGCACGGGCGTGCCGCCGAGCTGCATGGCCGGGTAGCCCTCGAACTTGATGCGCCCGCCGGAGTCCTTCTCCACCTTCTCCATCCACGGCTTGTGCATGGTGAGCCAGACGTTGGACATCGGCGCCATGAAGGTGTGGAACTTCAGCGTCACCGACTGCTGGGCCAGGCCCGTGAGATGCGGCACCCCGAGGGCAGCGGCAGCGGCTGTGCCCTGGACGAATTGACGGCGTTTCATCGCTCGAGTCTCCTTGCGGAAGTGGAATGGCCGGACTGTACGGAAGCCGCAGGCCGCGGAGCCTCCCGGGTTTCCCCACCCTCGCCCGCCTGCGCGCAGCCAGTCTACGCGCGCGCCAAGCCCTGGCACGGGATCAGGAAATCAGCTTCACCAGCGCGAGGGAAATGCCCGGGAAGAACAGCAGCAGCAGCGTGCGCAGCGTGTCACTGACGAGGAAGGGCATCACGCCGCGGTAGCTCTCGCCGATCGGGACATCCTTGGCCATGCCGTTGACCACGTATACGTTCAGGCCCACCGGCGGTGCGAGCAGGCCGAAGCCCACCGTCATGAGCACCATGATGCCGAACCAGATGGCCACGCTCTCCTTGGGCAGGCCGAAGTCCAGGCCCATGATCATCGGGAAGAAGATCGGGATGGTCAGCAGGATCATGGACAGCTCGTCCATCACCGAGCCCAGCACCACGTAGAACAGCAGGATCGCCCCCACCACGGCCAGCGGCGGCAGCCCCCAGCCCTGCACCACCGTGGCCAGCTGGCCCGGAACCTGGGTGAGCGCCAGCGCCGAGTTCATGAGGTCGGCGCCCAGGAAGATCATGAAGATCATGGCCGAGGCCTCGGCCGTGGCGTAGAAGCACTGCTTGAAGCCGTCCCAGGTGATCTCGCGCTTGAGCAGCGCGGCGATGAAGGTGGCTGCCGCGCCCACGCCCGCGCCCTCGGTGGGCGTGAACTTGCCGGTGTAGATGCCGCCGAAGACGATCAGGAAGACGGTGGCAATGGGCAGGATGCCCGACAGCGCCTGCCAGGTCAGCCGCGGCGCCTCGTCGTGCTCGGGGGCCTGGCCCGGCACGAGCCGCACGTACACGGCGATGGCGATCATGTAGCCCACCATGGCGATGATCCCCGGCACCATCGCTGCGGCGAAGAGCTTGGCGATGTTCTGCTCGGTCAGGATGGCGTAGATGACCAGCGGCACGCTGGGCGGGATGAGGATGCCCAGCGTCCCGCCGGCTGCCAGCGTGCCCGTGGCCAGGCGCCCGGAGTACCCATGGCGCCGCATCTCGGGCAGCGCCACCGAGGTGATCGTCGCCGCGGTGGCCACCGAGGAGCCGCAGATGGCACCGAAGGCCGCGCAGGCCAGCACCGCGGCCATCGCCAGGCCGCCGCGCAGCCGGCCCATCACCGCGGCGGCGAAGGAGAACAGCGCCTTGCTGATGCCGCCCTGCGTGGCGAAGTTGCCCATCAGGATGAACAGCGGGATCACCGACAGGTCGTAGCTCGCAAAGCGCGCGAAGGCCTGGGTGTTGAGGAAGTTCGCCAGCGGCAGCCAGCCGGCCTGCATGACGTAGCCCACCAGCCCGGCGGCGAACATCGCCACGGAGATGGGCGTGCGCACCGCCATCAGCACGAGCATCACGGCGAAGATCAGCAGGGTCAGCGCGATCGGGCTCATGCCTGGGCCTCCGGTTCGAAGCCCTTCCAGGCCTGCGCCAGGCCGATGACGGCGGTCAGCACCAGCGGCGGCACCATGAAGACGTAGACGATCCACTCGGGAAAGCCCAGCATCATCGAGCCCGAGCCGTTGCGCCAGGCTGCCAGCCCGCCAATGCCCGTTCGCCAGGCCAGCAGGCCCATGCACAGCGCCAGCAGCAAGGCGCCCAGCCGGTCCAGGCGCAGTTGCGTGGCGGCCGTGGCCCGGGCGGTGAAGAAGTCCACGATGATGTTGCCGCGGCGCATCTGGCACCAGGGCATGAACAGCGCGATGGCCGCACCGGCGGCCGACCCCGAGAGTTCGAAGTCGCCCACGATGGTCCAGCCGGTGGTGTTGCGACCGATCAGGCTGACGCAGGTCATGAGCGTGATCACCGTCAGCATCACGCCCGCCAGCACCGCGCAGGCCCGGGCCAGCAATCCGAGTGTCTTCATGGCAGGCGTTCCTTCCTGGTCCAGGGTGGCCGGGTGCTTCGTGGCCTCAGTACTGGGTCTCGGGGAGGGTCACGGTGAGCCCGTCGAGAGCGGCCTGCAGCACGATCTGGCAGCTCAGCCGGCTGTTGGGCAGCCGGGGCGAGGCGGTCATCTCGAGCATGGCGGACTCGTCGGGTGTCACCGGCTCGAGGCGACCGGCCCATTCCGGGGCGACATAGACATGGCAGGTGGCGCAGGTCAGCAGCCCGCCGCAGTCGGCCACCACGGCGGCGATGCCGGCGTCGGTGGCCACGCGCATGAGGGTCTGGCCCGGGTGGGCCGCCAGGTCCTGGCGGGTGCCGTCGGGATGGATCAGGTGAACGGTAAGCGACATGGAACAGCAGCGGGCGCCGCGGCGCGCCGGCGTGGACAAACGTCTCGCACTGTAACGCCATGCTGCGCGGGCTCCATCTGAGGCAACTCCCCGGCCCCGGGCCGGGAGGTCAGGCGGCATGATGGGGACCATGACGATGCGCATCACCTTCTTCGGCGCCGCCGACACCGTGACCGGCTCGCGCCACCTCGTGGAGTGGGCCGACACGCGCGTGCTGCTGGACTGCGGCATGTTCCAGGGCTACAAGACCTTTCGTGAGCGCAACTGGGCCGAAGTGCCCGCCGCGCTGCACGGGGTGGACGCAGTGGTGCTCAGCCACGCCCACCTGGACCACTGCGGCTGGCTGCCGGTGCTGGCTCGGTCGGCCTTTCGCGGGCCGGTCTATGCCTCGCCCGCCACGCGCGACCTGGCTCGCGTGCTGCTGCTGGACTCCGCGCACCTGCAGGAGGAGGACGCGCGCCGCGCCAACCGCTACGGCTACTCGCGCCACGAGAAGGCGCTGCCGCTGTATACCCGCGCCGACGCCGAGCGTGCCATCGCGCGCATCCGACCGCTCGAGCCCGGGCGCAGCGTGCCGCTGGGCGAACTCTCCCTCGGCCTCACCCCGGTGGGCCACCTGCTCGGGGCCTGCGCCGTGACGCTCGCGCGCGGCCGCGAGGTGCTCGCCTACTCCGGCGACCTGGGCCGCAGCGACGACATGATGATGCCCGCCCCGCAGAAGCTCACGCGCGCCGACGTGCTGCTGGTGGAGTCCACCTACGGCAACCGCTGGCACCCGAAGGAGGATGCGCACGCCTTGCTGGCCGACCTCATCGGGCAGACCATCCAGCGCGGCGGCTCGGTGCTGCTGCCGAGCTTCGCGGTGGGCCGGGCGCAGGCCCTGCTGCTGGTGCTGCAGCGACTGCGCCGCGAGGGACGCATCCCGCACAACCTGCCCATCTTCCTGGACAGCCCGATGGCCATCGAGGCCACGGCGCTGTACGGCAAGCACAGGCGGCTGCTGCGCGTGCCTGCCGAGGAGACCGCGCAGATGCTCGACGGCGTGCGCGTGGTGGCCACGGCGGCGGAATCGATCAGGTTGTCACGGCACCGCTACCCCTGCGTGATCATCTCCGCCAGCGGCATGGCCACCGGCGGGCGCGTGCTCCACCACCTCAAGGCGATGGCGCCGGACGCGCGTCACCAGATCGTGTTCGCGGGCTTCCAGGTGGGGGGCAGCCGCGGCGCGGCGCTCGTGGCGGGCGCCACCGAGGTGAAGATCCACGGGGAGTACGTGCCCGTGCGGGCGGCGGTGACGCACCTGGAGGGCTTCTCCGGGCACGCCGACAGCGACGGCCTCATGGCCTGGATGCGGGGCATCCGCAACACGCCTCGCCATACCTGGGTGGTGCATGGCGACCCCCAGGCCAGCGACGCGCTGCGGGTGCGCATCCAGGACGAACTGGGCTGGCGCGTGAGCGTTCCGGCGCACGGCGCCACGCTCGAGGCCTAGGCGGCCGACGACGAGGGGCCGGCCTTACTCGGCCTTACTCGGCCTTCTTGGCCGGCTTCGCCTTCTTGGCCGCCTTCTTCTTGGCCGGCTTCTTGGCCGCCTTGGCAGCCTTCTTCTCTTCCTTGGCCGCAGGTGCCGCCGCCGGGGCGGGGACCGGGGCCGGTGCGGGCGCAGCGGCCGGAGCGGGCGCCGGCTTGGCCGGCGCGGGGGCCGGGGCCTGAGCGAGCGCAGCCGAGGCGAACGCGGAAGCGGTCAGGATGGCAAGCAGCTTCTTCATCTGTGTTTCCTCACACCCGGCAAGGCCAGGCCCTCGTACAACGCCACACCAGCAGTCCGGGTTGACCCTGATCGGTCAGGTGAACACACCCTGGCGCAGCCATTTCGTCGCCACCCACTTCTCACCCGCCAGGACCGGCGCGCCGCCGTGCAGGGTCTTCGTGGCCGGACTGGGACGATCGTAGCTGAAGAACACGGCCTGGCCGCGCACCGGCGCGACCTCCAGACCGGCATCGGGGAACGTGGTGGCGCCGCCGCGTTCGGGCCGGTTCAGGTACATCACGAGCGTGCCCACCCGCTGCCCGCCGCGCTGCAGGATGCGCGGCGTACCCGGCTGCGAAGGGTCGAAGTAGTCGAAGTGCGGCTTGTACTGCGCGCCCGGCCGGTAGCGCAGCACCTGGATGCCCTCTCCGTACTCCTCGGGCCAGTTCAGCAGGGCGGCGATGCGACGCTCCACGCGCTGGATGACGGGGCTCTCGCCGCGGTTGAAGAACATGCCGTCGCTGGTGCGGTCCTGGTGGACTTCGCTGCCGCCGGTGGCCACCTGGACGGTCTCGGAGCGCACCAGGCGCGGCAGGGCCTGCGCCATGATCTCGTCGCACTCCGCGTCGGTGAGCAGGTTGCCGAAGACGACCACGCGCGGATGCTTCAGCGCGGTGACGATCTCCACCGGGTGGCCGTCGGCCACGATGACATTGGCGCCCTCGGCCAGGCCGGGCTCGGGCACGGGCTCGCCGGGAGCCTGCGTGGCCGCGCGGACTTCCTCCAGCCGGCTGCGCAGCGTCTGCTCCAGGGCCTCCAGCGCCACGTCCTCGTGCCAGCCGCTTTCCACCATCGCGCGCACGACCACCTCGGGCTGCAGGCCGGCCTCGGCCTGCGCGACGATCCAGCGCCGCAGTTCGGGGGTGATGTGCTGGACGGCAGGAGCCATGTGCAGATTGTCCCTCAGCCTGAGCCTCAGCCGCGGCGAAAAACCAGGCGCTGCGGCGTGGAGGCCTCCTCGGCCAGCGCGTAGCCCTCGGCGCTGAAGCCGCGCAGCGCGCGCGGGCTGCGCACCCGCTGCTCGATGGCCCAGCGGCACATCAGGCCGCGCGCGCGCTTGGCGAAGAAGCTGATGACCTTGTAGCCCTCGCCCTTCCAGTCCTCGAACTGGCAGTCGATGACCTCGGCCTGCAGCACCCGGCGCAGCGCGGCGCGCGCGTACTCCTGCGAGGCGAGGTTGACGATCACGGGAGACCGCTCCCCGGCCAGGCGTTCGTTGAGGTGCTGCGCGATGGTGTCGCCCCAGAAGGCATAGAGGTCGCGGCCCTGCGCGTTGGCCAGCGTCGTGCCCATCTCCAGGCGGTAGGGCTGCAGGCGGTCCAGCGGGCGCAGCACCCCGTACAGGCCGGAGAGGATCACCACGTGATCCTGCGCCCACTTCAGGTCGGCAGCCTTGAGCGTGGGGGCCTGCAGGCCCTCGTAGACATCGCCGTTGAAGGCGTAGACGGCCGGGCGGCTGTTCAGGGCCGTGGCCTGCGGCTGCCAGGCGGCGTAGCGCCCGACGTTCAGCGTGGCCAGTGCGTCGGAGAGCTCCATGAGCGCGGCCACCTGGGCCGGGGTCTTGCGGCGCAGCACCCCGATGAGCTCGGCCGCCTGCCGGCTGAACAGCGGCTCGGTGGCGCGGCGCTGGACGGCCGCGGGCAGCGGCGTCTCGTAGTCGAGCGTCTTGGCAGGGGACAGCAGGAACAGCATGGCGGGCGCGGCCGGCAGAAGGGGCGGGACGGGAGGGAGCGGGACGGCTGCGATTGTGGCGTCAAGGCGCGGGCCCTGCAGCCTCAGCGGAAATCCCGGCTGCGCCCGGCCAGGCCCTGCAGCAGCGCGGTGTGGTCCACCAGGCGGCGTGCCACGAGGTGGCGCACCTCGCCCTGGCGTTGCCACACCCCGAAGACGGTGAGCAGCCGGCTGCCCAGCAGCGCGCGGCGCTGGGCCTGCGCCAGGTCCGGCCAGACGATCACGTTGACCTGGCCGGTGTCGTCCTCCAGCGTGACGAAGACCACCCCGCGGGCGGTTTCCGGGCGCTGGCGGTGGGTGACGATGCCGCTGGCGCGGGCGAGCTGGCCCTCGCGGGCCTCGCGCAGCACGGCCGCCGGCTGCACGCGGAAGGCATCGAGCTCGCGGCGCAGCAGCGCCAGCGGGTGCGCGCCCAGGGTCAGCCCGGTGGCGCGGTAGTCGGCCAGCGTCTCCTCCACCACGGAGGGCTCGGCGAGCGCGGCCGCCTCCTCGTGGGTGCGGCTGGCGCGCAGCAGCCGCGGCGCGCGGGTGTCCACCCCGGCCACCGCCCAGGCGGCCTGGTGGCGGTGCCCGGCCAGGCCGGCGAGCGCCCCGGCCTCGGCCAGCAGGCGCAGCTCGCGCGCGTCCAGACCGGCGCGCCGCGCCAGGTCCTCCACGCCGGCGAAGGCGGCCTCGGCCCGCGCCGCCACCAGGCGCTGCGCCGCCTCCTGCGCCAGGCCGTGGATGCGGCTGAAGCCCAGGCGCACGGTGCCGGGCTCCTGCGGCAGCGACTCCCAGGCGCTGTGCAGCGCGTCCACCGGCTGCACCTGCACGCCGTGCTCGCGCGCGTCGCGCACGAGCTGCGCCGGCGCGTAGAAGCCCATGGGCTGGCTGTTCAGCAGCGCAGCGAGGAAGGCGTCCGGGTGGTGGCGCTTGATCCACGCGCTCGTGTAGACGAGCAGCGCAAAGCTCGCGGCGTGGCTCTCCGGAAAGCCGTATTCGCCGAAGCCCTCGATCTGGCGGAAGATGGCCTCGGCGTAGTCACGCGCGTAGCCCTTGTCCACCATGCGGCCCACCAGGCGCTCGTGGAAGGGCGCGAGGCCGCCGCGGCGCTTCCAGGCGGCCATGGCGCGGCGCAGCTGGTCGGCCTCCCCGGGCGTGAAGTCGGCCGCGAGGATGGCCAGCTGCATCACCTGCTCCTGGAAGATCGGCACCCCGAGCGTGCGCTCCAGCGCCTGGCGCACCTCGGCGCTCGGGTAGGTCACCGGCTCCTCGCCGTTGCGCCGGCGCAGGTAGGGGTGGACCATGCCGCCCTGGATCGGCCCGGGGCGCACGATCGCCACCTCGATGACGAGGTCGTAGAACTCGCGCGGGCGCAGGCGCGGCAGCATGCTCATCTGCGCGCGGCTCTCCACCTGGAAGGTGCCCACGCTGTCGCCGCGCGAGAGCATGTCGTAGACGGCGGGGTCCTCCGCGGGGATGTCCTGCACGCGGAACTCGGGCACCCCCAGCCGCAGCGCCACGAACTGCAGCGCGCGGCGGATGGCGCTGAGCATGCCCAGCGCCAGGATGTCCACCTTGATCAGGCCGAGCGCGTCCAGGTCGTCCTTGTCCCACTGGATGACGCTGCGGCCTTCCATGGCCGCGTTCTCCACCGGCACGAGCTGGGAGAGGTCCTCGCGCGCGATGACGAAGCCCCCGGGGTGCTGGCTGAGGTGGCGAGGGAACCCGATGAGCGCCTCGGTGAGTTCCGTCCACAGCCGGCACACGGGCGAATCGGGGTCGAAGCCGTTCTCGCGCAGGCGCTCAGGGTCGATGCGGCGGCCGTCGAACCAGTGGGTGCCGCGGGCCACGGCATCGATGCGGTCCGCATCGATCCCCAGCGCGCGGCCCACGTCGCGCAGGGCCGAGCGCGGGCGGTAGCTGATGACCACGGCGGCGAGCGCGGCGCGATGGCGCCCGTACTTGCGGTACAGGTACTGGATGACCTCCTCGCGGCGCTGGTGCTCGAAGTCCACGTCGATGTCCGGCGGCTCGTTGCGCTCGGCGCTGATGAAGCGCTCGAAGAGCACGCTCATGCGTGCCGGGTCGACCTCGGTGATGTGCAGGCAGTAGCACACGGCCGAGTTCGCGGCGCTGCCGCGTCCCTGGCACAGGATGCCGCGCCCGCGCGCCCAGGCGACGATGTCGGCCACCGTCAGGAAGTAGGGCTCGTAGCGCAGCTGCGCGATGAGCGCGAGCTCGTGCTCGAGGGTGTCGCGCACCCGGGGCGGCACGCCCTGGGGAAAGCGCCTGGCCGCACCCTGCTCGGTCAGCGTGCGCAGCCAGGTGGCGGGCGTGTGGCCCTCGGGCACGATCTCCTGCGGGTACTCGTAGCGCAGCTCGTCCAGGGAGAAGGCGCAGCGCCCGGCCAGCGCCACCGAGGCCGCCAGCCACTCGGGCCGGTACAGCGCCGCCAGCCGCGCGCGCGGGCGCAGGTGCACCTCGGCGTTGGGCTGCAGCGCCAGGCCGCACTCGGCCACGGGGCGCGCCAGGCGCGTGGCGGTGAGCACGTCCTGCAGCGGCTTGCGCGAGCGCACGTGCATGAGCACGCCCCCGGCAGCCGTCACCGGCAGGCCGGTGGCCGCGGCCACGCGCTCCACCACCTCCACCAGCCGCGCGTCGTGCGGGCCGTGCAGCAGCTCCACGGCGAGCGCGGCGCGCTCGGGGCCGAACCAGGTCTTCAGCCACATGGCGTGCGCGAACACGGTCTCGAAGGGCTGCAGCGGGTCGGGCACGAGCAGCGCCAGGCAGCCCGGCAGCCCGGCCAGCGTCGGGGCGCGCGGCACCTTGCCCTCCACATCGGCTGTGTGCGCGAGGTAGCGCCCCTTGTCGGCACGGCGCCGCGCCAGGGTGATCCACTGCGAGAGGTTGCCCCAGCCGCGGCGCGACTGCACGAGCAGCACGAGCCGCGGCCCGGGCTCAGCCGGCGCAGCGTCGGCGGCCGGGGTGGCTGGGTTCGCCGGCTCGGCCGGCGGCGGCGCGGACAGGCGCATCTCCGCCCCGAGCACGAGGTGCAGCCCGGCGCGGCGCGCCTCGGCGTGGGCACGCACCACGCCCGCCACCGAGCACTCGTCGGTCAGGGCCAGCGCGCTGTAGCCCAGTGCGCGGGCGCGCGCCACCAGTTCCTCGGGGTGGGAGGCGCCGGTGAGGAAGCTGAAGTTGCTGCGGCAGTGCAGCTCGGCGTAGGCGGGCAGCATGGCGGGCCCGCGCCCGCCGCAGGCCGCTCAGCGCGCCTCGACGGCCCGGGTCAGGGCTGAAAGTACTGGTTATACATACAGTATTCTACAGCTTCCAGGCCCGCCTGAGGGCGGCTGCGCACACCTGCACGGCCAGGTTCGCCTCGTCCAGCACGCGGCCCATCGTGATGAAGCCGTGGATCTGACGCTCGAAGCACAGGTACTGCGCGGGCACCCCGGCGGCAGACAGCGCGTTGGCGTACTGCAGCCCCTCGTCGCGCAGGGGGTCGAAGCCGGCGGTCAGCACGAGCGCGGGCGGCAGCCCGCGGTGGTCGGGCGCGAGCAGCGGCGAGGCGCGCCAGTCGCTGCGCAGCGCGACGTCTTCGCCCAGGTAGTGGCCGGTGTAGTAGGCGATGCTGTCGCGCGTGAGCAGGTAGCCCTGCCCGTTGCTTGCGTGGGAGGGGGCCACGGCGCGCATGTCGGTGGCCGGGTAGATGAGCAGCTGGAAAGCCGGCAGCGGCTCGCCCGCCTCGCGCAGCGCCAGGCACACCACGGCGGCGAGGTTGCCCCCCGCGCTGTCGCCGCCCACGGCCAGGCGCGACGCATCCACGCCGAGGGCGGCAGCCTGCTCGCGCACCCAGCGCGTGGCGGCCACGCAGTCGTCCACCGCCGCCGGGAAGCGGTGCTCGGGCCCGAGGCGGTAGTCCACCGACACCACGGCCGCACCCGCGGCCTGCGCCAGCTGGCGGCACAGCACATCGTGCGTGTCCAGGTCGCCGATGGTCCAGCCGCCACCGTGGAAGTACACGAGCACCGGCAGCACCTGCGCAGCCTGCGTGCCCGCGGGCCGGTACAGCCGCAGCGGCACCTCGCCCGCGCGCAGCTCGCGCACCTCGGCCATCGCCGGCGGGTCGGGCTGGGTGAAGGTGCGGCGGTCGCGGTAGAAGCTGCGGGCCTGCGCCGGGGTGAGCGTGTGCGTGGGGGGCACGCCCTTTTCGATCATCAGGTCGATGAGGGCGCGGGCCTGGGGGTCAAGCATGGGGGTCTCCAGCGGACAGGGACTCGGGGGGTTCGGGCGGAAGTGTAGGCAGCGTGGGAGACAATGCGCGCACGCATGAACCGCGGCCTCCTCTTCTGCGTCCTCGCATTCTCGATCTGGGGCCTCTTCCCGCTGTACTTCCGCATGGTGGCGGACGTGCCGGCGCTGGAGCTGGTGCTGCACCGGTACGTCTGGAGCGTGGTCTTCCTGCTCGGCGTGCTGGCGGCGCTACGGCGCTGGACCTGGCTGCGCGCCGCGGCCGCCAGCCCGCGCACGCTGCTGACCTTCGTGGCCACCGCCTCGCTGCTGATCGTCAACTGGTTCCTGTACGTCTACACGGTGCAGAACGGGCACGTCATCGAGGCGAGCCTGGGCTACTTCATCAACCCGCTGCTCAACGTGATACTGGGTGTGCTCGTGCTGCACGAGCGGCTGCGGCGGGTGCAGTGGGCGGCCGTGGCGCTGGCCGCGCTGGGGGTCGCCTGGCTCACCTGGCAGACCGGTCGCCTGCCCTGGCTGGCGCTGCTGCTGGCCGGCACCTTCGGCATCTACGGGCTGCTGCGCAAGCGCGCCGCGCTCGGCGCGCTGGAGGGGCTGGTGCTGGAGAACCTCGTGGTGGCGCCCATCGTCGTGCCGGCCCTGGTGTGGTGGACGGCCAGCGGCTCCGGGGCGCTTGCGCGCGGCGATCCGGGGCTGACCTTCTGGCTGCTGCTGGCCGGCCCGCTCACGGCGCTGCCACTGCTGTTCTTCGCCGCCGGCGCGCGGCTGCTGCCGCTGGCCACCGTCGGCCTGGTGCAGTACGTCTCGCCGACGCTGCAGCTGCTGCTGGGCATCTGGGTCTTCCACGAACCTTTCGACACCGACCGGCTCGTGGGCTTTGCCTGCATCTGGGCGGGGCTGGCGCTGTACAGCGCCGATGCCCTGGGTTTCGGCAGGGCACGCGCGCCCGCCTGATACTCCCGCGTCACCACACCCCGGGAGCCCGGAAATGGCCCTGTTCCCCCAGGAAGCGCTCAACCCCGGCGTGCGCAAGCGCGAGGTCTTCGGGTGGGCGATGTACGACTTCGCCAACTCCGGATACACCACCGTGGTGCTCACGGCCGTGTTCAGCGCGTACTTCGTGGGCGGCGTGGCCGGCGGCGCGAGCTGGGCCACCTTCGCGTGGACGCTCACGCTGGCGGCCTCCAGCCTCGTCGTGATGCTGACGATGCCCGCACTCGGCGCCTATGCCGACCTGCGCGCAGCCAAGAAGCGGCTGCTTGCGCTGTCCACGCTCGGCTGCGTGGCGGCCACCGCGGCGCTGGCCGGCGCCGGCCCGGGCGACATCGCGTGGGCCGTCGTCTTCGTCATCCTGTCCAACATCTGCTTCTCGTACGGCGAGTCCCTCATCGCCGCCTTCCTGCCCGAGCTGGCGCGCGCCGAGAGCCTGGGGCGCGTCTCGGGTTGGGGCTGGAGCTTCGGCTACTTCGGCGGCATGCTGGCCCTGGGGCTGAGCCTGGGTTACGTGCTGTGGGCACAAGGCCAGGGTCTGCCCGCCTCGCACTTCGTGCCGGTGACGATGGTGCTGACGGCGGTGATCTTCGCCGTGGCGTCGCTGGCCACCTTCTCGCTGCTGCGCGAGCGCGCGCAGCCACAGGCCGGGGGAGCTGCCGCCAGCGGCCTGTCGGCCTCGCTCGCGCAGCTCGCGCGCACCTGGCACGAGGCCCGGCGCTTCCGCGATTTCCGCGCGCTGCTGGCCTGTGCGGTGGCCTACCAGGCCGGCATCTCGGTGGTGGTGGCGCTGGCCGCGGTGTACGCCGAGCAGGCACTGGGCTTCAAGCAGATCGACACGATGATCCTGATCTTCCTCGTGAACATCGCCGCGGCGCTGGGTGCCTTCGCCTGGGGCTACGTGCAGGACCGCATCGGCCACGTGCGCGCCATCGGCCTCACCCTCGTGGGCTGGATCGTCATGACGGTGCTCGCGGGCCTGGCCACCACGCCCACGCTCTTCTGGGTGGCGGCGGTGCTGGCCGGCCTGTGCATGGGCAGCAGCCAGTCGGCGGGCCGGGCGCTGGCCGGCGCGCTCGCCCCCGAGCGCCAGCGCGGCGAGTTCTTCGGCCTGTGGACCTTCGCGATCCGCCTGTCGGCCATCGTCGGCCCGGTCACCTACGGCCTGATCACGCTGCTCACCGGCGGCAACCACCGCCTGGCCATCTTCGGCACGGGCCTGTTCTTCGTGCTGGGCCTGGTGCTGCTGCGCGCGGTGGACGTGGCCCGGGGCATCGAGGCGGCGCAGGCCGCAGACGCCCGCGCCCGGGACTGAACGACACGCCTGCCCGGCTCCAGGCCGGGCAAGGCTCGGGCTACTTCAGGTCGCCCGCCAGGCTCGCCAGCGTGTCCGGCGCGATCGTCACGTGCGCCGGGTAGTTCGTGTGGTCGCAGCCGAGCTTGACGAGCGCGCCGGCGCGGATCGCCTCGCGCGCCGACTGCCCGAACTCGAAGCGCACGAAGTGCACCGAGGAGGTCTTCTCGTCGTTCTCGCGGTCGAGGTCCTCGTCGGCGATGGCGTAGGCGCGGCCGTGGCCCTCGACCTCCACGAACAGGCGGTCTTCCACACCGATGAGGCGCGCGAGCTCGCGCTTGCGCTCGTGCGGGTCGGGGTACTCGATGAGCATCGTGGCCTTCCAGTTCGTGCCGTCGGGCACGAGCGGGCCGTAGGCCTCGATCTCGCTCTGGATGCCCTCCTCGTCGAAGATCTTCTCGATGTGCAGCATCTCCTGGATCTGGCGGCGGATGGTGCGCTCGTCCTCGAACTGCAGCGTGATGTGCTCGCCCAGCTGCACGCTGCGCAGCTTGCGGTGGGCGATGGCCTCGGCGCGGCTCGTCTTGCGCAGCTTCGAGTAGGCCTCCAGCGTCAGGAGGCTGTCGCGGGTGATGGCGGTCATGGCAGTCTCGCTTGGGGGTTATGAAAACGGGTAGGCGGCGGGTGGACAGCCCTCAGGCCAGCCCGTAGGCGTGGCGCACGAGGCTCAGCGGGTGCTGCAGCGCCTTGGCCGGCGTGCCGGCCTGCTGCATGCCCTGGGCGATGTGGTGGCCGGCCAGCGCGCAGTCGCTGCTGATGTAGTCGGGCTCGTCCTTGGCCATGGCCTTGAAGACGGGCTTGCCGATCTTCATGGCCACCGGGTGGTAGGCCTTCTTCACGCCGTAGGTGC
>JBMOGN010000083.1:0-13727 GCA_049318345.1 Rubrivivax sp. | reverse complement strand
GCTTGACCCAGCGCACGCGCTCGATCACGCCCTGGCTGTGGCCGTGCGCGGTGTCCACGACGATGGCGTCCACCCCGGCCTTCACGAGGAGTTCCACCCGCTCCTCGGTCCCCGGGCCCACGCCCACGGCCGCCCCCACGCGCAGCTGCCCCCGCGCGTCACGCGCGGCGTTGGGAAAGTTGGTCTGCTTGGTGATGTCCTTGACGGTCATCAGGCCGCGCAGCTCGAAGCCTTCGCTGACGACGAGAACGCGCTCCAGGCGGTGCCGGTGCATCAACGCCTTGCCATCCTCGATCGATGCGCCCTCGGGCACCCACACCAGGCGCTCGCGTGGGGTCATGATCTCGCGCACCGGCGCATCCAGCCGGGTCTCGAATCGCAGGTCGCGGTTGGTGACGATGCCCACCACCACCTTGCCTTCCAGCACCGGAAACCCCGATACGCCGTGCTGGCGCGAGAGCTCCACCACCGCCCTCACCGGCATCTGCGGCGTGATGGTGATGGGGTCGCGCAGCACGCCCGACTCGTAGCGCTTGACGCGCGCCACCTCGGCGGCCTGGGCCCTGGGCGAGAGGTTCTTGTGCACGATGCCCACCCCGCCCTCCTGCGCGATGGCGATCGCCAGCCGCGCCTCGGTGACGGTGTCCATGGCCGCTGAGACCAGCGGCAGGTTGATGGGGATGTTGCGCGACAGGCGCGTGGCCAGGCTGGTGTCGCGGGGCAGGACCTGTGAATACGCGGGCACCAACAACACGTCGTCGAAGGTGTGCGCTTTGCCAAGCAGGCGCATGGGGTGAGGCTCCAGACGCAAAGGCGGATTATCGCGCCCCGCTGCCAGCACTACACTGCCGGGCATGTGTCCGACCCGGTTCCCTTGCCTGTCCGCGTGGCACGCCGATGCGCGGCGGGGGCTTGCTGCGGGGCTGATGGCCTTCTTCCTGCTGCCCGCGGCCCAGGCCCAGGCACCGGTCCCCAACGCGGGGGCGGCATCGGCTGCCGCGACACCCGGTCCCTCCGGCACGCAGGGCCGCTGGAAGTGGCGCGACGCAAGCGGACGCATCAACGTGAGCGACCTGCCGCCGCCGCGGGAGATCCCTGAGAAGGACATCCTGGAGCGCCGGCTGCCGGCCGGCCGGGATGCCGGCGCGGGCGGGCGTGCACCGGGCATCGCGCCGGTGGCGCCGGCCGGGGCATCGGCGCCCTCGCCCGCGCCGGCCCGCGCAGGCAACGATGCCGATCTGGAGCGCCGCCGGCGCGCCGAACAGGCTCGCGAGGCCGCCGCCCGCACGCCCCAGGAAGACCCGCAACTCGCCGCTCGCAGGCGCGACAACTGCAGCCGCGCGCGGGCACAGCTGGCGGCGCTGGAAAGCGGCCAGCGCATGGCCCGCGTCAACGAGAAGGGCGAGCGCATCGTGATGGACGACCGCGCGCGCGCCGAGGAAGCCCGGCGCGCACGAGAAATCATCGCCTCGGACTGCTCCTAGAGCCCTCCTCGCGCTGGCGCCGGTAGCGCAGCCTGCGCGCTTCCTTGGGGTCGCACTGCAGCGGCCGGTACACCTCCACCCGGTCACTCGCGCGCAGCGGATGGTCCAGAGCCTGTTGGCGCCCCCAGATGCCCACCGCCACGGTGGCCTCCTCGAGCCCGTGTCGCGCCAGCACGCCGCTGGCGGCCAGCGCCTGGCCCACCGTGCATCCCTCCTGCACCTGCAGCACGGTGCGATCCGCTTCCGAGGGGCGCGGGCAATGGACGACCTCGACCTCGATCATCGCGGCCCGTACACGGTCTCGGCACGCGAGACGAAGGCGTCCACGAGGGTCTCGGCGACCCGGTCGAACACCGGACTGACCAGCGTTTCCAGGGCCTTGCTGGAGAAGTCGTAGCGCAGGTCGAGCTCAACCCGGCAGGCGGCCTGGCCCGCAGGGGCGGCCGCGATGGCACGAAAGAGCCACGACCCTTCCAGCAGGGAGAACGGGCCGTCGACCAGCCGCACCTGCACCGATTCGCCCTGCCGGTGCTCGTTGCGCGTGGTGAAGGCCTGGCGCACGCCCGCGTAGGCCAGGCCCAGCCGGGCGGTGACGCCGTCCTCGTGACGCTCGAGCACCTCGGCGCGGTCGCACCAGGGCAGGAAGCGCGGGTAGTCCTCGATGGCGCTGACGAGGTCGAACATCTCGCGTGCCGAGTACCACAGCAGGACGGACTTCTGCACGCGCTTCATACAATCACTGGATTGTAGGCAGCCCGTCCATGTCCTTCATCGCAGAGAACCGCCGCGCACGTTTCGAATACCACATCGAGGAAAGGTTCGAGGCCGGGCTCGTGCTGGAGGGCTGGGAGGTCAAGGCCATCCGCTCCGGCCAGGTGCAACTCACCGACGGTTACGTCCTCATCCGCGAGGGCGAACTCTTCCTCATCGGCTGCCGCATCGACCCGCTGCGCTCGGCCTCCACCCACGTCCACCCGCAGGCCGACCGCACCCGCAAGCTGCTGATGCACCGAGAGGAGATTCGCCGGCTCATCGGCAAGGTCGAGCAGCGCGGCTTCACCCTCGTGCCGCTGAACCTGCACTACAAGGGCGGGCGTGTGAAGGTGGAGGTGGCCCTGGCGCGCGGCAAGGCGCAGCACGACAAGCGCGAGACCGAGAAGAAGCGCGACTGGGACCGCGAGAAGCAGCGCCTCATGCGCCACAAGGTGTCGTCCCCGGCCGTGGGCGGTTGAAGCCTCAGCCGAAGGCGCGCTGCAAGGCCGCCTGCAGATCGGCCTGCAGGTCCTCCACGGCCTCCAGGCCGATGGAAAAGCGCACCAGGTGCCCGGCCGGGCGTGCATCGTCGCCCCTCATCGCCGACAGGTCGTAGGGCACGGCCAGGCTCATCGGCCCGCCCCAGGAGTAGCCGATGCCGAAGAGCTGCAGCGCGTCGACGAAGTCGTCCACCTGCGACTGGCTGAAGCGCGCGTCGAAGAGCACCGAGAAGAGTCCCGCCGCGCTGCGGCAGTGGCTCGCCCAGTGGGCGTGGCCGGGTGCGCCCGGAATGGCCGGGTGCAGCACGGCGGACACGGCGGCCTGCTGCCCGAGCCAGGTGGCGAGCGCGCGTGCGCTGCGGTCGTGGGCCTCGTAGCGCAGGCGGATGGTCGGCAGGGCGCGCAGCACGAGTTCCACGTCGTTGGCGGCCACGCCCACGCCCAGCGTGCCGTGTGCCTGCAGGAGGCGGTGATGCAGGTCGATGTCGCGCGTGACGATGGACCCCATGAGCACATCGGCCCCGCCCGAGGGGTACTTGGTGAGGGCCTGCATCGACAGGTCCACTCCGAGCTCGAAGGGCCGGAATGCCAGGCCTGCGCCCCAGGTGTTGTCCAGCGCCGCCACCGCGCCATGCGCGCGGACGATCCCGACGAGTGTGCGCAGGTCCGGGAACTCCATCGTCACCGAGCCTGGCGCCTCGAGCCAGACCAGACGGGTCGCGGGCGTGAGCGCAGCCTGCAGCGAGGCCGGATCCATTGGGTCGTACAGGGCGTGGGTGATGCCCCAGCGTGCCAGCATCGAGCGCGCCTGCTCGCGCGAGGGCCCGTAGACGTTGGCGGGCAGCAGCACATGGTCGCCAGCCGACAGCAGCGCCAGGTTCACGTTCGTGATCGCCGCCAGGCCGCTGGGTGCGATCACGCAGTGGGCGCCGCCCTCCAGCGTGGCAATGCGCTCTTCGAGGATGAAGGTCGTAGGCGTGCCGTGCAGGCCGTAGGTGTAGCCCGCGCGGCTCTTCCAGGAACGCTCGCGCAGGGCGGCCACGTCCTTGAACATCACCGTGGAGGCCTTGTGGACGGCGGGCGGGAAGGCCATGAACCCCTCAGGCGGCTCGTAGGGATGGTGGATCTGCTGGGTGATCGGATCGTGCGACGGGCTCATGAGGGGCGTTCTCCGAGATGGTGCGGAAGCGGGAGGCGCAGGCCCTACAGCAGGCTCGCGACGAGGTCGTGGCCCTGGGTGCCGACGACTCGGGCCCGCGTGAAGGAGCCGACCTGGATGGATCGCGAGGCCCGGTCGGGCGGCAGCAGGTGCACCACGCCATCGATCTCGGGTGCGTCGGCGTAGCTGCGCCCTCGCCCGCCCTGACGGCCGCGGGCGGGCGCGTGATCGACCAACACCTGCATCGAGGCACCCACACGGCGCTGCAGCCGAGCGGTGGAGACTTCCTCGGCCACCTCCATGAAGCGCGCGCGCCGTGCCTCGCGCTCGGCCTGCGGCAACGGGCCAGGCAACGCGTTCGCCGCGGCGCCCTCTACCGGCGAGTAGGCGAAGCAGCCGGCGCGGTCGATGCCGGCTTCGCGCACGAAGGCCAGGAGCTCCTCGAACTCCGCCTCGGTCTCGCCTGGGAACCCGGCAATGAAGGTCGAGCGCACGACAAGCTCCGGGCAGAGCTCGCGCCAGCGCTGCAGCCGCTCCAGGTTGCGCTCGCCGCTGGCCGGGCGCTTCATGCGCCGCAGCACATCCGGGTGCGCGTGCTGGAAGGGAACATCCAGGTAAGGCAGGATGGCGCCGTCGGCCATCAGCGGCAGCACCTCGTCGACGTGGGGGTACGGATACACGTAGTGCAGGCGCACCCACGCGCCATGGGGCTCGGCCAGGCGGGCGAGCTTCTCGCACAGGTCCACCAGGCGCGTCTTCACGGGCTGGCCATCCCAGAAGCCGGTGCGGTACTTCACATCCACACCGTAGGCGCTCGTATCCTGGCTGACGACCAGCAGTTCCTTCACGCCGGACTCGAACAGGGCGCGCGCCTCGTTGAGCACGTCGCCGATGGGCCGGGAGACCAGGTCGCCGCGCATGCTCGGGATGATGCAGAAGGTGCATCGGTGGTTGCAGCCCTCGCTGATCTTCAGGTAGGCGTAGTGGCGCGGCGTGAGCTTGATGCCCGCTGGAGGGAGCAGATCGACGAAGGGGTCGTGCGGCTTGGGCAGGTGGGCGTGCACCGCCTGCATGACCTCATCGGTGGCGTGCGGCCCGGTGACGGCCAGCACGCTCGGGTGCGCGGCACGCACGACGCTCGAGCCGTCCGCGCCAGCCTTCGCGCCCAGGCAGCCCGTGACGATCACGCGGCCGTTCTCGGCCAGGGCCTCACCAATGGTGTCCAGGCTCTCGCGCACGGCCTCGTCGATGAAGCCGCAGGTGTTGACGATGACCAGGTCCGCGCCCTGGAAGCTGCGCGAGGTGCGGTAGCCCTCCGCGCTCAGCCGGGTGAGGATCAGTTCGGAATCGGTGAGAGCCTTGGGGCAACCCAGGCTCACGAAGCCGACGGTGGGCGCCGGCGCTTGGGGTTCAGACATCCCGTGATTCTGCCCCGACGCGGCTGGTCGCCCTCAGCGCTTGGGGGCGGGGAAGCCCGGCATCATGGCGCCCGCCTGGCGCGTCATCTGCTCCTGCATCTGGGTCAGGAGGGTGCGGGTCTGCTCGAGGTAGCCGTTCATGAGGCCCTGCATCATGGGCGCCTGCCCGGTAAGCATCTGCGCCCAGCCCTCGGGCGTGAAGGTGGCCGGGTCGACCACCGGAGCGGGGGCGCCCGGCAGGAAGCGGCTCTGCAGATCGACGAAGGTCTGCAGGTTCTTCTCGAGATACGCGCCCATCATGCCCTGCATGGCGTGGCCGTAGAAGCGGATGAGTTGCGCCAGCATCTGCGTGCTGAAGATCGGCACCCCGTCGGTCTCTTCCTCCAGGATGATCTGCAGCAGGATGCTGCGCGTGAGGTCCTCGCCCGAGCGCGCGTCGCGCACCTCGAAGGGCTCGGCCGACATCACCATCTTCTTCACATCGGCCAGGGTGATGTATCCGCTCGTGCGCGTGTCGTACAGGCGCCTGTTCGGGTACTTCTTCAACACCCGGGGACCCGGCGCAGCAGGCGCTGCAGCCGCACCTGCAGGGGACGCGGGGCGTGCAGCGCGACGGGAGGTGGGCATGCGCAAGACTCCTGGAAACCGGCCGTGCCATTCTAGGAGCGCAGATGCGGCTCGCAGGAGTGGAATCCCCGATGCGGGGCAACGGTGTGTCGGGGCGGGAGGGCCAGGCCTCGGAACCGAGAGGCCCTGGTAGGCGCGATTGGACTCGAACCAACGACCCCCACCATGTCAAGGTGGTGCTCTAACCAGCTGAGCTACGCGCCTGGGAAGCCCATGAGTGTATCACCGACCGGTTCAGCGGGCGCCTCACAGGCGCCTGGCCGTGCGCACCCCTGGCACGGCCTGCACCTGCCGCAGCACCTGGCCCAGGCGGCGTGAATCGCTCGCCTCGACGGTGAAGGTCATCCGTGCGTGCGCGCCCTGGGCATCGCGCAGGCTGTGCGTGTGCACGCCAGTCACGTTGACGCGCTCACGCGCGAACACTTCCGAGATGTCGCGCAGCAGGCCCTGGCGGTCGGCCGCCTCGACGCTCACGTCCAGCGGGTACACGGCCTGGTCCGCGGCGGCGGCGGTCCCCCACTGCACCGGGATCACGCGGTCGGGCATGGAGGCGGCCATGTGGCGGAAGTTCGTGCAGCCGGCACGGTGCACGGCCACGCCGCGCCCGCGCGTGACGAAGCCGCCGATCTCGTCCGGCGGCGCCGGGCGGCAGCACCGGGACAGCGTGGTCATGAGGGACTCGACCCCGACCACCAGCACGCCGCTCTCACCCGCGCGCGACTTGCGAAGCGGCAGTTCGTCGTCGGCCGGCGCGGCCGGCGCCACGGGACGCAGCAGCGCCTCGAGGTTGCGCAGCGAGAACTCGTCCTTGCCCACGGCCTCGAACAGCGCCTGTGCCCCGTCGAAGCCGAGCTGAACGGCAAGCTCGTCGAACTTCAGCGCCGTGCGCCCCTCGCGCTGCAGCAGCTTCTCCACGAGCTCGCGCCCGCGGGCGATGGTCTGCCGTGCGGCCTGGAGGTTGAACCAGGCCCGCACCTTGGCGCGCGCCCGCGGGCTGGCCAGGTAGGCGAGCTCGGGGTTCAGCCAGTCCAGCGACGGCCCGCCCTCGCGCGCGGCCACGATCTCCACCGTCTGCCCGTTGTCCAGCGGCGTGTTCAGCGGCACGAGCGCACCGTCCACGCGCGCGCCACGGCAGCGGTGGCCCAGGTCGGTATGCAGGCTGTAGGCGAAGTCCACCGGCGTGGCGCCGCGCGGGAGTTCCGCCACCTCCGCCTGGGGCGTGAGGACGTAGATGCGGTCGTCCAGGGCGCCGGCTGCACCCGCGGGGCCCTCCTGCGCGACAGGGGGGGCCTGCACGAACTCGCGCTCCCAGGCCAGGAGTTGCCGCATGACGGCCTGGCGCGCCTGCGCCACGCTCGCGGCAGCCGACGCGTCCACGCTCACGCCGGCATAGCCGCGCGAGCCGGCTTCCTTGTAGGCCCAGTGCGCGGCCACACCCTGCTCGGCCCGCTCGTGCATCTCGGCCGTGCGGATCTGCACCTCCATCGGCCGGCCGTCGTCGCCCTGCACCACCGTGTGCAGCGACTGGTAGCCGTTGGGCTTGGGACGCGCGATGTAGTCGTCGAACTCGTCAGGCAGTGCGCGATAGCGCGCGTGCACCGCGGACAGTGCCGCGTAGCACGCCGCCACGTCGTCCACGATCACCCGCAGCGCCCGCAGGTCGAGCACCGACTCGAAGGGCAGGCCCTTGCCCTGCATCTTCTTCCAGATGCTGTAGAGGTGCTTGGCGCGCCCCTCCACCCTGGCCGACACGCCGGCCTGGCGCAGCACGCCTTCGAGCTGGTGGCGGGAGAAGTCCAGCGCCAGCTCGCGCTCTCGCCGCTTCTGGTCGAGCAGCCTGGCCACCGCCTGGTACTCGGCCGGCTGCAACAGCCGGAAGGCCAGGTCCTCGAGCTCCCACTTGATGGGCCAGATTCCCAGGCGGCTGGCCAGCGGTGCGAAGACCTCCAGTGATTCGCGCGCCAGTGGCGCCGGGCACGGCACGCGCGCGGCCGCATGCCAGCGCAGCGTCTGCAGCCGCGAGGCCAGGCGCAGCAGCACGACGCGCAGGTCCCTGGAGAAGGCCAGCAGCATCTTGCGCACGCGCTCGACCCGCCGCACCCGGCTGTCGGGCTGGAGGCCGTCATCGGCCTGCATGGTGGCGCGCTGGATCTCCATGAGCCGGCGAGTCAGTTCCACCAGCCTGCCGAAGCCCGGACCGAAGGCCCGGGCAACCGTCTCCTGGGGCCGCTGCAAGGCGTCGCCGGCGTACACGAGATACACCGCGGCCTGCATCGACGGCCCCGCGCCGATCGCCCCCAGGATGGCACTGACGCCTTCGGCGTGGCTCCAGGCCGCCTGGCCGCTGTCGAGCAGCCGTCCCATCAGCAGCGGCTCGGCAAAGCCGCGCGCCCGAAGCAGCAGCGCGGACGGGTCCTCCTGGGGTCCCGAGTCGGGCTCGAGGGCGCCGGCTGCCGAGACGATGGGCACCGGCGCCGCGCCGGAAGGGGCCGCACCGGTCTTCATGGACGCATGGCAGCAGGCAGGGTCAGGGGCCCAGCAGGAAGGCGGTGACCACCTCGCGCTGGTCGGGCTGCACGAGCGTGGGGGCATGCCCCACGCCTGCGAACGCGTGCAGCGTGGCGCGCGGGCCACGCCCGGTCATCTCCAGCGCCGTTTGCGCGGACAGCAGGTCGGATTCGGCGCCGCGCAGCAGCAGCGTGGGCAGCCGCAGCGAGTCGTAGGCCGCCCACAACGCCGCCTCGCCCATCGCGGCGACCTCGGGCGTGATCGCGCGAAACGGCACGGCGATTGCAGGGTCGTAGCGGAAGACGAAGCCGCCCTGCCCGTCGGGTTTGATCAGCGGCAGCGTGAGATCGAGCCACTGCTGCGGGGTGTGGGGGCCGAAGCCCTGCGAGATGGCCCAGGTGGCGGCAGCGGCGTGCTCCGGGCTGGTGAAGCGCACCGGTTGCCCGACATAGGTGCCGATGCGCACCAGCGCTTCGGCTTGCAGGCGCGGCCCCACGTCGTTGAGCACCAGCCGGCGCAGCGGCGAGTTCGCCAGCGCGGCCACGCCCAGGCCGATGAGGCCGCCCATGGACGTGCCCACCCAGTCCACGCTGCGCGCCTGAAGCCGTGCCAGGAGGGTGACCATGTCGGCCACATAGGCGGGGATCGCGTAGCCGGCAGGGTCTGCGAGCCAGTCCGACAACCCGCGTCCGACGACATCGGGACATACCACGCGCCGGTGCGGGGCCAGGTCGGCCGCCAGGGCGTCGAAGTCCCGACCCTGCCGGGTCAGGCCGTGCACGCACACCACCACATCGGGGTTGTCGGGTTCACCCCACTCCCAGTAGGCCATGCGGTGCAGGCCGCGGGCGTTCAGGCACTGGACGGAATTCAGGCGCGGGGTGGCGGACATAACGGGGTCGTGCACAGGGACGGTGAGCAGGGTGTCAGCGGGCTTCAACGCTCGCCCGGATAATGCATCACGCACATCGTACTCAGGAGAAGACTGCATGCTCACCGGCAAGACGGCCCTCATCACCGGTTCCACGAGCGGCATCGGGCTGGGCATCGCCACCATGCTGGCCCAGCACGGCGCCAACATCGTTCTGAACGGCTTCGGCGACGTCCAGATGGCGCGTGCGCGGATCAGCGAGTTCGACGGCATGGTCGGCTACCACCCGGCCGACATGAGCAAGCCCGAGGAGATCGCGGACATGGTCCGCTACGCCGAGCGCGAAATGGGCGGGGTGGACATCCTCGTCAACAACGCCGGCATCCAGCATGTGAGCCCGGTGGAGGACTTCCCGGTCGACCGCTGGGACGCCATCATCGCCATCAACCTGAGCTCGGCCTTCCACACCACGCGCCTGGCGCTGCCGCACATGCGCGCGCGCCGTTGGGGGCGCATCATCAACATCGCCTCCACGCACGGGCTGGTGGCGTCGCCCGCGAAGTCGGCCTACGTGGCGGCCAAGCACGGCCTCATCGGCCTGACGAAGTCGGTGGCGCTGGAAACCGCCACGACCCCGATCACCGTGAACGCCATCTGCCCGGGCTGGGTCCTCACGCCGCTGGTGCAGAAGCAGGTCGACGCCCGCGCGCAGCAGGAGGGCCTGAGCAACCAGGAGGCCACGCGCCGGCTGCTCGGCGAAAAGCAGCCTTCGTTGCAGTTCACCACCCCCGAGCAGCTCGGGGAGCTGGCGGTGTTCCTGTGCTCGCCGGCGGCCGACAACATGCGCGGCGCGGCGCTCAATGTCGATGGGGGCTGGCTGGCCCAGTGACCGCAGGCAGGCGGCCCCGCCTCGGGTTGCGCCTCAGCGGGTCATCACGACACTGCCGCTGATCGAGGTGGACACCGTGGCGCGGCCCGGCTCCACCGGCAGCGCCTCCTCGGCAGCAGGCGCGCCGGCTGCGGCGGCGCGCATCATCGGCATGGGCATGAACCGCGGCGTCTCCGGGGTGCCGACCTGCACCTCGCGTATCGCGAAACCGGTGAAGCCGAAGAGCTGAGCCTGCGCCTGGGCGCGCTCGCGGAAGCGCGCGATGGCCTGAGCCGTGACCTCGGACTCCGCCTTCTCACGGGCCTCGCGCGACAGGCTGAAGGCCACGCGGGAGATGCTCAGCGTTGTCAGGCGCGCCGCCAGCTGCGCCACGGCCTGCGTGTCGCGTCCTTCCAGCACGAGCTCGGCGCGCCCCTGCCAACCGGTGATGCCACCGCGCTGGGAGTAGCGCGGGTTGAGGCTGAAGTTGCCGGTCTGCACCTCGAGCTGCCCGGGCCTCGCCGCGCGACGCGCCTCGGCCAGCGCCGTGTCCAGGGCCTGGCGCAACTGGGCCTGGACGATGGCGGCGTCGGAGCCATCACGCGAAGTCGACAGGGCGATGGTCAGGGTGTCCATGGTGACTTCCGTACTCGCCGAGGCCGACAGGCTCATGACGTTGCGGACCGGGTCGGGCACCTGCGCGCGCGCCGCTGGGGCCCAGGCCCCGACAGTCGACAGCGTGGCGCCCAGCAGGCACAGCGCGCGCAGGAATCGCCAGCGGACGGGGCGAGGCACGGCGGGGGCATGCAGGTTGGCGGGACAGGCAGTCATGGCAACTTCTCCGGTGTGGGCGCGCCGCAACGGCACGGCCGCCTTGTAACATGTTGAGTTCGCTGCATGCGCAGCCGGTTCCCCTCCCCCACAATCCCGCCGTCCACCCTCCTTCAGCAGGAACCGGGCCCATGAGTCCTCCCACCCCCGCCCGACAGGACCGCCTGCTCGTCGTCGACGACGACGCGCGCATCCGCGACCTGCTGCGACGCTACCTCAGCCAGGAGGGCTTCGAGGTGCTGCTGGCCGAGGACGCCAAGGCGATGAGCAGGCTGCTCATGCGCGAGACGGTGGACCTGATCGTCCTGGATCTCATGATGCCCGGCGAGGATGGCCTGTCGGTGTGTCGCCGGCTGCGCGCGGCCAGCGACCGCACCCCCATCATCATGCTCACCGCCAAGGGCGAGGATGTCGACCGCATCGTCGGGCTGGAGGTGGGTGCGGACGACTACCTGCCCAAGCCCTTCAATCCGCGTGAGCTGTTGGCCCGCATCCACGCCGTGCTTCGCCGCCGTCCGCAGGTGGAAGCGCCTGGCGCCCCCTCCAGGGATGCGCAGGTCGTCACCTTCGGCCCCTTCGAGTTCGATCTTTCGCTCAGGCGACTGTCCCGCGAGGGCGAGCAGATCGCCCTCACCACGGGCGAGTTCTCCATGCTCAAGGCGCTGGTGCGCCATCCGCGCCAGCCGATGTCCCGCGACAAGCTGGCGCAACTCGCGCGCGGCCGCGACTTCGAGCCCTTCGACCGCAGCCTGGATGTGCAGATCTCCCGCCTGCGCAAGCTCATCGAGCCCGACCCGGCCCAGCCCCGCTACATCCAGACCGTCTGGGGCGTGGGCTATGTCTTCGTACCCGACGAGGCTCCGCGCGAGGGCTGAGCCGGCGCACCGGCGCCCTTGAGGCATGATGCGGGGCACGTCTTTCGTGGCCTCGTCCCTTGAGTCTGTTCTGGCGCACCTTCTCCCTGCTGGCGCTGTTGCTGGCGCTGGGTGTCTTCTCCTGGCTGCAGGCCTTTCAGGCGATGGAGATGCAGCCGCGTGCCCTGCAGCGCGCGCATCAGGTGGCCGGCCTGGTGAATCTGGCGCGAGCCGCCCTGCGCGAAGCGCCGCCCTCCGAGCGCCCGGCCCTGCTTCGCGCCATCGACCGCAGCGGGCAGACCATCGTGCGGCCGCGCCTGCCGGCCGATTCGCTGCAGCCCTTCGAGTCCGACCGCTTCACGCGCCTGGTGGCGCAGGAACTGCGCAGCCAGGTGGGGCGCGAGGTCACCCTGGCCGGCAACGTCAACGGCGTGCCCGGCCTGTGGGTGGACTTTGCGATCGACTCCGAGCGCTACTGGCTGCTGGCGGCGCCCGCGCCGCAGGCCTCCGGTGCGCCGGGCTCGATGCTGCTGTGGGTCGGCGTGGCGCTGCTGGCCACCCTGATCGGCTCGATCGGCATCGCGCGACTGATCAACCGGCCTCTCAAGCAACTGTCGTTCGCGGCCAGCCGCCTGCGCGAAGGCGACCTCGATTCGCGGCTGCCGGAGTCCCCGATGACGAGCGAGATCCGGGAGGTCAACCAGGGCTTCAACCGCATGGCCCGCGAGCTCGCCCGCATGGACGAGGACCGTGCGGTGATGCTGGCGGGCATCAGCCACGACCTGCGCACGCCGCTGGCTCGCCTGCGCCTGGAGGCGGAGATGAGCGTGAAGGACAACGAGGCACGCGCCAACATGGCGGCGGACATCGAACAGATCGACGCCATCATCGGCAAGTTCATGGACTACGCCCGGGCGCACGAGCTGACGATGAAGCCCGTGCTCGTGGCCGCCCTCGTCGACCGGGAATCGGCCGGGTTCCGCGACCGGCGGCAGATTAGGATCGAGTCGCGCGTGGCGATCGACCTGAAGGTGCTGGCCGACGAGGTGGAACTCGGCCGCGTCTTCTTGAACCTGCTGGAAAACGCCCGACGCTACGGGCGCGCCGGCGCCGATTCGCCCGCGCGCGTGGAGATCAGCTCCTCCCGCCAGGGCCCGTGGGCCGAGATCGTCGTGCGCGACCACGGGCCGGGCGTGCCGCCCGACAAGCTGGCCCAGCTCACCACCCCCTTCTTCCGCGGCGACGCCGCGCGCACCGCGGCCTCGGGCGCGGGGCTCGGGCTTGCCGTGGTGGACCGGGCCATCTCCGCCATGGGCGGCACGCTGCAGTTCGAGAACGTGGCCACGGGCGGCCTGCAGGCCCGCATCCGGCTCAAGCGCGTGCCTTGAGCGCCGAGCGCCCGATCTGAGGCGCCCCACCGCCAGCGTGCCGTCTCGGCGATCAGGCGCGCTGCAGCAGGCACACGGCCCGGGCCTCGATGGCTTCTCCCGCCCCCACGGCCCCCACGCGTTCGGCCGTCTTGGCCTTGACGTTGACGCAACCGGCGGGAAGCCTCAGCACCTCGGTGATGCGGGCGCACATGGCCGGAATGTGCGGGGCCAGCCGGGGCGCCTGCGCGACGATGGTGGCGTCGATGTTGCCGATCGCCCAGCCGGCCTGCCGCACGCGCGAAGCCGCCTCGGCCAGCAGCACGGCAGAGTCCGCGCCGCGGAAGGCGGGGTCGGTGTCGGGGAAGTGGCGGCCGATGTCGCCCAGCGCGGCCGCGCCCAGCAGCGCATCGGTGATGGCGTGCAACAGCGCGTCGGCGTCGGAATGCCCCTGCAGCCCGCGGTGGTGCGGCACGACGACGCCGCC
>JBMOGN010000082.1:0-13800 GCA_049318345.1 Rubrivivax sp. | reverse complement strand
CGGCGGCCCGTAGGCGCCGCCGGCCAGGCCGCCGGTGGCACACGGCGTGCCGGGGTTGCGCGTCAGGCCCAGGAACTCCAGGTCCATCGTCGCGGACACCTGCGTCCAGCTCGCCGCCGAGCCGCCGTTGCGCACCGGCGCGAGCAGCAGCACGCAGGCGAAGTCCAGCACCGGCGGCTGCGCCGAGCCGCTTGCGGCCCACACCGAGCAGTCCACCATGGCGGCGGTGGCCACGCGACGCTGCTGGCCCAGCGCGGCGTGCTCGGCGCTTGACAACGTCGTGGTGCCGCTGCCCACCGTGCCCTGGAAGGCCGCGCGCGTGCCCGTACGGGTGACGAAGTCGGCGTAGTGGTTCGAGCCGCTGGGGTAGGCGTAGCCGGTGAAGTCCGGCGGCGCGGTCTGCGGCTGGGTGCCGCTGGCGTAGATGCCGAAGCGGCTGTTCCAGGCCGACTCCAGCGAGGCGATCACCCCCGGCTGGCCCACCGTCTGGCCCACCTGCACCGAGCAGCTGCCTGAGTTGTTCACGAGGCCGCGCAGCTCCGAGGCGCCGCCCGCGGGCGGGGTGAAGTCCAGCCAGCCGAAGTTGCCGCTGCCGTAGCCGGCTGCAGGGTTGTTCACCGCCACCATGCGCTCGCCGATGGTGCGCCCGTAGAGGTTGGCGTCCGTGCCGCCGGGCTGCACGCACACTGCCACGGGGATCGCGCAGGCGCTCTGCGCGCGGGCCAGCGTGGCCGTGGCCGTGGCCGACACCGCCAGCGCCGTGGGGGTGGTCGGGGCGAGCAGCTGCAGCACCGGAGCGAAGAAGAAGGGCTGCGCGGTGTCGCGGTGGCTGCAGCGCGCGTAGCGCGCGGCCTGCGGCGACAGCCCCCCGGTCTGGGTGGAGGAGGCCTCCACCCAGGGCTGGCCGGTGGCCGCGCTGCTGAATTCCACCTTCGTGTCGCGCAGGTCCAGCGTGTCTCGCTGGAAGTGCAGCCGGTTCACCGAGACCAGGCTGCGCGCGCCCATGCCGGTGCGCGTGGGGTCGGCCAGCGCCAGTGCGTGCGCACGGCCCACGTCGTAGACGTTCGGATCGTTGGCGCCGGTCAGCGGCGCCACGGCCGCCAGCGCGCAGGCGTCCATCGCGTTCTGCAGTTCGGTGCGGTAGATGATCATGCGGCCCAGGTCGATGGCCAGCGCGCCCAGCCCCACCAGCAGCGGCAGCAGCAGCGCGGCCATCACGGCGAAGCCGCCGCGCTGCGGGCGCGCGGCCCGCCCCGGGCCTGCAGCAGGGCGTGCCCGGCTCATGGCTGGGTCGAGGCGCCCGTGATGCCGAGTACCGGGTAGGCCGCCGGCGGCGACTTGAAGCCCTCGCGGTGGCGCACGATGGTGTGCACCGCCGAGACGCCGTCGAAGGGCGGCGTGGCCGCGTCGGCCGCGCGCCCGGCATCCGGGCGCAGCACCTGTTGCGACAGCGTCTGGCGCACCGCCAGGCCCAGCCGCTCGTCGGTGGCCGGCGCGGCCGTGGGGCTGGCGCAGCCGCCGAGATTGGCCACCGCGGCCAGGGCGCACAGGCTGAAAGTGAGCGCGCAGGAGCGTGTCGGGTTCATGGGGAAGCCTTTTTCAGCGAAGGGGGGCGGGAGTGGAGGGGGTGGGTGCGGCCGCGGGTGCGGGCAGGGGCACCGCAGCCGGCGTGCCGCGCCCCGAGCCCTCGAGCTGCCCGCGCAGGATCAGCTCCTCGCGGCTGGGCGGCTGGAAGCCGTCGGTGGGCAGCGCGGCGTCGGCCGGCAGCGTGCGCACCAGGCGCGGCGTGATCACGAACAGCAGTTCGCTGCGGTCGCCCTGGAACTCCGTGGAGCGGAACAGCGCCCCGATGATGGGGATCTCGCCCAGGAACGGGAAGCGGCTGAGGTTGGTGGTGACGTTGTTCTTGATGAGGCCGGCAATCGCGATGCTCTGGCCGTCGCGCAGCTGCACGCTCGTCTGCGCGCGCCGCGTGGTGAAGCTCGGCAGCACGGTGGTCACGCCCGAGGTGCTCACGAAGGGCGAGCCGGTGCGCGCGAGCTCCGACACCTCCGGGGCCACGCGCAGGTGGATGAGGTCGCCGTCCAGCACCACAGGCGTGAACTTCAGGCCCACGCCGTACTCCTTCTCCTCCAGCGTGATGGTGGTCCCGCCGGTGTCGTTGCTGCGCGCCACCGGGATGAACACCTTGCCGCCGGCCAGGAAGCTGCCTTCCTGCCCGCTGACCGAGACGATGCTCGGCTCGGCCAGGATCTTCACCAGCCCCTCGTCGGAGCGCCCGTCCACCGTGGCGCGGCTGCCGTTGCTGTTGCGCGTGGCGGTGAGGCTGCCGAAGAGTTCCTGCAGGCGCGAGGTGAGCAGCCCGTAGGTGAAGCTGCCGCTGACCTTGCTGAGGTTCAGGCTCACGCCGAACTGGTCCAGCAGCGTGCGCGACACCTCGGCCACCTTCACCTCCAGCATCACCTGCTGCGGCTGCAGCACGCCCAGCAGGTTGATCACGCGCGGGGCGTGGCCGGCCTGCATGCCAGCCGGCGTGCTGGCCGATGCATTTCCCGCGCCGGCCGCGCCGGCACCCGTCGCCGGCGCCGCGCCGAGCCCCTGCCCGGCTGCGGCCACCGGCCGCGCATAGGCCCGCACGAAGCCCTCGGCCACCGCCACCGCGTGCTCGGCCTTCAGCGCACTCGTGACGGTGCCGGTGAGCACGATGGAGTCGGCCGCCGAGCGCACGGTGATGGCCGTCTCGGCCGGCAGCACGGCCGCCAGGTGCTGCTGCAGCGTGGCCGTGTCCACGGCCACCGAGACATCCAGCACGCTCACCCCGCCGCCGTTGCGCCAGAGCATGACGTTGGACGAGCCGAAGGCCTTGCCGAGCAGGTAGAGCTCGCGCGGGCCGGTCATCGTCACGTCCAGCACGGCCGGGTTGCCGATGGAGATGCGGTCGATGGGGCCGGCCAGGCGCAGCACGGTGGACTTGCCCACCGTGAGCGTCAGCGGCGGGGCGACATCGGTGGGCACGGGCTCGGCCGCGACGCCGGGCGGCACCTGGGCCAGGGCGGGCAGCACGGCCACGGCGGGCCAGGCAGCGCCCAGGACGAGCGAGACCTGCAGCAGGGCATGGATGGAAGCGGACATGGGACTCCCGGGGGGATGAGAAGAGGAGCGAAAGGGCAGGCGCAGGGGGCGGTCAGGCGGCCCGCGGGTCAGAGCTCGACACTCGAGCGCGCCACCCCGCGTATCACCTCCACGCGCACCGCGGGGGGCGCAGGGGCGGCCACGGGCGCAGCCGGGGGCGGTGCCGCGGGCGCGGCCGTGGCGGTCGGCGAGGTGCGGCGCGGCGCACGCGCCGGTGCGGGCGCCGGTGCCGCAACCGGAGGCGGCACGACGGCCGCCACCGGCCGCACGACGCTGCCTTCGAAGAGGTCGGACTTGCCCATGCCGACGGTGCCGCCCGGGCCGCGGTCGATCTGGTTGCGCAGCACCAGCGACAGCGTGCCCACGCTGCGCGCCACATCCAGCAGTTCGGCCTGCGCCGGCGTGACCTCCAGCGTCACGGCGTTGACCACCTTCGGCCGGGTCTCGTCGCGGCTGGCTTCCTGCGCCACGGCCAGCACGAGGATGCGCTCCAGCACGATCTTCGACAGCGGCGCGCCCTGGCCGCGCTTCTGGTCGTCCACCGTGGTGTGCACCATCACGTCCACGTGGCTGCCGGGCAGGGCGAAGCCCGCCACGCCCACCACCTCGTTGACGCGCACGGTGATCGCGCGGCGACCCTCGCCGATGGCCGCCGACAGCCCGCCGCGCGCGCCCGCCGGGGCGAGCTTGGAGGCCAGGATGGGTTCGCCGCGGGCCAGCGCGGTCTTCACCACGCGGCCCTGCACGGCCTGCGCGTCGGTGAAGGCGCCCTCGGGCAGCGCGCTGCCCGACCAGGTGATGGTGGTCACGGCCGTGGCGTCCAGCGGCGTGCCCAGGTCGATCTCGCGTGCGGCCACCGCGATGTGCGAGGACGCGGCCGAGCGGGTGGTCAGCCAGCGCGCGGCCAGGACCACCGCCACCAGGCCGGCCAGCATGGCCAGCCCCAGGACGATCAAGGCTCGGGAGTTCTTCATGGGGGTTCCGGTTTCGTGGGGAGCAGGTGGAGAAGGCAGGTGGGGAAGGGCGGGTGAATGCCTGGGAGGCTGGTAGGAATCGCGGGCGTCTCAGCCGCCGTACAGGCCGCTGCAGGCGGCCGCCGCGTGGGCGAGCGTGCCCGCGCTCAATGCCAGGGCGTAGGGCAGCCGGCGGCTGCGCCGGATCGGGCCGAGGGGACCCACGTTGCCGCTGGCGGGTGCGGGCTGCAGGGGGCTCGCGGGTCCGCCCACCAGAGCGGCCACGGCCCACAGCAGGGCCAGCACGCCGCCGATCACCAGCGACCAGATCACCACGGGCAGCACGCCGGCCGCCCCGGTGTAGGCGCCCACGGCGGCCAGCAACTTGGCGTCACCGGCTCCGAAGAGCCGGGCGCGCCACAGCAGCAGCCCGGCGGCCAGCGCCACCAGCAGGCCGAGCGCCGCGCCGGTCGCGCCCAGGCCGCCGCGCTGCGTCACGGCAAAGAGCCCGCTGCCCGCGGGCAGCAGGGTGTGCAGCAGCACGCCGGCCAGGCCGGCGGCCACGCTCCGGGGCATTGGGGATGCGGCGTGCACCGATGTCGAAGGCGCACGCCGCAAGGAGAAAGGCCGACAGCACCACCCAGGAACCCAGCACGGCAGCAGACATGCGTGTGTACGAAGGCTGGTCGTGGATCGGGCGCTGGGGTGGGCTTGCCGGCAGGCTGCGATCAGGGGATCGCGGTGACGATGGCGTTGAACACGCGGTCCAGCTCCCCGCCCAGGGCGGTGGCCCCGGCCGTGAAGCCCAGCGCGATCAGCGCCGCGATGAGCGCGTACTCGATGGCAGCCGCGCCATCCTCTTCCTGCCAGAACGAACGAAGCTTCGAAAACATCTCTTGCACTCCTGAGGTGAGGTTGAAGCACGTCCCGGCCGGTGGTGCCGCCTGGTGGCAGCGCGCCGTGGGCCGTCCGAGCAGTGTGTGGGGGGGCAGGCCGGCGGGCGTTGTCCCGGCGCAAGGCCTCTACCCCCTGCGGACCCGCAGGGGTTGAGCACGCTCAATGCCGCTGCGTGGGTACCGCGCGGCCGAGGGGGGTGGGGGCGGGGGGCGCCCCGTTGCGCTAGTCGTCGAGCCGGTGGATGGGCACGCGCGTGGGGTGTCCGGGCTCGAGCACGGCACCCAGTGCGCGGCCCATGAGGTCCACCGAGTTGTCGAAGCAGCCGTGCGAGGCCGGGATGACCCCGGCGCCAGTGGACACCGACTCGCCCCGCAGCACGTGGCGGTTGCTCGCATCCAGCCCCAGCGGGCGCCAGAAGTCCAGCCACTCGGCCACGTCCTGCGCGCCGCGGCGCGACCAGGTGTCGTCGGCCGCGCGCGGGCCCGTGGTGCGCGCATCGAAGCTGGCCTGCAGGCCCAGCAGCGGGGTCTTGTGCTCGTCCTCGAAGGCGCGCGAGACCAGCCAGAGCAGCGACTTGCGGTACGGCCCCACGCTGTCGCGCCGCTCGTTGGCGTCGGACAGCTGATGCAGGTGCCAGTGCCGCGCATCGAGCGTGCCCGCGCGCACGGCCGGCGCGTAGTGCTCCAGCGCGAAGCGCGCGGTGCAGGCCGGGGCGAACAGCCGCAGCGTGGCCACGCGCAGCCCGGCCTCGCGCAGCGGCTCGAGCAGCGCGCCGATGAAGATCGCACCGGCCGAGTGGCCCATGAGGTGCAGCTCCAGGCCCGGCAGCTGCGCCTGCAGCGCCGCCAGGTGCGCCACCATCGCCCGTGCGCCGCCCTCGGGGTGGCTGCTCGCGCGCAGCGCGTTGAGCTTCATCTGGTTCCACATCGCGCTGCCGGGCACGCGCAGCACGGCCTCCAGCAGCCGGTCGGTGCGCTCGCTGAGCTGCTCGAGCCAACCACGCGCCGGCGCCCCGGCGGCGGCCGCCTCCCCCGCTTGCGCGAGGGCCTCCTCCGCCAGGTCGGCCAGCGTCTCCAGCGGCCCCGTGCGCCAGGTGACGAACAGCGGGTAGATGCCCTGGGCCAGCGCGTAGGGCGCCAGCGTGCGGATGCGCGCGAGCGAGTCGGCCTCGCTGTTCAGCCCGCCGTGCACGTACACCAGCAGCTTGCGCGCACCGCGCTCGCCCAGCCACTGCGCCGGGCGCTGCAGCGCCACGCGCGCCAGGCCCTGCGCCGCATCCACCGCCGTGATGTCGCGGTGCACCGCAAAGCCCCGGTCCAGCACCACCGCGTGCCCGTAGGCCTCGTCCATCGACAGCGGCTGCGCCGGCCCGGGCACCCCGCGCAGCCGGCGCTGCAGCGCGTCGTCGCGGCCGTCCAGCCCCACCGCACCCGGGACCCGCTGCAGGGCCTGCGAGGAAGCGGCGCCCCGCGCGCGGGCCGGCGGCACCCAGTGCTGCGGCGACCGGCGCACCGGCACGGCTGATCCGGCCGACCCAGCAGACCCGGCCGGCCCCCCGGCATCGGCCGCAGCGCCCGCGTGCAACGCGCGGCGCGGCACCCCGAGCGTGAACACCCACGCGTCCTCGCCGTGCGCCACCCAGGCTTCGTAGGGCAGCCGCGCGAAACCCGCCGCGCCCCAGCGCGGCCCCCAGGAGTTCTGCACGAGGAAGCCTTCCTCGTCGTAGCCCACGAGCGCGAAGGCGTGCATCCCGGCATCCTTGGGCCGCGCGATGTGGGCGATGGTGGGCAGCTCGGCGTGGCGTGTCACGGATCCAGCTGCCCCTGTAGCCGCTGCACCCTTTGTGGCCGTCAGCGCCCAGCCCTCGTGCACCGTGGCCGAGGCGTAGACCGCGCCCGTGTCGCGCAGCGCGGCCTGCATGTCCACCACCGAGCTCTTGTCGATGCGGTAGTACACACCCAGGGTGCAGTCCAGGGCGTCGACGTCCCAGCCGGGCGCTGCGGTGTCGGGCCACAGCACCTCGCGGCACACCCCGTGCCGGTGCCAGCCCTTGAGCGCGCCGCGGCAGCTCGAGCCTTCGTAGCCGGTGCCGGGCCACTCGTCGTACAGCCGGGCGAGCTGGTAGAGCATGGCCGGGCTCACCCGGGCGGGCGTGGGCAGCCCCGCACCCTGCGCGGCCACCAGCCGCAGGTGGTGGATCACCGCGGCCAGCCCGAAGCCCGTGCACGCGCCCTCGCTGCCCTGGTCCAGCACCAGGCCGGCTTCGCGGTAGGCCTGCATCCAGCGCGCCAGCGCGGCGTCCCCCGGCAGGCGAGGCGGCAGGTTGCCCAGCGCCGGGCGGTAGGGCCGGTCGCGCAGGTCCAGGCGGTCGGGCCGCGCATCCACCGTGCGCGTGGAGCGGCCGAGGTGCAGCGTGCGGGCGGGCATGGTCGCAGGGCCTCCTGGCGCCACGGTAGCGGCTGGGGCGCGCTCTCGCCTCGGGACCGTTCCCTAGCGCTTTTGTGCCGCCGCGCCGCCGCGCTGGCCGCCCGCCCCGCTTGCTGGCACCATCACGCCTCCTTCACCCCCGCCTACCGCGCCCGCCATGACCCTGAAGATCTACGGCATCGCCGCCTCCCGTGCCTTTCGCAACCTGTGGTGCGCCGAGGAGCTTGGCCTGCCCTACGAGCACGTCAAGATTTCCTTCAACGACCCGGCCATCAAGGAGCCGGCCTTTCTCGCGCTGAACCCGAACGGCGCGATCCCGGTGATCGACGACAACGGCGTGGTGGTCTTCGAGTCGCTGGCCATCAACCTGTACCTGGCCGAGCGCTACGGCGCCGGCGGCCTCGGGCCCTCGGGCTTCGAGGAGGAGGCGCAGATCCTGCAGTGGACCTTCTGGGCCGCCACCGAGATCGAGAGCCAGACGCGCATCTGGTTCCAGCACACCGTCTACCTGCCCGAGGCCGAGCGCCGCCCCGAGGCGGTGGCCGCGGCGCTGGCGGCCATCGGCGCCAAGCTCGCCATCGCCGACGGCGTGCTGGCGCAGCGCCCGTGGCTCGTGGCCGGGCGCTTCACGGTGGCCGACCTGAACCTGGCCGCGGTGCTCGTGCGGCTGAAGGAACTCGGCGGCGACGCCTGCCCGAACCTGAGCGCCTGGCACGCGCGCTGCATGGCGCGGCCGGCCGCGCAGCGGGCGCTGGCCATGCGCGCGGCGGGGTAGCCGGCGCCGGTCAGGCCGGGCGCCGCACCCATCGCCCGGTGGGCGCTCGGGCCTTGCGGGGATGTTTTTCTGCTGAATTTCTGTCGGAATGACATTTCTGTCAGAATTCGGTATCCTTTCGGCATGACGGCATCCACCATTCACCTGCGAGACCGTCGCCAGATCACGCTGCCGGCCGAGGTCGTGGCCGCCGTAGGCTTGAGCACCGACGACGCGCTGGACGTGAGCGTGGTGGAGGGCCGCATCGTGCTCGTGCCCCGGCGCTCGGCGCAGAACCCGGCACGCTCGATGAGCCGCTTTGTCGGGGCGGGCCGGGGCGCCTTCGGCCAGACCGCGGCCGAGGCCGACGCCATGGTGCGCGACCTGCGCGACGAGTGGTGAGGGCCACGGGCGGGGAGGCCGCTGCCGGGGTGGCAGCACTCGTGGCGCGGCACGCCGGGCGGCGTGTCTACCTCGACGCGAACATCTTCATCTACGTCCTGAACGGGGCGCCCGGGCTCGCCGAGCCGAGTGTCGCCTTGCTGGACGCCTGCTGCCGAGGCGAGGTGCAAGGCGTCACGGGCGACCTCACGCTGGCCGAGTTGCTGGTGCACCCCCTGCGCCTGAACGACGCGGCCGCAACCGCCGCCGTGCGGGAGATGCTGCAGGAAAGCGGCGCCGTGACCCTGGTCGGCCACGACCGCGCGTGCTTCGAGCGTGCCGCCGCGCTGCGCGCCCGCCATGGCCTGAAGATGCCCGACGCGCTGCACCTGGCCACCGCCCTGGGCAGCGGCGCAGCGTGCTTCGTCTCGAACGACCACCAGCTACCCCAGGTGGAGGGCCTGGAGATCGTGAACTGGAGCCGGGTAAGCGGGAGGGCCTGACCTGCGCGCACCGCCCTCAGGTGCTGATCGCGCTGGTGAAGGTCAGCCGGTTGCCGAAGGGGTCGGTCACGGTGAAGTCGCGCGTGCCCCAGGGCATGGCCTGCACCTGCGGCCGGGCATGCGGGTAGGCCCTGGCTACCAGCTCCGCGCACAGCGCGTCCACGTCGCCCACCTGGATGCGCATCGAGGCGCCGGGCGTCGCGTCGCCGTGGTGCTCCGACAGGTGCAGCGTGCAGTCGTCGCGCGCGATACCCATGTACAGCGGCGCACCCGCATGGAAGCGGTGCTCGAAGACCACCTGGAAACCCAGGAAGCCGAGGTAGAACTCGCGTGCGCGGGCTTCGTCGAAGCTGCGCAGGATGGGGGTGGTGCGGGAGAGGGTCATGTCGTGCTCCAGGCCTGGCGCCGCTTGTCCCGCTCGGCCCGGTGCGCCTCGCGCCGCGCGGCCACCCAGGCCGGCAGGTCCAGGCCCGCCAGCACCTCGTCCAGCGGACGCAGGTTCGCCGGCAGGGCGTCGGCGGGCACGCGCTCGTAGCAGCGGCCGAAGCCGTCGCGCTTCCACCAGCCGGTGTCCACGAGCCAGCGGCGCAGCTCGACGTGGTCGGTGTCCAGGAAGGCCGCCTCGGCGCCGAGCGCGGCCTTCAGCCGCGCATTGGCCTGCGCTTCCGACACCCCGGGGCCGTGCGGCAGGCCCTGCGCGGCCACGCCCAGCGCCCAGGCGCGCTGCGCCTCGCTCAGGCCGCCGAGGTGCACGCCGCTCTTCACGACGAGCGCGGCGAGGGTGGCCGGGGCGGCGACGGCGGCTGGAGAGGCGAGTGGCGGGACAGGCATGGTGGCGGCGATTCTGCACGCTTGACGATGCCTGCCCAAGCGGGGCCGCAGCGCCGGCGGCCGACCAGCCCGCGACCTTCGGCTGGCGCCCTTCAGCCCGCGACCCCGCCCGATCCGGAAATCAGGCCTTGTCCGCAGCCGCCCGCGACACGCCCACCTGCTCGCCCAGCAGGCCGCGCGGGCGCAGCACCAGCACGAGCGCGATGAGCACGCCGATCAACACCACCTGCAAGGCGGCTGCCCTCGCCTGCTCGGCCTGCGGGACGATTCCCCGCAGGGCCCCTCCGGCCACGGCCCAGAAGCCCCACACCACGTAGGCGCCGAGGATCGCGCCCAGGTTGCGCCCCGACCCGCCCACGATCAGCATCGCCCACAGCTGGAAGGTGAGGATGGGCAGGAAGTCCTCCGGCGCGATGTAGCCCACGAAGTGGGCGTAGACGGCGCCCCCGAGCCCCATGAGCGCGCTGCCGATGACGAAGCTCTGCAGCCGGTAGGCGAAGGCACGCTTGCCCAGCGACTCGGCCGCCACCTCGTCCTCGCGGATCGCGCGCAGCACGCGGCCCCACGGGCTGCGCACGAGCGTCTCGAGCGCCCACCAGGCGAGCCCCAGCAGGGCAAGCACGAGAGCGAGGTAGGCGGCGTTCCATGCCGTGCCGGTGCCGAGCCAGCCTTGCAGCGGCTTGGGGATGAACTGGATGCCGAAGGTGCCGCCGGTCAAGGCCTGCAGGTTGGTGGCCAGGAGCTGGATCGTCACGGCCACGCCGAAGGTGGTGATGGCGAGGTAGTCGTGGCGCAGTCGCAGCGTGAGGACCCCCACGAGCAGGCCCGCCAGGCCCGATGCGACCATGGCCGCCAGCCATCCCGCCGCCACCGGCCAGCCGAAGCCGCCGATGCGATCGGCCGCCTCGGGTGTGGTGAGGATGGCCGAGGTGTAGGCCCCCACCGCGACGAAGCCGGCCACGCCCACGTTGAAGAGCCCCGTGTGGCCCCATTGCAGGTTCAGCCCCAGCACGATGATCGCGTAGGTGCTCGCGAAGACGAGGAAGAAGCTGCCGTAGGAGAGCCAGCCCTCGATCATGACTTCTCCGCAAAGAGCCCGGTGGGGCGCACCAGCAGCACGGCAATGAGCACGAAGAAGGCGGCCGCCGCCCGGTACTCCGCCCCCACCACGTGCACCGCCGCGCTCTCGGCCAGGCCGATGATCAGGCCGCCGATCACCGCCCCCCACACCGAGCCGATGCCGCCGAGGATGACGGCCGCAAAGAGCGGCAGCAGCAGGTCCAGACCAAGGGTCGGGCGCAGCTGCACCGTGAGCCCGGCAAAGACGCCCGCCACGGCGGCGAGCACCCCCCCGATGATCCAGGTGGCGCGCAGGATGCGCTGCGGGTCGATGCCGCACACGCGGGCGAGCTGGGGGTTCATCGAGGTGGCCCGCATCGCACGGCCGAGCGTGCTGCGCGCCAGGAACAGGTGCACCGCGACCACCGTGACGAGCGTCAGCCCGAGCACGAACATCTGGTCGGCCGTGATGCGCATGCCGCCCCAGACGTTGCGCGGCACGAGGTTGACCGCGATCTGCAGCTCCTGCGAGTAGTACTGCGGGACGCCACCATAGAGAAACATCAGCAGGTTGCGCAGGGCCAGCGCCGCGCCGAAGCTGGCGATGATGAGCGTGATCGCACCCTGCTCGCGCAGGCGGCGAAACAGCACGGCGTCGAGCACCAGCGACAGCAGGCACACGAAGGCCGCCGCCGCTGCGAGCGCGGCCATCAGCGGCCAGCCGAAGGAAAAGGGCGGGATGGGCTGCCCGCCGCCCGCGACGGCCGAGAAGAAGGCCAGCGCCGTGAAGGCGGCGTAGGCGCCCCAGGCGAGCAGCTCGCCATGGCCGAAGTTGGAAAAGCGCAGGATCGAGAAGCTCAGGCTCAGGCCGATCGCGCCCAGCGACACCACCGATCCGATCACGAGGCCATCGGCCAGGATCTGCAGCACCTACGCCTCCTGGCTCGCGGATGCCGCGGCTTCCGCGGCTGCGATGGGCGGCCGCAGGGCGTGCCGGCCCAGGTAGAGCTCGGCCATGCGCGCATCGGCGCGCAGCTCGGCTGTCGGGGCGACGATGCGCTCGCGGCCTTCCACGAGCACGGCGGCACGGTCGGCCACCGCGAGCGCGGCCTTCACGTTCTGCTCCACGAGCACCACCGTCACGCCGCTGTCGCGGACGCGGCGCAGCTGCTCGAGCACCTGCCCGACGAGCTTCGGGCTCAGGCCGGCCGAGGGCTCGTCGAGCATGAGCACGCGCGGGCGTGCGATCAGCGCGCGACCCACCGCCAGCATCTGGCGCTGGCCGCCCGACAGCCGGGAGGCCAGCAGGCTGCGCTGACGCTCGAGATCGGGGAACATCGCGTAGACGGGCTCGAGGGCGGCTCGCCGCGGCAGCCCGAGAATGGAGGCGGCCAGCTCCAGGTTCTCGGCGATGCTCAGATTGGCAAAGACGTTTTCCGTCTGCGGCACGAAGGCCAGGCCCTCGAAGACCATGCGGTGTGCGGGCACTTGGATGATCGGGCGGCCGTGCAGCAGGACCTGTCCGGCCGAGATGGGTACCAGCCCGGCCACGGCCTTGACGAAGGTGGACTTGCCCGCGCCATTGGGGCCGAGGATGGCCAGGATCTCGCCATCCAACACCCGCAGCGAGGCGCCGCGCACGATCGGCAGGCCGGGGTCGTAGCCGGCTTCGAGGGCCTGCACGTCCAGTGCGGAGGTCTCGGTCACGCGGGCTCCCCGAGATAGGCCTCGACCACACGGGGATCGGCCAGCACCTGCGCCGCGTCGCCCTGCGCGAGCAGGCGGCCCTGCGCCATCACCATCACGGGCCGGCACAGGCTCGCCACCAGGTCCATGTTGTGCTCGATGATCAGGAAGGTGGTGCCCTGACGGTTGAGCTCGGCCACGCGCTCGATGATGAGATCGAGCAGCGCCGGGTTGACGCCCGCGCCCGGCTCGTCCAGCAGCACCAGGCGGGGCTGCGCCACCATCACGCGCGCGAGCTCCAGGAGCTTGCGCTGACCACCCGAGAGCACGCTGGCGCTTTGCTGCGCGAGCGCAGACAGGCCGACGAAGTCGAGCCAGTGCATCGCCGCCGCGCGCAGCTCACGCTCCTGAGCCGCCACCGCGGCGGGGCGCAGCCAGTTCGTCCAGAAGCGCTCGCCGAGCTGACCGGTGGGCGCCAGCATCACGTTCTCGAGCACCGTCATGCGCGGGAAGGGGCGCGGGATCTGGAAGGTGCGGGCCAGGCCGGCCGCGAAGACGCGTGCCGGAGAGGCGCCCGCAATGGGCCGGCCATCGAGTTCGATGTGCCCGGCGCTGGGCGCGAAGTGGCCGGCCAGGCAATTGAAGAGGGTCGTCTTGCCGGCACCGTTGGGGCCGATGAGGCCGCCGATGGCGCCACGCGCGAGCGTGAAGCTCACGCCGTCGACGGCGCGGTGCCCGCCGAAGGCCTTGACCACGTCGCGTACCACCAGCAGGTCCGCCGTGGCGGGAGGGGTCACCGCTATCATCGCGGCCGAGTATAGAAAAGCCCTGCGCACCACCGCCGCGCTGCGGGCGGAACCCACGCGAAACCGGAGGAGACTGCATGGCCGGGCCCCCAGCCGACGACAGCTTCGAGCTCTACGACCTGCGCGTGGAGGTGGTGGCGCCGCCGGGCTCGACGATCCAGTGCCACGCCCGGCCCGGCGACTGGTTCGAGGTGCGCGGCGAACTGCTGCACTTTCCTCCCGACCAGCCCTTCTCGATGTACTCGCTGGCGGCGCTGCTGCCGCTGCTGCCGGCCAAGCAGCGGCCCACCCATCCGAACGACTGGATGAGCACGGACGCCGAGGTGGCCTGCCCCGACCCGCACTGCCCCACGCGCTTTCGCATCACGCGG
>JBMOGN010000081.1:0-13849 GCA_049318345.1 Rubrivivax sp. | reverse complement strand
GCGCCACGTAGAACTGGTCGAAGCCGCCCGGGGCCATGTTGCCGGCGAGCACGGAGTCCACGCGCGCGGGGTCGGTGCCGGTGCGGGCCAGCAGCGCCCGTGCCGCGTGGATGCCCAGGTCGATCGGGTTGGCGTCGGCGAAGGCGCCCATGTAGTCGATCATCGGCGTGCGCACGCCGTCGAGCAGGTACACGCCTTCGAAGCGCTGGAAGAGACCTTTGGTCATCGGTGGGCTCGGGTCGGGTGAAGAGGGGGAGCAGGCAAGAGGAGCGGGATCAGGCGGACGCCTTGGCCACCTTGGCCGCACGCTTCTCGAGGAAGGCGCGCACACGCTCCTTGGCCGCCTCGTCGCCCTGGGCGATGGAGGAGATCAGCGACTCCATGAAGAGGCCGTCGCTGGCGGAGAGGTCGGCGATGCGCGGCAGGGCCTGCGTGATCGCGTAGTTCGACAGCGGCGCGTTGCCGGCGATCTTCTGCGCAAGCGCCAGGGCGCGCGCGAGGCCTTCGCCCTCGCCCACGAGGTAGTTGGAGACCCCGAAGGCCTGGCCCTCGTCGGCGTCGAAGACGCGCCCGGTGAGCATCATGTCGGTCATGCGCGACACGCCCAGCAGGCGCGAGATGCGCACCGAGCCGCCGCCGCCCACGAAGATGCCGCGCGTGCCCTCGGGCAGCCCGTAGAAGCTGCTCTTCTCGGCCACGCGCAGGTGCGCGCTGCTGGCGAGCTCCAGGCCCCCGCCCACCACGGCACCGTGCAGCACGGCGATGACCGGCACCGGGCCGAACTGGATGGCGTCGAAGCAGGCGTGCCAGGCGCGCGAGTGCTGCATGCCCTGGGCCACCGTGCGCTCGCTCACCTCCGAGAGGTCCAGGCCGGCGCAGAAGTGCCCGCCCTCGCCGCTGAGCACGGCCACCTTGATGGACGACGGGATGTTGACCCACACGGTGTGCAGCTGCGCGAGCAGCTCGTCGCTCACCGAGTTGCGTTTGGCCGGCCGGTTCAGCCGCACGTGCAGCACCGGGCCGGCCGTCTCCAGGCGCAGCAGCGGCAGGCTCGCGAGCGGGCCGCTCGTCGGGGTGAAGGGTTGAAGGTCCATCGTGGGGTCTTTCCAGAGTTCAGGCGCGGATCACCCGCAGATCGGCCGGCACCGCGTACAGCGCCTCCACGTCGGCGGCGCGCCGCTGCAGCGTCAGGCGCTGGTTCAGGTAGCCCTTGTCGGTGATCTCGCCGGCGGCCATGCTCGGGGCGTCGGGCAGCACCAGCGCCCGGGTCGGCGTCTGCGAGGAGCCCCCGTGCTCGGCCTTCAGGCCCGCGAGCGCCGAACGGATGTGATCCGCGACGGCGCCAGCCGGCAGCGCACGCCCCGCCTCGCTCAGGAACACGAGCACGCCGATCTCGTGGCGGTCGTGCCCCGTGACGACCACGTCCATCGCGTGGGGGGCGAGCGCCGTCACCACCTTCAGCCGCAGCGTGCCCACCGACACCCAGGTGCCGCTGGTGAGCTTGAAGTCCTCGGCCACGCGGCCGTTGAAGACGATGCCCGAGGCCGGGTCACCGGCCTCGCGCAGGTAGCCCGCGTCGCCGATGCAGTAGTAGCCCTCCTCGTCGAAGGCGCCGCGCGTGGCCGCGTCGTTGCCGCGGTAGCCGGGGAAGATGTTCGGGCCGCGCACGCGCAGCTCGAGCTTGCCGCCGTTGGGCACGAACTTCACCTCGGCGCCGGGCATCGGGTTGCCGATGACCCCCGGACCGTCGAGCTTCCAGTGCGCGAAGGTGATGGCCGGCGATGTCTCGGTGGAGCCCCACGAGGTGGTGAACCACACCGGCTCCTCGCGCACCCTCGCCGCCACGGCCTCCAGGCGCTTCCAGGTGGCCACGGGCATGCCCGCGCCGGCGTAGAACACCATGCGCAGCCTCTCGAAGAAGCGCCGCGCGAGCGCCTCGTCCACCTCGAGCGCCGGCAGCATCATGTCGTAGCCCTTGGGCACGTTGAAGTAGACGGTGGGCTGCACCTCGCGCAGGTGGGCGATGGTGCGGTCGATGGCGCCGGGCACGGGGCGGCCGTCGTCGATGTACATCGTGCCGCCATGGCGCAGCACGAGGTTCGTGTTGTGGTTGCCGCCGAAGGTGTGGCTCCACGGCAGCCAGTCCAGCAGCACGGGCTTTTCCAGCGCCAGGAAGCGCAGCGTCTGCGCCAGCATCTGCTGGTTGGCGCACAGCATGCGGTGGGTGTTGACCACGACCTTCGGGTGGCCCGTGGAGCCCGAGGTGAGCAGGTACTTCGCGTGCGTGTCCGGCGTGATGGCGGCGAAGGCCTGCATCACGGCCGGGGTCTCGGCCACGGCACGCAGCGCGTCGAAGGGCAGCGCCCCGGGGTGCGAAGCCGCCCCCTGGCTGAAGACGGCCTGCGCCTGCAAGCCCGCATCGCGCAGGGGCGGGCCGTAGACGGCAGCGTCCGAGCCGTACACGAGGGCCGGCTGCAGCGCCTGCAGGATCCCGTGGATGCGGGCGTAGTCGCCACCGGCCAGGCGGCAGTAGCCGCTGGAGACGGTGCACACCGCTCGGCCGATGTGCATGCCCGCCAGCAGCAGCACGAGGTGGTCCAGCGCGTTGTCCGACAGCACGACGATCGGCCCGGCCGGGTCCAGCCGCAGGTCCAGCAGCGCCTGCGCCACCGAGCCCACCTGCGCGCGCAGGGCCCGCCAGCTCAGCACCGTCCAGCCGCCGCCGGGCGCGGGCTCGGCGAAGGCGGGCGCGTCGGGCGTCTCGCGCGCCCAGCGCTCCAGCCACTCGCCCACGCAGCGCTCGTAAGGTTGCAGCGGCTCGGGCGAGCGCAGCACGAAGGCGCCGCTGCCGCGCTCCTCGCGCACCACGGCGCGTGGCGCGAGCATGCGTGGATCGTCGAAGAAGCGGGGGGACGCGCTGGCCTGGGCGGCCCCGTTCGGCTCGGACATGGTCTCCTCCTGCCTGCGGGCAGCTCGGCCTGGGGTGCGGCCGGCTTCCATACACATGTGTATGTGCTGGGTGGCCAATCCTAGGCTCGGCAGCAGGTGCAGTAATCCGGGATTACACCTAGTTCCGTACAGTTCTGTATGGGGAGATGATGCGACCCGGCTGACCCGCCGACTCCTTCACCGCCCTGCGCCTGGGGTGTTCGCCCGAGCCTCGCGCCCCCTCTACCGATGCCCCGCCCTCCCCTGAAGCCCGCGCGCGCCCCCGCCCCATCCGGGCGGACCGGCGCTCGGCGCGCCGAGCCCGCTGTCGCGACACCGCGCCCGAGCCTGTCACGCGAGGACTGGATCGACGCGGCCACCGGGGTGCTCGTGGACGAGGGCATCGACCATGTCCGCGTGGACGTGCTCGCGCAGCAGCTCGGGGTCACCCGCGGCAGCTTCTACTGGCACTTCCGCGACCGCGAGGAGCTGCTGCGTGGCGTGCTGCAGCGCTGGCGCGAGACCGCCACGGAGAACCTCACGGCGCGGCTGGAGCGCGCGCACGCCGACCCGCACGAGCAGCTGCGCGACGTCATCTCGCTGCCCCTGCGCGGGCGCGCGGCGGCACGCGCGGCGCGCATCGAGCTGGCCATCCGCGCCTGGGCTCGACGCGACGCGCTGGCGCGCCAGGCGGTGGACGAGGCCGATGCGAGCCGCATGGGCTACATCGCGCAGATCTTCTCCTCGATGGGCTTCCCGGTGCTGGAGGCGCGCTCGCGGGCATTCCTCGCCTACTGCCACAACCTGGGCGAGTCGCTCATGGCCTCGCAGGGCAACGCGGCGCAGAAGCAGGAGCGCGCGCGCTTCGTCGAGGAGCTGCTGGCGCGGCGCTGAGGAGCGCTGAAAGGCGCTGAGGGGCGCTCAGTCGGCGACCCGCTCCTTCTCGTGCATCCAGGCCGCGTGGCGCGGCGCGCGCTTCGTGCGGCTCCACTCGTGGAGCATCTCCCACTTCACCTCGTCCAGCCGCGCCATCTGCTCGTCGCTGGCGCAGTCCCAGGCGAGCTCCAGGCGGTGGCCGTTGGGGTCGAAGAAGTAGATCGAGCGGAAGATGGTGTGGTCGGTCGGGCCGATGACCTCGATGCCGGCGGCTTCCAGCCGGGCCTTGGTCTGCACGAGCACCTCCAGGCTGTCGACCTTGAAGGCGATGTGCTGCACCCACGCCGGGGTGTGCTCGTCGCGCCCCATCTCGGGGGAGTGGGGCAGCTCGAAGAAGGCCAGCACGTTGCCGTTGCCGGCGTCGAGGAACACGTGCATGTACGGGTCCGGGGCCTTGGTGGAGGGCACGTGGTCCTCGGCGATGGCCAGCAAGAAGTCCATGCCGAGGTGGTCGCGGTACCACTCGACGGTCTGCCGGGCGTCCTTGCAGCGGTAGGCCACGTGGTGGATGCGGCGGATGTCCATGCGGTTCTCCTTCAGCCTTCTAGGGTGCGCCACATCTCGATGTCGCGCTGCGCGGTCCAGACGCGCGGGTGCGGGTGCGTGGTGGCCTCGTCGTAGGCCCGCGTGACGTCGAAGGGCATGCAGTGGTCGAAGATCACCCACTTGCCGTACTTCGGCGCAAGCGCGTCGTAGGTGCGGCGGTAGACCGTCTTCAGGTCCTGGCCGGCGGCCACGCCGGCCTGCACGCTCGCGTACAGGTCGCTGACGAACTCGCGCGTGGCCTGCAGCCCGCTGGCCACCTGCTGCGCACCCACCAGCGCCGGGCCGCGCCCGGGCACCAGGGCCAGCGGCTGCAGCGCTTCGATGCGGCGCAGCGTCTGCGGCCAGTCCTGGAAGTAGGCATCGCCCGCGTAGGGGGTGGCGTCGAACTCCACCAGGTCGCCCGACAGCAGCGTGCGCTCGCCGGGCAGCCACACCACCGTGTCGCCCTGGGTGTGGCCGCGGCCGAGCTGCAGCAGCTGCACCTCGAGCTTGCCCAGCCACAGCGTCATCTTGCCGGTGAACGTCATCGTCGGCCAGGTCAGCCCCTGGGGCACCGTCTCCACGTTGCGAAACAGGCGCGGGAAGCGCCCGATCTCGCTGGCCTTGTCGGCCTCGCCGCGCTCCACGATGAGGTCGTAGGTGTCCTGGCTCGCCAGGACCTGCTGCGCGCCGTAGGCGCTCGCGCCGAGCACGCGTACGGCGTGGTAGTGCGTGAGCACGACATAGCGGATGGGCTTGTCGGTGACCTCGCGGATGCGGCGGATGACGTCGGCGGCCATGGCCGGCGTGGCCTGCGTGTCGGCCACGAGCACGGCGTCGTCGCCGATGATCACGCCGGTGTTCGGGTCGCCCTCGGCGGTGTAGGCCCAGGCGTGCTCGGAGAGCTGGCTGAAGGTGACCTGCTTTTCCTGCAGGTCGGCCTGGGAGGCGAACTTCTTGTCGGTCATGCGGGTCTCCTGTGGGGACAGCGCACGCCGCGCCGCTGCGCCAGTTGGACGATGGTAGCGCGAAGCCCCCCGAGCACCGCCCCCGCCCGCACGCCCCGCCGGCAGCGGGCCCTTGCCCTCAGGCCTCCAGGGAGTGCTGCAGCTGGCGCACGCCGCGGGTGAGCCGGTGAGCGAGCAGCGCCTCGATGGGCAGCATGCGCGCGGCCGGGCCGGCCACGGCCACCGCGAGCCGCACCTCCCCGAGCTTCAGCGGCACGGCCAGCGCCATGCCGTCGGCGTTGTACTCGCCGAGCACGCGCTGGTAGCCGCGCAGCAGCCCGTCGTCCAGATCTTCGCGCAGCGCGGCCTCGGTCACCAGCGTGCGCGCGGTGTAGCCCTGCAGCGTGCGCCCGCTCATCCAGGCAGCGAATTCCGCAGCGGGCAAGGCGGCCAGGTACACCTTGCCCATGGAGCCGGCGTGGATCGGCCTGACCGTGCCCACCAGGGCGGTGTAGCGGATCTCGTGGCGCGCCTCCAGCACCATCAGCAGCCGCACGAGATCGCCCTCGCGCAGGCCCACGACCAGGGTCTCGCCCACCTCGTCGCGCAGCGCGCGCAAGGCCGGCTCGATGGGCTGCAGGATCGGGTCCTGCCGGCGCAGTTCCTCGGCCAGCGTCCACAGGCGGCGCGTGGGGTAGAACTCGCGCGCCGTGACATGGAAGATCCACCCCTCCTCGGCCAGCCGCTTGAGCAGGCCGTGGCAGGTGGACACGGGGATGTCGGTGCGCCGCGCCAGCTCGCTGAGGGCCAGCGGGCGGCCCGTATCGCGAAAGGCCTGCAGCACGTCCAGTGCGCGCAGGCTGGTGCGGGCCACATCAGGGGGCGTCTTGTCGGTCAAGGGGAGCGAACCGGCGGGGGTCGGGCGGGTAATCCGGCCGATGATGCACCAGCAGGCACACTACCCCGATGAGCACCGCCGAAACCCCGTCGCCAGACTCCGCCCCTGCCCGCCCCACCCCGCCGCCCACCGGCACGCGGCTGCAGGTGGCCGAAGGCGTGCACTGGATCCGCATGCCGCTGCCCTTCGCGCTGGACCACATCAACCTGTGGACGATCGACGAGGACGGGCCCGGCGAGGTAGCCCTGGTGGACACCGGCACGCGCACCGACGAGACGGTGGCCGCGTGGCAGGCCATCCTGGCCGCCGGCCCGGGCGGCGCGCCGCTGCGGCCCACCCGGGTGTTCGTCACCCACATGCACCCGGACCACGTCGGCATGGCCGGCTGGCTCACGCGCAAGCACGGCATCGGGCTGTGGATGTCGCGCCTGGAGTACTACACCTGCCGCACCCTGACCTCCGACACCGGGCGCGACGCGCCGGCCGAAGGCGTGGCCTTCTACCGCAGCGCGGGCTGGAGCGACGCGGCCCTGGAGACCTACCGCGTGCGCTTCGGGCGCTTCGGCAAGTACATCCACCCGCTGCCCGACAACTTCCGCCGCCTGCACCACGGGCAGGTGCTGCGCATCGGCGCGCACGACTGGCGCGTGATCGTGGGCTCGGGCCACTCGCCGGAGCATGCCTGCCTGCACTGCCCGGCGCTGGGCGTGCTGATCTCCGGCGACCAGGTGCTGCCGCGCATCTCCTCCAACGTCTCGGTCTACCCGCTGGAGCCCGAGGCCGACCCCATGCGCGACTGGCTGGAGTCGATCGAGCGGGTGCGGCAGGAGGTGCCCGACGACGTGCTCGTGCTGCCCGCGCACCAGGAGCCCTTCCGCGGCCTGCACGCGCGGCTGGACGAGCTCGCCGCGAGCCAGCAGCGTGTCTTCGCCCGCCTGCGCGATCTCCTGGCCCGGGGGCCGCAGCGCGCGGTGGACTGCTTCGAGGCGCTGTTCAACCGCCCCATCGCTGAGCACGACGTGAACCTGCTGAGCATGGCCACGGGCGAGAGCGTGGCGTGCCTGAACCACCTGCGCGAACTCGGCCAGGTGCTGCGCGAGCCGGGGGCGGACGGCGCCTGGCGCTACCGCCTGGCCTGAGGGGCCTGCTGCCGGCGTGCCACGCGCGCAGGCCCCGGCCCTGCCTGCCTCAGGGCACCAGCCAGCAGCCCGCGCCTGCCGGGGCCAGGCGGGCGCGGCGCGGGCCTTCTTCGCGGTGCAGCTCGAGCCAGTCCAGGGCCTGCACGCGTCCCACGAGCACCGCGAGGTGGTGAGCCGCAGCAGGGCCGGCGAGCGGTGCGGTGCCGCCGCTGGCCAGCACGGTGCCGGGAGGATGCACGGCAAGGTAGTCTTGTGCGGTGCGCCCGGCCGCCACGCGCTGCCAGGCCGCCTCCACGCGCGGGCCGGCGTCGAGCACCTCCACGCGCAAGGTGGCCCGCAGCTGCCAGCTCAGCCTGCGGCTCCAGAAGACCAGCACGGCGTCGGGGCGCGCACGCAGCTGCGCCGCCTTCGGGCTGCGGCGGTCGGTGTTCCAGGCAAGCTCGCCGGCCGCGGCGTCGGCCTGCCGCAGCACCACCGTGCGGGCCTGCGGCAGGCCCTGCCCGTCCACGCTGGCCAGCACGGGCAGGCGCCACTCGTGGTGGCGGTCGGCGCAGGCCCGCACGAGTTCGGCCCACACACGCTGGTGCAGGGCGTCCAGGTCTGTGGCGGGGCGGTCGGGCGCCGGGGCGGGTGTGGCGCTCATCGGCGGGTGAAGGCCGGCTCGTCGAAGTGCACGACGCGGGTGGCGCGGCCGAGCCACAGCCACTCGCGGAACTGGTAGAGGAAGGCCGCGGTGGGCGTGGCGATCCAGCCCCGGCCCACGGGCATGCGCAGCACCGGGTGGGCCGCGCCGCGCACGTGATTGAGCCAGGGCGCGTCCTCGCGCAGCAGCTCCTGCACGGGGATGCGGTGGATGCTGTGCACCTCGGCCGGGTCGGGCTGGAGCTCGCGCGCCGGGCCGGCCCAGACCACCACGGGCGTGATGAGGTAGCCCGAGCGCGTGGCGTAGTCGTCCAGCCGGCCGAGCACCTGCTGCGGTGACAGCGCCAGGCCCACCTCCTCGCGCAGCTCGCGCAGCGCCGCCTCCTCGGGCGTCTCGCCTGCGTCCAGGCGCCCCCCGGGCAGGGCCCACTGGCCGGCGTAGGCGCGCAGCGTGCTGGCGCGGCGCGTGAGCAGCAGCGCCGGCTCGTCGCTCCAGGCCTCGTGCTGCGGCATGTCTTCGAGCCCGGCACCGAAGCCGGCCTCGGTGACGGGCACGGCCACCGCCGCGCGGCGCAGCCCCTCGGGCACCGTGGCCCCGGGTGCGAGGCCCTGCACCGCAAAGCGCGCGAGGTCCTCGCGCAGCCGCGCGTGCAGCGCCGGCCCCTTCATCGGGGCGCGGGCTCGACGGCGGGGGTGGCGGCCGCCCGGTGCTCAGCCAGGTCGTTCCACACCTGCTGCTGCGCGATCGCGCCTTCCACCACCAGGAAGCGGTCGATGAAGCGCACGCCCTCGAAGGCGCTGCCGTCGGGCCACTGGCCGTACAAGGTGCCGAAAACGTAGACGACCGTGCCCTCCGGCGCCCAGCACTCGTCCACGCGCTCGATGCGCTTGGCCACGTGGCGGTAGCGCAAGGCGCTGCGCGCCACCAGCTCCTCGAGGCTGGCCGGCTGCGCGCCGCCCGGAAACACCATGGCAAAGCCCGGCGCGAGCAAGGTGCGCGCGCGCTCGAGGTCGCGCGCTTCCATCGCCTGCAGGAAGGCGCGCACCAGCTCGCCGGCCACCGGCTGCGCCGCGCGGCCCTCGGTCATCACGCGGCCGTCGCGCCGGTAGGTCACGGCCTCGTGCACGTAGGTGGTGGTGCCGGCCTCGGGGCTCGCGATGGTGGCGCGCACCGCTGCCGAGACGCGCTCGACGAGACGCTCGCGCACCTCGGCGGGGTAGCCGGGCAGCAGGGTGATCTGGGTGATGGGCATCGCGGGGCGCTCGGGGCGGGTGCCCGCAGGCGGGTCAGCCGTCCTGCGGGCATGGTGCCACAGGCGCGCAAGAAACGGGTTGCCAGGCGGCGTCGATCTGACAGACTGCCCGGTCATGTCCGAGCCCGATCTCCCGCTGGCCGAGCAGGCCCGCCAGTACGACACCGTCGCCCGCGCCATCGTCTGGCTGCGCGCGCATGCGCACGAGCAGCCCGGGCTGCAGGCGCTGGCCGAGGCGATGCACCAGAGCCCCGCGCACCTGCAGCGCGTCTTCTCGCGCTGGGCGGGCGTGTCGCCCAAGCGCTTCGTGCAGATCCTGACCAAGGAGCACGCCAAGGCGCTGCTGCGCCAGCCCCTGGACACGCTGTCGGCGGCGGCCGACGCCGGGCTGTCGGGGCCCGGCCGCCTGCACGCGCTGCTGCTGGCCTGCGAGGCCGTCACGCCGGCGCAATGGCGAAGCGGCGGTACGGGGCTGGTCATCGGCTGGGGCTTCGGGCCCTCGCCCTTCGGCCGCGCGCTGCTGGCCTGGACCGACCGCGGCCTGTGCCACCTGGCCTTCGGGCAGGACTCCGCGCAGGACTTCGGGCAGAACGTCGCGCAGGAGGCGCAGCCGCAAGGCGACGACGCCCTGCTGCAGGCGCTGCAGCAGGCCTGGCCGCGTGCCGCGCTCGCGCGCGACGACGCCGGCGCCACCCGGCGCCTGCAGCAGGTCTTCGCCCGACAGCCCGAGCCCGGGCGGCTGCACCTGGTGCTGCGAGGCACGAACTTCCAGGTGCGGGTGTGGGAGGCGCTGATGCGCACGCAGCCGGGCGAGGTGCTCACCTACGGCGAGCTCGCCCAGCGCATCGGCGCGCCGCGCGCGGCGCGCGCCGTGGGTTCGGCGCTGGCGGCCAACACCGTGGGCTGGCTCATTCCCTGCCACCGCGTCATCCGCGACAGCGGGGAAATCGGCCACTACCGCTGGGGCGCGGAGCGCAAGGTGGCGATGCTGGCCTGGGAGTCGGCGCACCGGCCCTGAGGCCGGCCGCCGCCGGGGCTCAGGGCCCGGGCGCCCCCGCCTCGTGCCAGCGCCGCACGAGCGCGCGCTCGGGCTCGGTGATCTGCGTGGCGTTGTTCATCGGCATCAGGCGCAGCACGACCACCTGCTGGTAGACGGCCTGCGCATGCTGGCGCAGCAGCTCGGGCGTGTGCAGCGCCACGTTCTTGTTCTGCACCTGCGCGTTGTGGCACACCGTGCAGCGCTGCTCGACCACCTGCTGCACCTGCGCGAAGGTGACGGGTTGCTGCGCCGCCGCCGCCTCGCGTGCGCGCTGCTCGGGCGTGGGCAAGGCCGGGGCCAGCCACAGCGCCAGGCCCACCAGTACGGCCGTGCCGGCCACCGCGTGCTCCCACGGCGTGCGCCGGCCCAGCACATGCGCCCGGTGCCGCGCCACGAAGCTGTGGCGGATGAGCGCACCGGCCAGCATCAGCAGGCACAGCACCAGCCAGTTGTGCGGGCCCTGATACAGCCAGCCGTAGTGGTTGGACAGCATGGCCACGATCACCGGCAGCGTGAAGTAGGTGTTGTGCACGCTGCGCTGCTTGCCCCGCTTGCCGTGGATGGGGTCCGGCGGCTCGCCCGCGCGCAGGCTGGCGATGACCTTGCGCTGCCCCGGGATAATCCAGAAGAAGACGTTGGCGCTCATCGCCGTGGCGATCATGGCGCCCACGAGCAGGAAGGCCGCGCGCCCGGCAAAGAGCTGGCAGGCCAGCCACGAGGCGAAGACGATGAAGGCCGTGACCCCTGCGCCCACGATCGCGTCGCCGTGGCGGCGCTGCCCGAAGACGCGGCAGATGAGGTCGTAGATCACCCAGAAGGCCGCCAGGAACCCCAGCGCCGCGCCGATCGCCGCCGCGGGCGACCAGTCGTGCACCGCCTTGTCCACGAGGAAGGTGCCGGCGTTGAAGAGGTACAGCGTCGTGAAGAGCGCAAAGCCCGTGAGCCAGGTGGAGTAGCTCTCCCAGTACGACCAGTGCAGGTTGCGCGGCAGCGGCAGCCAGCGCGGGGCCACCATGTACTTGTTGGAGTGGTAGAAGCCCCCGCCGTGCACGGCCCAGAGCTCGCCGTCCACGCCCTTGTCCTTCAGGTCCTGGTGCGGGGTGGGCGTGAGGCTGTTGTCCAGCATCACGAAGTAGAACGACGCGCCGATCCAGGCCATGGCCGTGATGACGTGGGCCCACCGCAGCAGCAGGTTCGCGACTTCGAGCAGGTAGGCGGTGTCCATCAGGTCCTCGGCAAAGCGGTGCGCGGGCGCAGCGCGTGCACACGGCGTGGGAAGATTGTGCACACTTTCGGGTTCCGCCCCCCGGCCTTCCCCGCCCTGCGGCCCCCGCCCCGGACGAGCACACGATGACCACCCGCTACCCCCGCGACCTCCTCGGCCACGGCCGCCGCCCGCCCCACCCGCACTGGCCCGGCCAGGCCCGGGTGGCCGTGCAGTTCGTCCTCAACTACGAGGAAGGCGGCGAGAACTCCGTGCTGCACGGCGACGCCGGCAGCGAGCAGTTCCTGTCCGAGATGTTCAACCCGGCGGCCTACCCGGCGCGGCACCTGAGCATGGAGGGCATCTACGAATACGGCAGCCGCGTGGGCGTGTGGCGCATCCTGCGTGAGTTCGAGCAGCGTGGCCTGCCGCTCACCGTCTTCGGCGTGTCGATGGCGCTCGAGCGCTGCCCGGAGGTCACCGCTGCCTTCGTCGAGCTCGGCCACGAGATCGCCTGCCACGGCTGGCGCTGGATCCACTACCAGAACCTCGACGAGGCCACCGAGCGCGCGCACCTGGCGCGCGGCATGGAGATCATCGCCCGCCTGACCGGCGACGGCGGCCCCGACGGGCGCGGCGCGCGCGCGCTGCACGGCGCAGGCTGGTACACCGGGCGCGACAGCCCGAACACGCGCCGCCTGGTGGCCGACTTCGGCGGCTTCGAGTACGACAGCGACTACTACGGCGACGACCTGCCCTTCTGGCTGCAGGTGCGCAGGACCGACGGCACGCTTGCCCCGCACCTGGTGGTGCCCTACACGCTGGACTGCAACGACATGCGCTTTGCGCTGCCCCAGGGCTACAGCCACGGCGACGAGTTCTTCGAGTACCTGCGCGACGCCTTCGACGTGCACTACGCGGAAGGCGCGCGCGACCCCGCAGAAGGCGGCGGCGGGCCGAGCATGATGAGCATCGGCATGCACTGCCGGCTGCTTGGGCGGCCCGGGCGCATGCGCGCGCTGCAGCGCTTCCTGGACCACGTGCAGGCGCACGACCGGGTGTGGGTGACGCGGCGCGTGGACATCGCGCGCCACTGGAAGGCCGTGCACCCCTTCGATGCGGCCACGGCCTTCGTGTGGGAGTAAGACCATGGCCCCGACCCTGACCCTGGACACCCTGAACGTGGCCACGCAGGAAGCCTTCGTCGCCGCCCTGGCCGGAACCTACGAGCATTCGCCCTGGGTGGCCGAGCGGGCGTGGGCGGCGCGGCCGTTTTCCACGCTCACGGCGCTGAAGCACGCGCTGGCCAGCGCGGTGCGCGAGGCCGGCGCCGCCGAGCAGCTCACGCTCATCCGCGCCCACCCGGAGCTCGCGGGCAAGGCCATGGTGGACCGCACGCTCACGGCCGAGTCCACGAACGAGCAGGGCCGCGCCGGGCTGACCGCCTGCACGCCCGAGGAGTTCGCGCGCATCCACGCGCTGAACGCCGCCTACAACGCGAAGTTCGGCTTTCCCTTCATCCTGGCGGTGCGCGGCCCGCGCGGCGACGGCCTGCGCAAGGCCGAGATCATCGCCACCTTCGCGCGGCGGCTGCAGCACCACCCGGATGTCGAGCAGGCCGAGGCGCTGCGCAACATCCACCGCATCGCCGAGATCCGGCTGAACGACAAGTTCGGCTTCGTGCCCGAGCAGGGCAACCTCGTGTGGGACTGGGCCGAGGCGCTGGCCGCGCACAGCGACCCGGGCTTTGCCGAGCACGGCCAGCTCACCGTCACCTACCTCACCGACGCGCACCGCGCCTGCGCCGCGCAGCTGCAGGGCTGGATGCGCGAGTGCGGCTTCGACGAGGTCTTGCTGGACGCGGTGGGCAACGTGGTGGGCGTCTACCACGGCGCCAGCACGGCCGCCCCGCGGCTGCTCACCGGCTCGCACTACGACACCGTGCGCAACGGCGGCAAGTACGACGGCCGCCTGGGCATCCTCGTGCCGATGGCCTGCGTGCGTGCGCTGCACGCGGCCGGACGCCGGCTGCCCTTCAGCATCGAGGTGGTGGGCTTCGCGGAGGAGGAAGGCCAGCGCTACAAGGCCACCTTCCTGGGCTCTGGCGCGCTGCTGGGTAGCTTCGACCCGGCCTGGCTCGACCAGGTCGATGCCGAGGGCGTGCCGATGCGCGAGGCGATGCGCGCCGCCGGCCTGCCCGCCTCGCTGGAGGCTATCGCGGCGCTGCGCCGGGAGCCTTCGCGCTACCTCGGCTTCGTGGAGGTGCACATCGAACAGGGCCCCGTGCTCAACGAGCTCGACCTGCCGCTGGGCGTGGTCACCTCCATCAACGGCAGCG
>JBMOGN010000080.1:0-13892 GCA_049318345.1 Rubrivivax sp. | reverse complement strand
CCACCATCGCGCGGAAGGTGAAGGGCGGATCCTCGTCCTGGCCGAGCTGGAAGTACGCAGCCGTGCCGAGCACGAGGAGCACCACCATCAGGTAGCGCGTGAGCGCCGGGTGCTCCAGCGCCCAGCGCGAGATGTTGAAGCGCGAAGGCCGGCGCGCGGCGGCCGGGGTGGGGCTCGCCTCGCTCACTTGGCGGCCTTGTCGAGCTTGGCGGGATGCGCGGCGGTGCCGGGCTCGGTGTAGAGCGTCACCTTCTGGCCCGGGGAGAGCGTGTGCACGCCGGCGGTGACCACGGTCTCGCCGGGCTGCAGGCCGCCGGCCACCACGATGCGGTTGCCCTGCGCACCGGCCACCTTCACGGCGCGCGGCTGCACGAGCATCTGCGAGCGGTCCAGCACCCAGACGGTGGAGGCGCCGCGCTGCTCGAACACGGCTGTGAGCGGCAGCGTGAAGGCCCGGCCGGCCGCCGGGGCCGAAGCCGCCTCGGCCACGGGCACGCTCACGGTGGCCGTCTGCCCCAGGCGCACCGGGGCGCGGCCGAGGTCGGCCTTCACGAGAAAGGTGCGCGTGGTGGGGTCGGCCGCGGCGGCGATCTCGCGCACCGTGGCGGGCCAGGTGCGGGCTTCTTCGCCCCACAGGCGAACCTGCAGCCGGCCGGCGCGGCCCTGCAGCGCACGCATGGCCTCGGCGCGGTCCTCGGGCACGGCGAACCAGGCCTCGCGCGGGCCGTCGTGCGCCAGGCGCAGCACGGGCGTGCCGGCGGCCAGCACCATGCCCGGCTCGGCCTCCACGGCCGTCACCACCCCGCTCACATCGGCTGTGAGCGCCGCGTAGCCCGACTGGTTGGCCTGCACGCGCAGCTGTGCCTCGGCCTGCTCGGCCGCGGCGCGCGCGCTCTTCACGCCGGCCTCGCGCCGCTCGAGCTCGGCTCCGCTGATGAAGCCCTGGTCGCGCAGCGTCACGAAGCGGCGGTATTCGCTCTCGGCCACCTCGAGCTGGGCGCGCGCCGAGGCGAGCGCCGCGCGCGCGGCCTCCTGGCCGAGCTTGAGGTCCTGCGGGTCGAGCCGGGCCAGCACCTGCCCGGCGCGCACGGCCTGGCCGGCGTCGGCCTGCCGCTCCACGAGCTTGCCCCCGACGCGAAAGGCCAGGCGCGATTCCACGCGCGCGCGCACCTCGGCGGCGTACTCCTGGCCGGTCGGGCCGGCGGCCGACCCCACCACTTCCACGCGCACGGCGCGCACCGGCTCCACCGGTGCGGGAGCCCGCCCGCATGAAGCCAGCAGGAGCGCGCCGGCAGCGGCCAGGACACAGCGGGCCGCCAGGAGCGGGCGAGCGGGCAGGGGGCCGGGGCGGTTCATTGCTTGACGCTGTCTAGCCAAAAGCTGCGCATCGTAGGGACCCTACTTGACAGTGTCAAGTGGTTGCCGCAGAGTGTGAACGCCATGTCGTTCACACCGTCCACGACCTCCGCGGCAGCGGCCCGGGCGCCGGCCGCTCAGCTGGTCGCTCAGCCAGCCGCTCAGCCGGCTCTGCGCGAGCGCGTGCTGCAGGCCAGCCGCGAGTTGCTCGCCGAGGGCGGCCCGGCGGCGCTGAGCATGCGCGAGGTGGCGCGCCGCTCGGGCGTCACACACCAGGCGCCGTACCACCACTTCCCGGACAAGGCCTCCATCGTCGCGGAGCTCGTCACCCAGGGCTTCGAGGAGCTGGCCGGGCGCCTGTCGCTTGCCCACGGGCCGGCGGTGCCCGGCGGCCGGGAGGCCAGGCGTGCCACGCTGCGCGCTGCAGCCGAGGCCTACCTCGGCTTCGCGCTGGACCACCCGGCGGTGTTCCGCCTCATGTTTCGCCCCGAGCTGTGCGAGTCGGCCCGGTTCCCGCAGGCGCGCGAGGCGGCCGAGCGCGCGCGCGGGGAGCTGCACCGCCTGGTGTGCACGGTGCACGGCAGCGCTGCCGACGAGTCGCTGGCCAGCCTGCACTGGGCGCATGTGCACGGCCTGGCCTGCCTGTCGCTGGACGGCCCGCTGGAACACTGCATGCCCGCCGAGGCCGAGCGCCGCGCGCACCTGCGCGCGGCCACCGAGCACTTCGTGCGGATGGTGCTGCCCTGAGCGGCTCGATGGCGGGGCCGCCCAAGGCGCAGGGTGCGGGCCACGCGCGGCGGCTGGCCGCCGCCGCGCTCGTGCTGGGCGGGGCCGCCGCAGCCGCGTGGGCCCAGGCCCCCCGTCCGGCAGCCGTGACCTTCGGCAAGGCCGAAGCCGAGGCCTGTGTGCCCACCGAGCGTGCGGTGACGGTGCTCGCGGTGGGCGACGTGCTCCTGCACGAGACGGTGCAGCAGTGGGCCGCGCGCCAGCCCGAAGGGCTGCTGCCCGCCTTCGAGGACGTGCGCGCGCTCGTGCAGGCCGCCGACGTGGCGGTGGCCAACCTCGAGGGCCCGGCCGCCCTGGGCGTGGCCCCGGGCGGGCGCGCCATGAAGACCCCGCCTGCGGGCCGATTCGACAAGGTGGCCTACAGCGGCTACCCGATGTTCAACTACCACCCGGCGGTGGTGACGGAGCTCGCCCGCACCGGCTTCCAGGTGCTGCAGACCGCCAACAACCACGCGCTGGACCGCGGCAGCCTGGGCGCAGACCTGACGCTGCAGGCAATCGACGCCGCGGGGCTGCGGCGCACCGGCACCCGCGCCAGCGGGCAGACTGACGCCCCCTGGCACACCACGGTGGAGGTGCGCCGCGGTGCCGCACGCCACACGCTGGCCTTCGTGGCCTGCAGCTACGGCACCAACGGCATGCCCGACCCGGGGCGCCAGGTGCTGCTGTGCCATGACCAGAAGGACGAGCTGCTGGCTGTGGTGCGCGGGTTGCACGCCCGCAGCGATGTGCACGCCGTGATCGTGCTGCCGCACTGGGGCCAGGAGTACCAGAGCCGGCCCGACGCGCGCCAGCAGGCGCTCGCGCGCGAACTCGCCGACGCCGGGGCCACGGCCATCATCGGCACGCACCCGCACGTGGTGCAACCGCTGGAGCGCCTGCAGGCCGCAGACGGCCGCGAGGTGGCGGTGGCGTGGTCACTCGGCAACTTCATCTCCCACCAGGTGGGCGTGGAGCGCCTGAGCTCGATGCTGCTCGCGCTGGCCCTGGTGCCCGGCCCCGGCCCCGAGGCCCGGCTCCAGCCCCGCGCACTGGGCTGGGTGCCGATCCGCACCCGCACGAGCCCGGCCTTCTCGGTGCTGCGCCTGGAGGGCGCCACCGACCCCGACTCCCGGCTGGCCCTGGCGCACCTGCGCCGCACGCTTGCCGAGGAGAACCTGCATCCGGGGCAGCCGCCGTTTTGGGCGCACCGGGCGTGCAGGTAGGATGACAATCCATCCCAGACCACGCCCGATTGGAGGCGGACAGATGAAGTCGTTTCTCGTCACTGCCCTTCGGACCGTGCTGCTCTTCGCATGCGCGGCTCAAGTCGTCCTGGCGCAGGGCAACGATGCCCCGTTCGGGCTGAGCTGGGGCCTGTCGGCGGAGGACCTTCGCGCCAGGGGCGTGAACCTCGCCCAGACCAAGCGCGAGAGCGAGTTCACCTTCTTCAGTGCGACGAAGGTGCCCACCGCGATCTCCATCGCCGAGAAGTATTCGATCATCGTGCACGACCGGCACGGCCTGCAGAAGCTCGCCATGCACTCCGAAAACTTCAACAACGATCCCAGTGGCGCAGATGGCAAGAAGATCTATGCGGAGTACAAGGCCGCTCTTGCGAGCAAGTACGGGCCGCCCGACTCGAGCTACTCCCGGGAAATCGTCGGCTTGAAGCTCTACAAGGAGCGAGACGAGTTCTACGAATGCCTGAAGTACACCGGCTGCGGCATGTGGTCCAGCCTGTGGTCGCTTCCCAATGGCGGCACCATCGGCCTCGAACTCAAGGGCATCAACCGGGGCACCGGCTGGCTGAACCTCACCTACGAGGGGCCCAGGTGGTCTGACGCGGTGGATAACGTCAAGGCCAATCGGTCGGCTCAGGACCGGAAGGCGCTCTGACGCGCCAGTTCGCGGCGAGCGTCCGGGGCCGGGCGCTGGCGGAAGCGGTGAGATTCGAACTCACGAACGGTTGCCCGTTGCCGGTTTTCAAGACCGGTGCAATCGACCACTCTGCCACGCTTCCGGCGCGGCTGGATTGTGTCACCCCGGGCGCTGGGCCTGCTCGCACTGCACGTGCAGCACCTCGCGCCGGCCGCCGTCCACGCGCGCGGCGCTGAGGCAGCCGCCCCAGACGCAGCCGGTGTCCAGCGCCAGCAGGCCCGGGCGCTCCAGCGGCCCGAGGGTGCTCCAGTGGCCGAAGGCCACGAGCGTGTCGGCCGTCAGGCGGCCGGGCACATCGAACCAGGGCATGAAGCCGGGTGGTGCGGCACCGGCGGCTTCCTTCGTCTTGAGCTCGAGCGAGCCGTCGGCCGCCACGAAACGCATGCGGGTGCAGGCGTTGACGATGAAGCGCAGCCGGTCGGCACCCTGCAGCGCTTCGTCCCAGCGCGCGGGCGTGTCGCCGTACATCTGAGGCAGGAAGGTCTCGAGGGCCGGGCCGGCGAGGGCGGCCTGCGCCTCGGCGGCGTGGCGCAGCGTCGCCTGCACGTCCCACTGCGGCGGCACGCCCGCGTGCACGCACAGCCAGCCGCACTCCACGTGCGCCAGCGGCTGCGCGCGCAGCCACTGCAGCCACTCCACGCAGTCGGGGGCCTGCAGCACGTCGGCGAAGGTGTCGCCGCGGTGCGCCCGGCGCACGCCGGCGGCCACGGCCAGCAGGTGCAGGTCGTGGTTGCCGAGCAGGCAGGTGGCGCTGGCCTCGAGTGCGCGCAGGCGGCGCAGCACGGCCAGCGAGGCCGGCCCGCGGTTGACGAGGTCGCCCAGCACCACGATGTGGTCGCGCGAGGGGGAGAAGCCGGCGAGATCCAGCAGCCGCTGCAGCGCAGCGTCGCAACCCTGGACGTCCCCAATGAGCAGGTTCATGCAGCGATTCTGCTACGCTGGCTTCAACTTCACGACGCAACCGGCGTGCGCGTGGCGGCGGCCGGCGGCCCCCGCGGCGTGCGTCGGCCTCCATGGACTCGCTCCTGCTGCTGCTGCTCATCCTGCTCAACGGCCTCTTCGCCATGTCGGAGATGGCGCTCACGGCCAGCCGCAAGGCGCGGCTGCAGGTGATGGTGGAAGCCGGTGAGCCCGGCGCGCAGGCCGCCATGGACCTGCACGAGCACCCCACGAAGTTCCTCTCCACGGTGCAGATCGGCATCACCTCCATTGGCGTGCTCAACGGCATCGTCGGCGAAGCGGCCTTTGCCGGCCCGCTGTCCACCTGGTTCCAGGAGACCTTCGGCTGGCAGGCGCGCGCGGCTCAGATGACGGCCACCGGGAGCGTGGTGGTCATCATCACCTTCCTGACGATCATCTTCGGCGAGCTCGTGCCCAAGCGCCTGGGCCAGATGTTCCCGGAGCGCGTGGCGCGGCTGGTGGCCCCGCCGATGAACGGGCTGTCCACCGCCACGCGGCCTTTCGTGGTGCTGCTGGGCGCCTGCACCGAAGCCGTGCTGCGCCTGCTCGGCATCCGCCATGCGCCCTCGCGCAGCGTCACGGAAGAGGAGATCGCCGCGCAGCTCGAGGAGGGCCTGGACGCCGGCGTGATCGAGGCGCAGGAGCACCAGATGGTGCGCAATGTCTTCCGCCTGGACGAGCGGCAGATCGGCTCCATGATGATCCCGCGCACCGAGATCGTGTGGCTGGACGCGCAGGTGCCGGTGGACGAGCTGCTGGCCGTGGTGGCGAGCGACCCGCATTCGCGCTACCCCGTGTGCCGCGGCGGGCTGGACGAGGTGATCGGCGTGCTGCAGGCGCACCGGCTGCTGGCGCCGCTGGCCGCCGGCCAGCCCTTCGAGCTCGGCGGGCTGCTGGAGCCGCCGGTGTTCGTGCCCGAGACGCTGTCGGGCATGGACCTGCTGGAGAACCTGCGCCAGTCGGCCTGCGACCTCGTCTTCGTGGTGGACGAGTACGGCGCGGTGCAGGGCGTCATCACCGAGCGAAACGTGCTGGAGGCCATTGCCGGGGAGTTCGGCGCGCCCGCCAGCGAGGAGGCCTGGGCGGTGCGCCGGGCAGACGGCAGCTGGCTCATCGACGGCCTCATTCCCATCACCGAACTGAAGGATCGGCTGGCGCTGTCCGGGCTCCCCGAGGAAGACCGGGGGCGCTACAACACCCTGGCTGGCATGATCATGCTCTTGCTCGGCCGTCTGCCGCGCACCGCTGACCGTGTCGACTGGGAAGGCTGGCGTTTCGAGGTCGTGGACCTGGACGGCAAGCGAGTCGACAAGGTTCTCGTCACCCCCACAGCCCAGGAAGCGACCCCGCCATGATCCACCCCAACCTCTACCGCAAGCCCGTCACGCTGGACACCCGCGCCCATGCCGACCTGCGCGTGGCGCCCTACGGCGACGACTGGTCGGTGGCCAGCGGCATGAACTCCATCGCCGTGGCGGTGGCCGAGTTCGCCGACCTGGCCACCGAGTTCCCGCTCGTGTTCGTGCAGGTGGGCAACGCGCAGGGTGGCACCGAGCTCATGCCGGTGGCCGTCTTCGGGCTGACGGCCGGGGAGAACCTCTACGTGGAGGGCAAGACCTGGCGCGCCAACCACCTGCCGCTGCTGCTGCGCATGTATCCCTTCGGCATCGCCGGGGTGGAAGGCGAACGCGTGCTGCTGGCCATCGACGAGGCCTGGCCAGGCTGGTCGCGCACCGAGGGCGAGCCGCTGTTCGAAGCCGGCCAGCCCACCGAGCGCACCACGCAGATGGCCGACCAGATCGGCAAGGTGGCCGGCGAACTGCGCCAGGGCGTGGAGTTCGCCCGGGTGCTGTCGGACGCCGGGCTGCTGATGGAGACCCGCTTCGAGGCGAAGTCGCCCGACGGGCAGACGATCCAGGTCGACGGCTTCTTCTCGGTGGACGCCGAGAAGCTCGCGGCGCTCAACGACAACGAGGTGCTCAGCCTGTGGCGCAGCGGCGCGATGGCGCTCGTGCACGCGCACCAGCTGTCGCTGCGGCACATGGCGCGCCTGGCCGACTGGCGCCTGAAGCGCCACCAGGAGCAGGCTCAGGCTCAGGGCGCCGCGGCCTCCGAGGCGCCCGCCGCCGCCTCTGCCGCACCCGGGGCCGCCAGCGCGGGTTGAGTCAGCCTCGCGCAGGCGCGGCGATGCTGTCCACCTACCACTACCCGCGCTACGAGTCGCCCCGCCCGGACGAGCTCGACGCGCCCGGGGTGCGGCGCGTGCCGCTGGTGGTCATCGGCGCCGGCCCGGTGGGGCTGTGCGCGGCGATCGACGCCGCGCAGCAGGGCCTGCCGGTGGTGCTGCTGGACGAGGACGAGACGGTGAGCACGGGCTCGCGCGGCCTGTGCTACGCCAAGCGCACGCTCGAGATCCTGGACCGCCTGGGTGTGGGCGACGAGGTCGTGGCCAAGGGCGTGACCTGGAACGTGGGCCGCACCTTCCACCGCGAGCGCGAGGTCTTCCGCTTCAATCTCCTGCCCGAGGCGGGGCACCGGCGTCCGGGCATGGTGAACCTGCAGCAGTACTGGCTCGAGCAGATCCTGGTGGAGCGCGCGCAGCGGCTGCCCGGGTTGGACCTGCGCTGGCGCAGCCGGGTTGCGGGCCTGGTGCCCCAGGACGACGGCGCGGCGCTGCAGGTGCAGACCCCGCATGGCAACTACACGCTGCACGCCGACTGGGTGGTGGTGGCCGACGGCGCGCGCAGCCCCATGCGCCGGCTGCTCGGGCTGGACATCGAGGGCCGGGTCTTCCAGGACCGCTTCCTCATCGCCGACGTGGTGCTGGACGACGAGCTCTTCCCGAGCGACCGCACCGAGCGCTGGTTCTGGTTCGATCCGCCCTTCCACGAGGGCCAGAGCGTGCTGCTGCATCGCGAGGCCGACAACGTCTGGCGCATCGACTTCCAGCTCGGCTGGGGGGCGGACCCCGAGGCCGAGAAGCAGCCCGAGCGGGTGATCCCCCGCATCCGCGCCATGCTCGATAGCCAGGGCTTCCAGCACGTGGGCTTCGAGCTGGAGTGGGTGAGCGTGTACACCTTCCAGTGCCGGCGCATGAAGGCCTTCCGCCAGGGCCGCGTGCTCTTCACCGGGGACGCCGCTCACCAGGTCTCGCCCTTCGGCGCGCGCGGGGCCAACTCCGGCATCCAGGACGCCGACAACCTCATGTGGAAGCTGCGCCTGGTGATGCAGGGCCACGCCGAGCCGGCGCTGCTGGACAGCTACGACCGCGAGCGCGCCGAGGCGGCCGACGAGAACATCCTGAACTCCACGCGCTCCACCGACTTCATCACGCCCAAGAGCCGGGCCTCGCAGCTCATGCGCAACGCCGTGCTCACGCTCGCCGGGGAGGTGCCCGGCGCGCGTGCGCTCGTCAATTCCGGGCGGCTGTCGGTGCCCACGGTGCACGCGGCCTCGCCCCTGAGCACGCCCGACGCCGAGCCTTTCGAGGGCTGGATGGTGCCGGGCGCGCCGATGGACGATGCACCGGTGCGCGGCGGCTGGCTGCTCGAGCACTTCGGCAACGCGTTCTCGCTGATGGTGTTCGCCGCCTCGGCGGGCCAGGCGCAGGAGGTGCTGCAGAACATGGACGACGCGCGTGCGGCAGGCGCGCCGGAGCTGCGCGTGGTGCTGGTGGTGCCGCCCGATCCGGCTGGGGGTGCGGCGGCTGCGGCGGCTGCAATCCCGCGCCTCGGCCTGAGCGTCGTCGAGGACTCCCAGGGTCTGGCGGCCCGGCGCTTCGATGCGGGGCCCGGCACCTGCTACCTGATCCGTCCCGACCAGATCGTGGCCGCGCGCTGGCGCACGCTGCAGCCCGCAGCCGTGCGTGCGGCGCTGGCGCGCGCCACGGGTGTCGCACACGCGGAGGCCTGACCATGAGCACGCTGCACACCGAGCCGAACTTCGGCATCCCCGGCCAGCGCCACCTGCGCGCCTACACCCCGGGCGACGCCTTCTACGAGATGCTGCTGCAGGCGCACGAGGGGCTGAGCGACGAGCACAGCGACCTGCTGAACGCCCGGCTCGTGCTGCTGCTGGCCAACCACATCGGCGACCTGCGCGTGCTGCGCGAGGCGCTGGCGCTGGCGCGCCGGGGCGTGGCGCCGGACGCATCGGCCGGCTCCGCCGGTTCCACCGACATCGATCCTCCTTCCAAGGCTGCTTCCCCATGACCGTCCACCTGCGCAAGCCCACCGCCACCTCCACGCCGATCCACCTCGTCGACCGCGCTGCGCTGGCCGGTCTTGCGCCCACGCTGCCCGAGCCGGTGCGCCGCTGGATGACGGCCAGCGGCTTCGAGGGCGCGCCCGACACCCACCTGCTCGTGCCCGACGCGCAGGGCAGGCTGGCCGCGGTGTGGGCCGGGGTGCGCGCGGCCGACGACCCCTGGGCGCTGGCGGCGCTGCCGCGCGCGCTGCCCGTGGGGCGCTACCGCCTCGGCGGCGACGGTCTGGCCGCCGACGCGCAGGCTGCTGCGATGTCGTGGGAGCTCGGCAGCTATGCCTTCGACCTGTACAAGGCGCCGCGGCGTGCGGCCGCCGAGCTCATGCTGCCGCCGGGCGAGCCGGCCTCGCGCGGGCTGCTGCTGGCCACCGTGATCGGCGCCACGCGCGACCTCGTCAACACCCCGGCCGAGCACATGGGGCCGGCCGAACTCGCCGAGGCGGTGCGCACGGTGGCGCGCGCGCACGGCGCCACCTTCAGCCAGGTGGTGGGCGACAAGCTGCTCGCGCAGGGTTTCTCGGCCGTGCACGCAGTGGGCCGCGCGGCGGCGCGCGCACCGCGGCTGGTGGAGCTGAACTGGGGCAACCCGAAGCACCCGCGGCTCACCCTGGTGGGCAAGGGCGTGTGCTTCGACACCGGCGGCCTGGACATCAAGGGCGCCGACGGCATGCGCCTGATGAAGAAGGACATGGGCGGCGCGGCCAACGCGCTCGGGCTGGCCACGCTCATCATGGCGCTGAAACTGCCCGTGCGGCTGCAGCTGCTCATCCCGGCGGTGGAGAACGCCATCTCGGGGCAGGCCTACCGGCCGGGCGACGTGATCCGCACGCGCAAGGGCCTGCACATCGAGATCGGCAACACCGATGCCGAGGGCCGCGTGATCCTGTGCGACGCGCTGGCCTACGGGGCGGAATCCCGCCCCTCCATGATGATCGACATGGCCACGCTCACCGGCGCCGCCCGCGTGGCGCTGGGCCCGCAGCTGCCCGCGCTCTTCACGCGCGACACTGCGCTGGCGCGCGACCTCGTGGACCGCGGCCTGGCGCTGCAGGACCCGATGTGGCACATGCCGCTGTGGAACCCGTACCACGCCAACATCGAGAGCGACATCGCCGACATCGTCAACACCGGCCGCAACGCCATGGCCGGCGCCGTCACCGCGGCGCTGTTCCTGCAGGACTTCGTGCCGGAGTCCGTCGCCTGGCTGCACCTGGACCTCTTCGCATGGAACGACAGCGCCCGCCCGGGCCGCCCGGTGGGCGGCGAGGCGCAGACCCTGCGCACGCTGCTGGCCTGGCTGGAAGCGCGCTTGCAGGCCGGGGGGCCTTTGCGGTAGAGTTCGCCGACCGCGCGGTCGAATAATTATCAGGCTCCCATTCCGAGGGGCCGGCGCGGCTCGCAGGAGACCCGCGCATGTCCGACCCCACGATCCTTGTTTCCGGTCAAGGCCCGGTTCGCGTGCTGACGCTGAACCGCCCGGCCTCGCTCAACGCCTTTACTGCGGAGATGCACGGCCTGCTGCTGCCGGCGCTCGAAGGGGCGGCCGCCGACGAGTCGGTGCGCGCGGTGGTGCTCACCGGAGCGGGCCGCGGCTTCTGCGCCGGGCAGGATCTGGCCGACCCCTCGATGGTCGGCTCCGGCGGCCCGCCCGATGTGGCCGCGGTGGTCGACCGCTACTACCGGCCGCTGGCCACCCGCGTGCGCACGATGCCCGTGCCCGTGATCGCTGCGGTCAACGGCGTGGCCGCCGGCGCGGGGGCGAACCTTGCGCTGTGCTGTGACTTCGTGGTCGCCGCCCGCGGGGCGAGCTTCATCCAGGCCTTCAGCAAGATCGGCCTCGTGCCCGACTGCGGCGGCACCTGGCTGATGCCCCGGCTGGTCGGGCGCGCGCGCGCCATCGGGCTGGCGATGACCGGCGACAAGCTCCCGGCCGATGAGGCCGAGCGCATGGGGATGATCTGGCGCTGCGTGGACGATGCGGCACTCATGGACGAGGTGATGAAGCTCGCCACGCGCCTGTCGGCGATGCCCAGCCGCGCCCTGGCCGAGACGCGCCGCATGCTGGACACCGCCATGACGATGGAGTTCACCGAGGCCTTGCGCGCCGAGGCCGCCACGCAGGGCGTGCTCGGGCGCGCGCACGACTTCGCCGAGGGCGTCGGCGCCTTCCTGGCCAAGCGTGCCCCGCGTTTCAAGGACCGCTGAGATGACGCCCCAGGAGATCGCGCAGGCCACGCGCGAGGCGATGTGGCGCGACGACCGCGCCTCGCGCTGGCTCGGCATGGAGGTGGTGGATGTGGGCCCGGGCAGCGCCACCACGCGCATGACGGTGCGCGAGGAGATGCTCAACGGCCACGCTATCGCCCACGGCGGGCTCGTCACGACGCTGGCCGACAGCGCCTTCGCCTTCGCCTGCAACGCCTACAACGAGATCACGGTGGCCTCGGGCTTCGACGTGAACCTGCTGGCCGCCGCGAGGCTGGGCGATGTGCTCACGGCGCAGGCAGTGGAGGTGAGCAAGTCCGGCCGCACCGGGGTGTACGACATCACGGTGACCAACCAGCACGGCGAGCGCATCGCGGTCTTTCGCGGGCGCTCGTACACGATGAAGGGCAAGCCGCTCGTCGAGGGGCTGCCCATGGGCAAGCAGCCGATGCGCGCCGCCTGAGAGGAGACCTTTCCGATGCCCGTCAAGCACCCCGCCCCCGCTGACCTCGAGCCGATCGAGCGTGCCAGCCGCGACGAGCTGCAGGCGCTGCAGCTTCAGCGCCTGCAGTGGACGCTGCAGCACGCCTACGACCACGTGCCGCACTACCGCCGCGCCTTTGACGCCAAGGGCGTGCACCCCTCGGACTGCAGGAGCCTGTCCGACCTGTCGAAGTTCCCCTTCACCGCGAAGTCGGACCTGCGCGACAACTACCCCTTCGGCCTCTTCGCGGTGCCGCGCGAGCAGGTGGTGCGCGTGCATGCCTCCTCGGGCACCACGGGCAAGCCGACCGTGGTGGGCTACACCCAGGGCGACATCGACCGCTGGGCCGAGCTGGTGGCGCGCAGCATCCGCGCCGCCGGCGGGCGCGCGGGCGACATGGTGCACGTGGCCTACGGCTATGGCCTCTTCACCGGCGGCCTGGGCGCGCACTACGGCGCGGAGAAGCTCGGCTGCACGGTGGTGCCGGTGAGCGGTGGCCAGACCGAGAAGCAGGTGCAGCTGATCGAGGACTTCCGCCCCGACATCATCATGGTCACGCCGAGCTACATGCAGGTGATCATCGAAGAGTTCCGCCGCCAGGGTAAGGATCCGTCGGCGATGTCGGTGCAGGTGGGCATCTTCGGCGCCGAGCCGTGGACCGAGGAGATGCGCCGCGACATCGAGCGCGCGGCGGGCATCGAGGCGGTGGACATCTACGGCCTGTCGGAAGTGATGGGCCCGGGCGTGGCCAGCGAGTGCGTGGAGACCAAGGACGGCCCCGTCATCTGGGAAGACCACTTCTACCCGGAGATCATTGACCCGCTCACGGGCGAGGTGCTTCCCGACGGCAGCGAGGGCGAGCTCGTCTTCACCACGCTCACGAAGGAGGCGCTGCCCGTCATCCGCTACCGCACGCGCGACCTCACCCGGCTCTTGCCCCCCACGGCGCGCAGCATGCGGCGCATGGGCAAGATCGTCGGGCGCAGCGACGACATGCTGATCATCCGCGGCGTGAACCTCTTCCCGACGCAGATCGAGGAGCTGGTGCTGCAGCAGGGGCAGCTTTCCGGGCATTACCAGCTTGTGGTCACGCGCGAGGGGCTGCTTGACGAGGTGCTGGTGCGTTGCGAGGTCAAGCCGTCGCATGCGGGAGCCGATCGCGGCGCGGTGGCGCACGAACTGCAGCACCGCATCAAGACGCTGTGTGGCGTGAGCACGCGCGTGGACGTGCTCGACCCCGACGGCATCGAGCGCTCGCAGGGCAAGGCCCGGCGGGTGATCGACAAGCGGCCGAAGTGAGGCTCGGGTGAGCACGGTTTTGTTGGTGCGTGCGCTTCGCGTCAGCGGGGGCCTGGCATACCAGCCCCGTGCTGGTGTACCACTTCGTTGGCGTGGCGGATGGGGTGGGTCGGTGGCGCACGTGGGGGTCGCCGAGGAGCACAGGGCTTCGGGCCTGCGCGCGCAGCGCGCCTCCACCTCTGACTCGCCGCCGGTGTCTGAGCGCAGCGAACGCAGTGAGCGAAGCGAGTTCGGCGGCGGGGCCCGAAGCCCGAGCACCGCAGGGCAGTCGGCCCGAAGGGCCGACCGACCCCGTCGGGCGACACCGGCCCGCCCCATCCGCCATCACGTGATGCCACCCCGGCACCGCAATCCCTGACTGCCAGACACCAAGACCACCAGGAGAGGACCCCATGTACACCCAAGCCATGGACATCGCCCCCAAGGAGGAGCAGCGCGCCGTGCGCTCGCTCGAGGAGGTGGAGCTCATGCGCCGCTTCGACGCGAAGATCGATGCCGGCGACTACATCGAGCCCAAGGACTGGATGCCCGAGCACTACCGCAAGACGCTCGTGCGCCAGATCAGCCAGCACGCGCACTCCGAGATCGTGGGCATGCTGCCCGAGGGCAACTGGGTGAC
>JBMOGN010000079.1:0-13947 GCA_049318345.1 Rubrivivax sp. | reverse complement strand
CGGTAGGCCGAGGGCGAGGTGCCGAAGCGCTGGCGGAAGCGCCGCGTGAAGTAGGCCTCGTCGGGAAAGCCCACGAGGTGGGCGACGCTGGAGATGCGCTCGCCGGAGTGCACGAGCAACTCGCGCGCGCGCTCCATGCGGCGCGCGGTGAGCCACTGCACGAAGGCCTGGCCGGTCTGCTTCTTCAGCAGCTGCGACAGGTAGCTGGGCGACAGGAACGCCGCCTCGGCCACGTCGTTCAGCCCGATGTCGCGCGAGAGGTGCTCGTCGATGAACATCAGCACCCGCTTGAGTGCGTCGGTGTGGTGCTGCAGCACGACGCGGCGGTCGGCCAGCGACTGCAGCTGCCCGGCGTACTTCTCGGTGGCAAAGCCGATGAGCTCCAGCAGCGCGCCGCGCATCCGGTCGGTCGTGCCCAGGGTGCGCCGCTCCTGCAGCGCGGTCATGCGCTCGAGCAGCGCCTGCACGTGCGCGAACTCCTGCTCGTCGAAGCGGAAGTCCACATCCCCCTCGTAGAGGAAGGGCGCGAGCTCGGGGTACTGCGCGATCGAGGCCTCCTCCATCTGCAGCGAGCTGAGCTTGAAGCCCGGGCGCAGGAAGTCGCTGGCGAAGTTGATGATCTGGTAGCGCTGCCCGGGCGCGTAGGGCGCCAGGTGCACCCGGTAGGGCAGCACGAAGACGAGCGAGCGCGGCGCGCAGGCCAGGCGGCGCCCGGCGATCAGGTGCGGCGCGTGGCCCGCGATGTTGGCGAAGATCTGGAAGAACTCGTGGCGGTGGGGCGTGACCACCGGCGCGCGCACGGACTCGCTCCTGATCTCGAAGTCGATGCGCGCGGAGCGCTCGGCCATGAGGTAGGTGCGGATGTCGGCCGCACGGCGCGGGCCAGCGCCGCCGCGCCAGGCTTCGGGCGGGTCCTCGATCAGGGCTTCTTCGCTGCGCATGGCTTGGGCTGCGGGGGCAAGGGTGACTGCCGTGCGGGCAAACCCGCGGTTGGCGCGCCCGGACTTGGACAAATCACCGGAAGTCTTGAATTTGTCCAAGGATACGGGATTTGCAGGCTTGTGCCCCTGCGGGCGAGGGCCTGTAATGGACGTTCGCGATCCGTCGCCGGATCACCCGCCGACGCCCACTCAATCCCGCAGGAGCCCCGATGAACACTGTCACCGACGCCGCCTTCCTGGCCCAGAAGAGCTTCCACATCCCGCCCACCATGAAGGCCTGGGTGCTCGGCGACCCGGACCAGCTGTCCTTCGTCGACAAGCCCGTGCCGCAGCCCGGCCCGGCCGAGTGCCTGGTGCGCATCGACGCGATCGCGGTGTGCGCGACCGATCTGGAGATCATCCACAAGGGGCCGCCGGCGATGATCCAGGGCGGGCTGCCCTTCAACAAGAACTTCACCCCCGGCCACGAGTACATGGGCACGGTGGTCAAGCTCGGCCCGGGTGTGGACGAGTTCAAGGTCGGCGACCGCGTGACAGTGGAGATCCACGCCGGCTGCGGGCGCTGCGAGCGCTGCCGCGAGGGCATGTACACCGCGTGCCTGAACTACGGCAAGAACTACGGCGACGTGAACAAGGGCCACCGCGCCAACGGCTTCACCACCGACGGCGGCTTCACGCAGTACGCGGTGAACAACGTCAACACCCTCGTGCACGTGCCTCACGACATGAGCGACGAGGAGGCCACGCTCGTCGTGACCGCCGGCACCGCGATGTACGGGCTGGACGTGACCGCAGGGCTGATCGCCGGGCAGTCGGTGGTGGTGATGGGCCCGGGCCCGATCGGCCTGATGGGCGTGGGCGTGGCCAAGGCGCTCGGGGCCTCGGAGGTGATCCTCACCGGTACGCGCGACAACCGCCTGGAGATGGGGCGCAAGCTCGGCGCCGACTACACCGTCAACGTCACCAAGGAAGACGCGGTGGCCAAGGTGCGCGAGTACACCAAGGGCGGCGCGCACTACGTGCTCGAGTGCTCGGGCGCGCCCAACGCCATCAACGACGCCGCGGCCATGCTGCGCCGCGGCGGGCGCATCTGCCTGGCCGCCTTCCCGGGCGCGCCGGTGCCCATCGACGTGGCCGCGCTCGTGCGCAACAACATCTACCTCTACGGCATCCGCGGCGAGGGCAAGAGCGCCACGCACCGCGCTGCGGCGCTGATGACGCAAAAGCGCTTCGACGCCAAGCTCATCCACACCCACACCTTCACGCTGGAGGAGGTGCCCACCGCGCTGCGCTACGCCCGCGAGCGCATCGACGACGCGATCAAGGTGGTGGTGAAGATCGGCCACCCCGAGGGCTGCTGAGCAGCACCGCACTCGGAGCACGCTGCGCGATGCTGAGCTACGACGAGTACCTGCGCCCGGCCACGCTGCACGAGGCCTTCGACGCGCTGGAGCGCATCGAGGGCGCACGCGTGGTGGCCGGCGCCACCGACCTGCTGCCCTGGGCGCGCCAGGGGCGTGCGGGCGACGTGCACCTGCGCGCGCTCGTGGATGTGGGTGGCCTGCCCGAGTTCGGCGGGCTGAGCTTGCAGGGCGCCAGGCTGACGATGGGCGCGTGCACGCCCATTGCCGCCTTCGAGCGTGAGGCGTTGCTGCGCGAGCACGCGCCCGTGCTGGCGCAGTGCGCGGTGTGGTTCGCCGACGCCCAGATCCGCGCACAGGCCACCATCGCGGGCAACCTCGTCAACGCCTCGCCGGCGGCCGACTGCACGCCACCGCTGCTGGCGATGAACACGCAGCTCACGCTCGTGCGGCGCGAGGCCGGCGTGCTGCGCGAGCGTACGGTGCCGCTGTCGGAATTCGTCACCGGGCCGGGGCGCACCGTGTGCGGGCCGCGCGAGCTGGTCGCGCGCCTCACGCTGGACGCGCTGCCCGGGCACGGCGCGGCCTTCGAGAAGGTGGGCCACCGCCGCTCGCTGGTCATCTCCACCGTCTGCCTGGCCGCGCTCGTGCGGCTGGACGCCGCAGGCCGGATGGACGACGTGCGCGTGGCCGTCGGCGCCGTGGGCCCGGTGCCCGAGCGCCTGGCCGATGTCGAGGATTCACTGACCGGCCGCGCGCCCACGCCGGCCCTGCTGCGCGAGACGGCGCTGCGCGTGGCCGAGCGCGTGCGCTCGCGCAGCCGCCAGGCCTATCGGCGCGAGGCCCTGGTCAACATGGTCGAGCGCGGCCTCGTGCCGCGCTGGCCGATGCCGGGCTGCGCGTGGCGCGCCTGCCCAAGGAGAGCGCCCATGTCTGACCGCTGCTGCGCCGCGCCGGCCGACGGCTGCCACCCCACCACCGAGATCCGCGCCATGGTCAACGGCCGCGCCGTGCGGCGCACGGTGCCCATCCACTACCGCCTCATCGACTTCGTGCGCGAGGAGCTCAAGCTCACCGGAAACAAGGAGGGCTGCGGCGCGGGCGAATGCGGTACCTGCTCGATGTTCGTCGACGGCCAGCTCCTGAAGAGCTGCCTCGTGCCCGTGCAGAAGGTCCAGGGCCGCACGGTGGAGACCGTGGACGACCTGGACCGCGACGCGGGCATGACCGTGCTGCAGCGCGCCTTCCACAAGGCCGGCGCGAGCCAGTGCGGCTACTGCATCCCCGGCATGGTGATGGCGGCCACCTCCGTGCTGCGCGCCAACCCCCAGGCCGGCCTGCAGGAGATCAAGGAAGGGCTGGGCGGCAACATCTGCCGCTGCACCGGCTACCAGAAGATCATCGACGCGGTGGTGCTCGCGCGCGACGTGATGAACGGCAGCCAGCCCGACAGCGCCCTGGAGGAGGACGAGGCGGCGAGCTTCATGGGCCACCGCACCCGGCGCCTGGACGCGCCGGGCAAGGTCACCGGTGCCATCAAGTACGCGGCTGACCTCTTCATGCCCAACATGCTGCACCTGCAGGTGCTGCGCAGCCCGCACCCGCATGCGCGCATCGTCTGCCTCGACACTTCGGCGGCCCGCGCCTTGCCCGGCGTGGAGGCGGTGCTCACCTGCGACGACGTGCCCGGCGTGGACAACTTCGGCGTCTTCATCGAGGACCAGCCGGTGCTCGCGCGCGGGGTCGTGCGCTACGTGGGCGAGGGCGTGGCGGCGGTGGCCGCCGAGACGGTGGACATCGCGCGCGCGGCGCTGGCGCTCATCCGTGTGGAGTACGAGGTGCTGCCCGGTGTCTTCGACCCGGAGGAGGCCCTGGCCCCGGGTGCGCCGCAGCTGCACGACTTTGCCGCGGGCAACCTGTGCAAGCACACCCGCATCCGCAAGGGCGACGTGGAGGCGGGCCTCGCGCAGGCCGACCTCATCGTGGAGGAAACCTACCGCACCGCGGCCATCGAGCACGCCTACCTCGAGCCCGAGGCGGGCCTGGCCTACCTGGAGGCCGACGGCTGCGTCACCGTGCACTCGCCGAGCCAGAACATCACCCACCACCGCCACATGCTGGCCAAGATCCTCGGGCGCCCCATCAACAAGGTGCGCATGGTCATGAGCACGGTGGGCGGGGGCTTCGGCGGCAAGGAAGACATGCTCTACCAGGGCATGCTCGCGCTGGCGGCGATCAAGACCCGCCGGCCCGTGCGCTATGTCTTCACGCGCGAGGAGAGCTTCGCGGCCAGCGCCAAGCGCCACCCGTTCCGCATCCGCTACACCATGGGCCTCATGAAGGACGGCCGCATCGTGGCCACGCGCATGCGCATGATCGCCGACGGCGGCGCCTACGCCATGTCCACCCCCGGGGTGATGAACAAGTCGGCCATCCTCGGCCCCGGGCCCTACGCCATCCCGAACGTCGAGGTGGACTCCATCGGCGTGTACACCAACAACACCCCCAGCGGCGCCTTCCGCGCCTTCGGGGCCTTCCAGTCGGAGTTCGCCACCGAGGCGCACCTGGACCTGTGCGCCGAGAAGCTCGGCATGGACCCGGTGGCGCTGCGCATGGTCAACCTCATGCGCGACGGCGCCACCACCCACACGCGCCAGCCCCTGGACCGGGTGCTCGCGGTGGACTGCCTGCAGGCGGCGGTGGCCGCCGCGGGCTGGGACGCCGGCGTGCCGCACCGGCAGGCCCGCGGCCTGCCCCCCCGCGCCGACCTGGACGGCGGCGGCACGCGCGAGCCCTGCACCCTGGGTGCGGGGTTGCCGCCGCGCGGTGGGCCGCAGGCGGTGGTGGCCGGGCCCGGGCCGGTCGAGATGGTGCCGGCCAAGTGAGGAGCGCACGATGAAACACCGAGGACGAGGCGTGGCCTGCGGCTGGTACGGAATCGCGCGGACCGCGGCGATGGACCGCGCGGCGGTGTGGGTGGAACTCGACGATGGCGGCACCTTGAAGGTGGCCACGGGCGTCACCGAGATTGGCGAGGGCGTGCTCACGGGCCTGTGCCAGATCGCGGCGCAGGAGATGGGCGTGCGGCCGCAGGACATCGTGCTGGCCGACAACGACACCGCGCGCGTGCCCGAGGCGGCGCACGCCGGCGCCACGCGCATGACCTACATGATCGGCAACGCGGTCGCCATCGCCTGCCGCGAGGCTTTTGGCAAATTTCGCCAGGCCCTGGGCGCGTACTGGGGCGTGAGCGCGGACAGCGTGCGCGCCTTCGCCGGGGAGGTCTGGGTGGAGGGCTCAGCCAGCAAGCGCATGTCGATGGAGCACGCGGTGCACGTGCTGAAGAAGGAGCGCGGTATCGTCATCGTGGGCAGCGGCCTCTTCACCTCCGCGCACACGCCGCTGGACCCCGAGACCGGGGCCTCCACGCCCTGGCAGAGCTACGTCTTCGGCGCGCAGGTGGCCGAGGTCGAGGTCGACGACGACACCGGCGAGGTGCAGGTGCTGGGGGTGTGGGCCGCGCACGATGTGGGCCGCGTGGTCAACCCGCAGCAGGTCGAGGGCCAGATCGAGGGTGCGGTGGTGATGGCCGTCGGCCACGCGCTCATGGAGGACTACCTCCAGACCGAGGGCCACACGACCACGCCGGGCTTTGCGAAGTACATCCTGCCCACCACGCTGGATGTGCCCCAGGTCACGTCCGTGCTCATCGAGGAGCCCGACCCGAAGACGCCGCTGGGCGTCAAGGGCATCGGCGAGCCGGCCATCACGCCCACGGCCGCAGCCATCGTCAACGCCATCCACGACGCCGTGGGCGTGCGCATCACGCAGCTGCCCGCCACGCCCGAGCGCGTGCTGGAGGCGATCGTGGCGCGGCGCGCGCAGGCCCGCCTGGCCGAGGCCGGCCGGGTCCAGCCGGCCTGAGGCCCGCGACACTCACGGGAAAAGTACCGCTTCCAAGGGAAACACGCACTCGACAAGGTCATTGCGCAGGGAGACAGTTCAACTGCAACCCGAGCCGACCCGCCCACACCATTACGACACAGGGCCGGCGATCCACCACCGATGAGGAGACAGGCGATGAGGAAGTTCAAAGGGGTGTTCAGAAACTGGGTTCCCGCCCTGGCCGCCACGCTCGCGGTCGTCGGAGCCTGCCCGCAGGCCCTGGCCCAGGCCGGCGCACCGAGCGCAGCGGAGATTGCCGCCTACCCGGCCAAGCCGGTGGAGCTGATCGTGCAGTTCCCCGCCGGCTCATCGGCCGACGTGGTCGCGCGCGTGCTGGCCGACAACATGAGCAGGAGCCTGGGCAAGAACGTGGTGGTCATCAACCGGCCCGGCGCCGGTGGTGCCCTGGCCTACAAGTACGTGCAGTCGCAGAAGCCCGACGGCTACACGCTCGTCTTCAACTCCAACTCGGTGTCCACCACCTACCACTCCGGGCTCATGCCCTTCGACTACAAGGCCTTCGACCCGATCGCCCGCGTGACCATCGAGAACCCGGTGATCGCCGTGCGCAAGGACTCGCCCTGGAACAGCCTGAAGGACATGATGGCCTTCGCCGAGAAGAACCCCGGCGCCATCAAGCTGGGTAACTCCGGCACGGGCAGCCACACGCACATCACGGCGGTGGCCTTCTTCACCGGCCAGAAGGCCGAGGTGCTGCATGTCCCCTTCGCCGCGGCGCAGGTGGTCCCGAGCCTGCTGGGCGCGCACATCGACGCGCTGGTGCAGCTGCCCAGCGCACTGGCCCCGCACGTGCGCGCCGGCACGGTGAAGATCCTGGGCGCGATGTCCACCGAGCGCGACCCGGCCTTCCCGGCCGTGCCCACCGCCATGGAGCAGGGCTTCTCGTTCCAGGCCGAGATGTGGCGCGGCGTGGCCGCTCCGCGCGGCACGCCCGCGCCGATCCTGGCCAAGCTCGAGGCCGCGGTGCAGGCTGCGGTGACCAGCGCGGACTTCAAGACCCACGGCGAGAAGAGCGGCTTCCTGCCGGCCTTCCAGCCCGGGCGCGACTTCATGCGCACCATCGCCAGCGACGACAAGCTGCTGGCCGAGATGATGACCAAGACCGGCCTGAAGGTGAACTGACGCTGCTGCCCATGAACCAAGCTGCTGCCGGCGTGCCGGCCATCGTGCTGCCCGGCCGCGAGGGCCAGCAGGCCAGGGCCCGGGCCATCGCCCGCGCCGGCGGCCTGCTGGCTGCCCTCGAGCAGGGCCTGCTGCCGCGCCATGTGGACGCGAGCCTGTCCGAGGCCCTCGTGCTGGGCCTGCTGCGCCAGGGCGTCACCAAGTACCTGGCCATCTTCGGCCACGGCTCCACCGACCTGGGCGAGGTGCTGCGCGTGTACACCGAGGCGGGCGTCACGCAGGTGGCCAACTTCCGCAACGAGGTGGAGATGGCGCACGCGGGGACGGCGCTGGCCTGGGTGTACCGCGAGACGTGCGCCGTGGTCACCTCCATCGGCCCGGGCGGCCTGCAGGCCCTGGCGGGCTCGCTGGCGGCCGCCAGCAACGGCGTGGGCCTGTACCACCTCTACGGCGACGAGACGACCTGGGGCGAGGGCTACAACATGCAGCAGGTGCCCCGCCCGCAGCAGCATGTCTACGGTCAGATGACCGCACTCCTGGGGCAGAGCTACGTGCTGCACACGCCCGAGGCCATCCGCGACGCGCTGCGCCGGGGCACGCAGTGCGTGCACCACCCCTCCAAGCCCGGGCCCTTCTACCTGATGCTGCCGCTGAACACGCAGCCCCAGGTCATCCGCGACCTGAACCTGCTGGCGCTGCCCGAGCGCCTGGCGGCCCCGCCGATGGCCGTGGGCGACGCGACGGCGCTGCAGCAGGCGGCCGCGGCGCTGCGCGGCCACACCCGCATCGTCATCAAGGCCGGGGGGGGTGCGCGGGGCTTCGCTACGCAGGTGCGCGAACTGGCCGAGCGCTGCGGCGCGGCGGTGGTGCTCTCCCCGGGCTCCACTGGCGTGCTGCCCGACGCCCACCCGCACAACATGCACGTGGGCGGCAGCAAGGGCTCCCTCAGCGGCAACTTCGCCATGCGCGAGGCCACGCTGCTGGTGGCCATCGGCACGCGTGCGGTGTGCCAGAGCGACTGCTCGGGCATCGGCTATCCGCAGGCCACGCAGGTGATCAACATCAATGCCGACCTGGCCGACGTGGCGCACTACAACCAGACCCTCGCACTGCAGGGCGACATCGGCGTGGTGCTCGGGCAGCTGCTGCAGGCGCTGCAGGGCGCGCCCGACGCGCAGCCCGCCGAGCGCGCGCAGTGGCTGCAGGCCTGCCTGGCGCAGAAGGCAGGGTGGAAGGCCTTCCTGGCCCAGCGCCAGGCCGTGGCGCCGCTTCACGACGCGGTCTGGCAGCAGCCGGTGCTCACGCAGCCCGCAGCCATCAAGGTCGTGTGCGACTTTGCGCGCGAGGCCGGTGCGGTCAAGTTCTTCGACGCCGGCGACGTGCAGGCCAACGGCTTCCAGACCGTGGAGGACGACCACCCCGAGGAGACCTTCACCGAGTCGGGCGCCTCCTACATGGGCTTTGCCACCTGCGCCGTGATCGCCGGCGGGCTGGCCCGCACGCCCCGCTACGCGGTGGCCTTCACCGGCGACGGCTCCTTCATGATGAACCCGCAGGCGCTCATCAGCGCCGTGGAGCACGGCGCGCGCGGGATGATCGTCATCTTCGACAACCGCCGCATGGCCGCCATCACCGGGCTGCAGCACGCCCAGTACGGCCACGAGTTCCGCACGAACGACAGCGTGGCGGTGGACTACGTGCAGCTGGCCGGCAGCGTGCGCGGGGTGTGTGCGCTGCACGCGGGCACCACTGCGGCCTCGCTGCGCCAGGCGCTGCACCAGGCCCATGCCCACCCGGGGCTGTCCGTGGTGCATGTGCCGGTGTACGCCGGCAAGGCTCCCGAAGGCGGGCTGGGGGCCTATGGCTCCTGGAACGTGGGCAACTGGTGCGAAGACGTGCAGCGTCAGTACCGCGCCAGCGTGGTCTGAGCTGCGCCATCCGTTCAAGAGCGGCCCGGCTGTGCGGGCTCAAAGGAACAAGCCATGAAGCGAGATGATCTCGGCCTGTACCGGGCCTGGGGCCTGTACATCGATGGCGCCTGGCGTGCTGCCGCCGACGGCGGCGTGCGCGAGGTGCTCGACCCCACCAGCGAGGAGGTGATCGGCTGGATCCCGGTGGCCACCTCCGAGGACCTGGAGGCCGCCGTGGCCGGCGCGCAGCGGGCCTTTCGCGCCTGGCGCCAGACTTCGCCCTGGGAGCGCGCCGCGGTGCTGCACCGCACGGCCGCGCTCGTGCGCGAGCGTGCCGCCGACATCGCCCGCATGATGTCCACCGAGACCGGCAAGCCCCTGGCGCAGGCCCGCGGCGAGATCGGTGACGCCGCCGACCAGTTCGACTGGTACGCCGGCGAGACCCAGCGCGTGTACGGCCACACCTTCCAGGCCCGCGTGCCCGAGGTGCGCATGCACGTGCGCATGGAGCCCGTGGGGGTGGTGGCGGCCTTCTCGGCCTGGAACTTCCCCGCGCTGCTGCCCTCGCGCAAGATCGCCGCGGCGCTGGGCGCGGGCTGCAGCATCGTCGTCAAGCCCGCCAGCGAGGCGGCCGGCTCGTGCATGGCCCTCGTGCAGGCGCTGCACGACGCGGGCCTGCCCGCGGGCACCGTGAGCCTCGTCACGGGCGACGCCGCCTTCATCGCCGAGCACCTGGTGCGCGACGCGCGCGTGGCCAAGATCTCGCTGACCGGCTCCACCGCCGTGGGCCGCCAGATGCTGCGGCTGGCCGCCGAGGGCATCAAGCGCGTGTCGATGGAGCTTGGCGGCCACGCCCCCGTGCTCGTCTTCGAGGACGCCGATGTGGAGCACGCGGCCGAGCAGTGCGCGCGCTTCAAGTACCGCAATTGCGGGCAGGTGTGCGCCTCGCCCTCGCGCTTCTACGTGCACCGCAGCCTGTACGAGCGCTTCACGGCGCGATTCGTGGAGGTGGCCTCGTCGCTGAAGGTCGGCCCCGGGTTGCAGGAGGGCGTGGACGTGGGGCCGATGGCCAACCGGCGCGGCCTCGTGCACGCGCACGCGCTCATCGAGGACGCCGTGGCGCACGGCGCGCGGCTGGCCGCGGGCGGAGCCCGCCCGGCTGGCCTGCCCGGCGACAAGGGCTACTACCTCGCGCCCACCGTGCTGGCCGACGTGCCCGAGGCGGCCCGCATCATGCGCGACGAGCCCTTCGCGCCGGTGGCCCCGCTCGCACCCTTCGACACCTTCGACGAGGCCATCGAGCGCGCCAACGCCACGCGCTACGGCCTGGCGTCCTACCTGTTCACGCGCTCGCTGAAGACCGCCACGCTGGCCAGCGAGGCCATCGAGGCGGGCATGGTGGGCGTCAACGAGCTGGCCATCGCGGCGGCCGAGATGCCCTTCGGCGGGGTCAAGGAAAGCGGCATGGGGCGCGAGGGAGGAGCCCTGGGCCTGCGCGACTATCTCGAGCCGAAATACATTCGCACGCGCCTGTGAGCACGCGCGTCGCGTGTAGGCATCCAAGACTGTGGAGCATCGGCAATGAGTGAGGTGAAGGCGGTGGGCATCGCGCGCGGGCTGACCAACTACGGCGACCGCGACTTTGCGCTGTACCTGCGGCGCTCGTTCATCAAGTCGATGGGCTACTCGGGCGACATCCTGGGCAAGCCCGTCGTGGGCATCGCCTCCAGCGGCTCGGGCTTCAACAACTGCCACCGCGCGATGCCCGAGCTCGTGGAGGCCGTCAAGCGCGGGGTGCTGGCCGCCGGTGCCCTGCCCATCGAGTTCCCGACGATCTCGCTGGGCGAGGTGTTCCTCAGCCCGACGAGCCTGATGTTTCGCAACCTCATGAGCATGGACGTGGAGGAGATGGTCCGTGCCCAGCCGATGGACGCGGTGGTGCTCATCGGCGGCTGCGACAAGACCGTGCCGGCGCAGCTCATGGGTGCGGCCGCGGCCGACGTGCCGGCGGTGCAGCTCGTCACCGGCCCGATGATGACCGGGCGGCACGAGGGCGAGCGGCTGGGGGCCTGCACCGACTGCCGCCGCTTCTGGGGGAGCTTCCGCGCCGGCAAGGTCTCGCGCGGGGAGATCGACGCCATCGAGGGGCGGCTGGCCACCACCGCGGGCACCTGTGCCGTCATGGGCACCGCCAGCACCATGGCCTGCATCGCCGAGACGCTGGGGATGTCGCTGCCGGGCACGGCGGCGATCCCGGCCGTGCATGCCGACCGGCTGCGCGCGGCCGAGGCCAGCGGCGCGCTGGCGGTGCAGCTCGTGGGGCGGCCGATCCGCCCGAGCCAGGTGATCACGCCGAAGTCGGTGGAGAACGCGCTGCGCGTGCTGCTCGCGCTGGGCGGCAGCACCAACGCCATCATCCACCTCACGGCCGTGGCCGGGCGGCTGGGCATCCCGGTGTCGCTGCAGCGCCTGAACGAGCTCAGCGACACCACGCCCGTGCTCGTGAACCTCAAGCCCACGGGCGACAACTACATGGAGGACTTCCACGCCGCCGGTGGCATGGGGGCGCTGCTGCGCGAACTCAAGCCGCTGCTGCACCTGGACACCCTGGCCGTCGCCGGCGAGACCCTGGGCGAGCGCCTGGCTGCCGAGGAGGGGGCCTGGGTGGACCACCGCATCGTGCGCCGTGCCGCCGAGCCCGTGGAGCCCGTGGGTGGGCTCGTGGCGCTGTTCGGCTCGCTCGCCCCGGGAGGGGCTATCCTCAAGCGCTCGGCGGCCGACAAGAACCTCTTCGAGAAGGAGGGGCGCGCGGTGGTGTTCTCCTCGCTGGAGGACCTCAGCCAGCGCGTGGACGACCCGGCGCTGGACATCGGGCCCGAGGACTTCATGGTGCTGCAGAACGCCGGCCCCACCAGCGGCAGCGGCATGCCCGAGGCCGGCTACCTGCCCATCCCGAAGAGGCTCGCGCAGGCCGGCGTCAAGGACATGGTGCGCATCTCCGATGCGCGCATGAGCGGCACCGCCTTCGGCACCATCGTGCTGCACGTGACGCCCGAGGCCGCTGCCGGCGGCCCGCTGGCCCTGGTGCGGGACGGCGACCGCATCCGGCTGAGCGTGCGCGAGCGGCGCATCGACCTGCTCGTGGACGAGGCCGAGCTCGCGCGGCGCCGCGCCGCGCTGCCCGCGCCGCCCGCACGCCCGACGCGCGGCTACCAGAAGCTCTACGCCGAGCACGTGCTGCAGGCCGACCAGGGCTGTGACTTCGATTTCCTGCAGCACGCCCCCAAACCCTGAGAGAGCACACGCGGTGGCGCGGCTGGCGGTGATCAGCGCGATGCGCGAGGAGTTGCGCGCGCTGCTGCCGCAGTTGCAGGCGCGGCAGGTGCAGCGCTGCGCGGGCCGCGACTTCCACCTCGGGCGCCTGGCCGGGCAGGAGGTGCTGCTGGTGCTCAGCGGCATCGGCAAGGTGGCGGCCGCGGCCACGGCCGCGCTGGCGGTGGAGCGCTTTGGCGCGCGCAGCGTGCTGTTCACCGGGGTGGCCGGCGGGCTCGGGGCGGGGGTGCGCGTGGGCGATGTCGTCGTGGCCGATGCCTTGCTGCAGCACGACCTGGATGCCTCGCCGCTGTTCCCGCGCTGGGAGGTGCCCCTGACCGGTCGCTCGCGCTTTGCCACCGACCCGGCGCGCACGGCGCTGCTGCTGCAGGCCGTGGACCAGGTGCTGGCCGCGCCGCACGCGGCGCTGTCGGGCTTCGGGTTGCAGCAGGTGCAGGCCCACCGCGGCCTCGTCGTCAGCGGAGACCGCTTCGTCTCGCGCGCGTCCGAGAGCCAGGCCCTGCGCGAGGCCTTGCCCGATGCGCTGGCCGTGGAGATGGAAGGGGCCGCCACGGCTCAGGTATGCGCCGACTTCGAGGTGCCGCTGTGCGTGCTGCGCACCGTCTCGGACCGGGCCGACGACCAGGCGCACGTGGACTTCCCGCGCTTCGTCGAGCAAGTGGCCGCGGAGTTCTCGCGCGACATCGTGCTGGCGGCGCTGGCGCGCGGGCTGTCCTGAGGCCCCAGGCGCGCGGCCGCCGTCGCGCCGGGTTCCGGCACACGAGGTGCTGCGAAACGGGCAGACTCGCGGGCAAGGAGCCCCACATGAGCCGCATCGTCGAACTGCGCGCGCGCCTGGCGCGCGGCGAAATCACCCACGAGGTCCTGGTGCAGCAGGCCCTTGACGCGGCGCAGGGCCCGGCCGCCGCGCATGTCTTCACGCGGCTGCACCCGCAGGCGGCGCTTGCCGCGGCACGCCACGCCGACGCGCTGGTGCGCGCAGGCGTGCCAGTCGCATCAGGCGGCCCGCTGGCCGGCCTGCCCGTGACCGTCAAGGACCTCTTCGATGTCGCGGGGGAGGCTACCTGGGCCGGATCGGCCCTGCGCCAGGAGGAGCCCGCAGCCGCACCGGCCCAGGCCGATGCGCCGACCGTGGCGCGCCTGCGCGCGGCCGGGGCTGCGATCCTGGGCAAGACGAACATGAGCGAGTTCGCCTTCTCCGGCGTGGGCATCAACCCGCACTTCGGCACGCCGCGCAACCCGCACGACGCGGCGCTGGCGCGCATCCCCGGCGGCTCGTCCAGCGGCGCGGCGGTGTCGGTGGCGCTCGGGCTG
>JBMOGN010000078.1:0-13983 GCA_049318345.1 Rubrivivax sp. | reverse complement strand
CTCGCCGGCGGGGTAGGCCTCGGCGTGGATGTAGCTGATCTCCTTGAGCTTGAGCGCGCCCTCGAGCGCGATCGGGTAGTGCAGCCCGCGCCCCAGAAAGAGCGCGTTCTCCTTGCGCGCGAACTCCTCGCTCCAGGCGATCACCTGGGGCTCCAGCGCCAGCACCGCGCGCACGGCGGCGGGCAGGTGGCGCAGTTCCTCCAGCGCCGTCTTCTCCTGCGCGTCGTCCAGGCGGCCGCGCACCTGGGCCAGGGCCAGCGTGAGCAGGTACAGGCCCACGAGCTGCGTGGTGAAGGCCTTGGTGGAGGCCACACCCACCTCGGGGCCCGCACGCGTGATGAAGGAGAGCGCGCACTCGCGCACCATGGCGCTGGTGGACACGTTGCAGATGGTCAGCGTGTGGGGCATGCCCTGCGCGCGCGCGTGCTTGAGCGCGGCCAGCGTGTCGGCCGTCTCGCCGCTTTGCGAGATGGTGACCACGAGGGTGCGGGGGTCGGGCACGCTGTCGCGGTAGCGGTACTCGCTGGCGATCTCCACCGTGGTGGGCATGCCGGCCACGGACTCCAGCCAGTAGCGCGCGGTGGAACCTGAGTAGTAGCTCGTGCCGCAGGCCAGGATCTGCACGCGGTCGATCTCCTTGAAGATGCGCCAGGCGCCGTCGCCGAAGATCTCCGGGGAGATGCCCTGCACGGCGTCGAGCGTGTCGGCGATCGCCTTGGGCTGCTCGAAGATCTCCTTTTGCATGTAGTGGCGGTACGGCCCGAGCTCGGCCGCGCCGCTGTGGGCCTGCACGGTGCGCACGGGGCGCTCCACGGCCTGGAACCGGCCGGCGCCGGCCGCGCGCGCGCTCACCCAGTGCTTGCCGATCTGCAGGTCCACCACGTCGCCTTCCTCGAGGTAGACGATCTGGTCGGTCACGCCGGCCAGCGCCATGGGGTCGCTGGCCAGGAAGCGCTCGCCCTCGCTCGCGCCGGTGCCGATACCCAGCACCAGCGGCGAGCCTTCGCGCGCACCGACGATGCGCCCGGGCTCGTCGCGGCAGAAGACGGCAATCGCGTAGGCGCCGCGCAGGCGCACCACGGCGCGCTGCACGGCCTCCAGCAAGTCGCCCTCGTAGAGCTGGTGCACGAGGTGGGCGATGACCTCGGTGTCGGTCTGGCTCGCAAAGGCGTAGCCGCGCGCGCGCAGCTCGGCGCGCAGCTCGTCGTGGTTCTCGATGATGCCGTTGTGCACGAGGGCGATCTGCCCGGAGGCGGCGCCACGCCCGTCCAGGGCCTCCAGCGGCCCGGGGCCGTGCGAGAAGTGCGGGTGGGCGTTGTGCACGGCCGGCGCGCCGTGCGTGGCCCAGCGCGTGTGGGCGATGCCGGTGGCAGCCTCGATGCCGTCGGCATCCACCTGCGCCTGCAGCTCGGCCACGCGCGAGGTGCTGCGCGCGCGCTGCAGGCCTCCGCCCCGGTGCACGGCCACGCCGCAGGAGTCGTAGCCCCGGTACTCCAGGCGCTTCAGGCCCTCGACGAGGATGGGAACGATGTTGCGCGTGCTGACCGCGCCGACGATGCCGCACATGGGTGGGGGCTCCGAGACAGGATGGGCGGGATGCTAGTGAGGCTTGCGTGCAATCAGGTTGCGATTACTCCATGATATTGATTGAAAATGTTGTCTTGGCTTCAAAAAGTGAATATCTTTCACGAAGAATTAATTTCTGCAATCTTCAATCATGTCGAATCCTCCGCCAGCGCCAGTCCCCGGGGTCCGCATCGCCCCGGCGATTGATCTCGACGCACTCGACCTGCGCCTGCTCGCCGGGCTCCAGGAAGACGCCTCGCGCTCCAACCAGGCCCTGGCCGAGGCCGCGGGCGTGTCGCCCGCCACGGCGCTGCGCCGGGTGCGGCGCCTGGAGGAGGCCGGGGTCATCGAGCGCACGGTGGCCATCGTCTCGCCGCAGGCCGTGGGCGCGGGGCTGTCGGCGCTGGTGGAAGTCACGCTCGACCGGCAGGGTGCCGAGCACCTGGACGCCTTCGAGGCCCGCGCTGTGGCGGAGCCTGCGGTGCAGCAGTGCTGGCGCGTCTCGCCCGGGCCGGACTTCGTGCTCGTGGTGCACGCGCGCGACATGGCCGGCTATCACTCGCTCGCGCAGCGGCTCTTCACGCAGGACGCAAACGTGCGGAATGTGAAGACCTACTTCGCGATCAAGCGAGCGAAATTCGGGACGGCGGTGGTGTTGCCGGGGGCGGCGTAGCCGGCCGTCGGTCGCTCAGGTCTTCAACCGGACCGCTGCCACGCCATGCGCGCCGCGCACGCCGCCAGCAAGGCCAGCCCGAGGCTGCCCACCAGCGCGGCGGTGTCGAACGGGTTGCCCCCGTGCGGCGGCGGGCGCAGCACGATCACGGCGGCGATCGCCACGTAGCCCGCACCCACTGCGCAGCCGCCCCAGGCCACCCAGCGCGGCGCGGCCGGGCCGCTGAAAAGGGCCACGAGCGCGGCCGGGTACGGCAGCACGAACAGCGCCCAGGCCCCGGCCACGCCCTCCTCGCCGCCGAAGCCGCCCAGCGCCGAGAAGCCCCACAGCGCCGCCACGCCGAAGCCCGCCATCACCGACACGGCCGTGCGGTAGGCCAGCAGCGCGCGCGGCACCCCGGTGAGCCAGGCGTGCAGCGCGACGAGCGCACAGCCGATCACCACCACCACCGAGCCTTCCAGCGGGTCCACCGCGCCGAGCAGCGCGAGCAGGTGGCCGGCGGTGCCGGTGAGGGCGATGACCCGGTGCATCAGGGGCCGGTCGTTCATCTCTGCGAGGGGTGAGGCGAGGCGGGCGTCGGGGGCAGGGCAAGGCGAGCGGCCTGCCCGGCCGCTTCTTTCAGCCTGGGCCCAGTTCCAGCGCCACGCCCACCGTGTCGATGTGGGCACGCAGCCGCACGTTGGCGAGACGGTCGTAATCGACCAGGTCCACCGTCACGGCCAGCAGGCTCTCCTCGAACTCGGTGCGCAGCCGGTCGACGGTGGCGGGGTCCTTCACGCCAAGCAGCGCGATGTCGATGTCCGACGCCGGCCGGGCCCGCCCGGTGGCGCGCGAGCCGAACACAAGCGCGCGCTGCACCTGATCGGCATGGGCGCGCAGCAGGCGCAGCACCGTGGCCCGCTCCGCCTCGGTGAGTGCGGGAAGGTCGCTCAACGGGGGGGCTCCTGCAGGCGTTCGCCGAGCAGCCTACCGTGCAGCGCATCGAGCAACCCGAAGTACTCGGCCCGCACCGCCTCCAGCGCAGCCGCGAAGGCCTTGAAGTCGTAGGTGTGGGCGAGCTTGTTGCGCGTGTCGAGCATCCGCATCCAGCCTTCACCCTGAGCGATGAGCCCTGCGCCAAGTGCAGCGCGCACCACGGTGGCCGGCGTCACGGTGGGAAGCTGCACGCCCTGCTGCTCGAGGTAGTCCTTGAGCGTCTTCCACGCAAGTTCCCAGCAGTACTCGAAACGCTGGATCGCGCCCTCCTGCTCGAGCGGGGTGAGGGTGCGCTCCTGCGAGAGCTCCACCGCCTCGCGCAGCAGGGCATGCGCACGGCCGAAGTTGTCGAAGCGGTAGTGCCACCGGGGCGTGGCGTCGCGCGCGGGCTGCATGCAATGATCTTCTCACGCCTTCAGGATCGCCAACCCCTTCAGGTACTCACCCTCGGGAAACACGAGCGTGGTCGGGTGATCCGGCGCACCTTCCAGGCGCGCGAGGATGGCGCCGTCCACGCCCGCATCGGCGGCGGCACCGGCCACGATCTTGTGGAAGAGCTCCGCGCCCACACCGCCCGAGCACGAGAAGGTGAGCAGCAGCCCGCCCGGGGCGAGCAGCTTGAGTGCCAGGCGGTTGATGTCCTTGTAGGCGCGCGCCGCGCGCTCGGCATGGCTGGCAGTGGGGGCGAACTTGGGCGGGTCCAGCACGATGGCGTCGAAGCTCGCGCCGGCCTGCAGCTGCTCGCGCAGGAAGGCGTTGACGTCGGCGTCCACCGCCGTGTGGCGCGCGGGGTCGAAGCCGTTGAGCACCACATGCGCACTCGCGCGTTCAAGCGCGGGAGCCGAGGAGTCCACACCCGTGACGTGTTCGGCCCCGCCAGCCAGCGCCGCCACCGAGAAGCCGCCGGTGTAGCAGTAGCAGTTGAGCACGCGCTTGAGCCCGAACTGGCGCACCCAGCGCGCAAAGGCGGCGCGGTTGTCGCGCTGGTCGAGGTAGAAGCCTGTCTTGTGGCCGCTGGCCACATCGAGCGACAGACGCCAGCCGTGCTCGCGGATGGTGACTTCGGTGGGCGTGGATGCCACGGCAGCATCCGCATCCGCATCGGGAGCGGGTGCGGCGGGGTGGCCACCACGCAACCACCCCGTGCGCGGCTCCAGGCCCTCCAGCGCACGCACGCCGGAGTCCGAGCGCTCGAAGAGCCGCGCGCAGCCGCTGGCCGCCACGAGGATGTCGGCCAGCGCCTCGCGCCAGCGCTCCATGCCCGCGCTCAGGAACTGTGCGCTCAGCACCTGGCCGTAGCGGTCGACGATGAGGCCGGGCAGGCCGTCGGCCTCGCCGTGCACGAGGCGCACGCCGTCGCTCTCGGGGGCCAGCCGCGCACGCAGCGCCAGCGCGCGGGCCACGCGGCGCTTGAAGAAGGCGTGGTCCACGCGTTCGGCTTCATCGAAGGTCCAGGCGCGCACGCGGATCATCGAGCTCGGGCTGTACGCGCCCCAGCACAGGAACTCGCCCGCGGCCGACTCCACGCGCACCGTCTCGCCCGCATCGGCGCGGCCGCGCGCGATGCTGCCCTCGAACACCCAGGGGTGGCGGCGGCGCAGCGACCGTTCCTTGCCTTCGCGCAGGGTGATGGTTTTCATGGGGGGGATTGTCGCCAATGGCGGCAGCGTGTACCGGGACCGCGACGGCTATGCGGGCGGCCAGTGGGGCTCAGCCTTCGCTCAGGGTGCGCCGGTCGCGCCGTCCGGTTCGGGGGAGGTGTCGGGGACCGGCGCCTGCGGTTCGCTCCCCCGCGCTCGCGCTCGCGCTCGCGGATGCGCCGCGTCGTACACGCGAGCGAGGTGCTGGAAGTCGAGCTTGGTGTAGACCTGCGTGGTGGTGATGTTGGCGTGGCCGAGCAGCTCTTGCACGGCGCGCAGGTCGCCGCTGGACTGCAGCACGTGGCTGGCGAAGCTGTGGCGCAGCATGTGCGGGTGCACGTGGGTGGGCAGGCCGGCCTCCACGGCCAGCGTGCGCAGCCGCGTGCGCACCTGGCTGGCGGTCAGGCGCGTGCCGCGCTGCGAGACGAAGAGCGCGACCTCGCCCGGGCGGGCCACCTGCTCGCGCACGGCCCGCCAGGCGGCCAGCGCCTGCAGCGCCGGGCCGCCCACGGGCACGCTGCGGCGCTTGGAGCCCTTGCCCAGCACGTGTGCGGTGGCGTCGGGTGCATCGATCCAGCCGGCGGCGGCCGCGCCACCCTGCACATCCAGCCCGGTGAGCTCGCCCACGCGCAGCCCGCAGCCGTACAGCAGCTCCACGATGCAGTGGTCGCGCAGGCGCAGCGCCTGGCGTGCGGCGTGCGCGCGCCCGACACCCGCCGCCGTGCCTGCGGCCGGGGCAGCAGGGACCCGGCTCGCCTGCCCCGCCTGCGTGGCCAGCGCCACCGCCTGGTCCACCGACAACGCCTTGGGCAGCGGCTTGGGCGCGCGCGGCGCGCGCACGCCGTCCACCGGGTTGGCACGCACCACCCCCGCGCGCCCCCACCACCGGTACAGGCCACGCCAGGCGGCCAGCGCGATAGCGATGCTGCGCGGGCCCAGGCCCCGCTCCCGTAGCTGCGCGGTGAAGCGGCGCACGTGGTGTGTCTGCACCGCGTGCAGCGCCACCGGATGCGCCTGCGCCGAGGCCTGCAGCCAGGCCAGGGCGTCGCGGTACATCGCCAGCGTGCGCGCAGCCAGCCGCCGCTCCACCTCGAGGTGCTGCAGGAAAGCCTGCAGCTCGGGGGGCAAGGGCTCGCGCGCGCCCGGCGTCACGGCTCCTCGTGCAGGCGCGACAGCGCGGCGCTGGCCACCTCGCCAATGCGCACGAGAAATTCCGTGCCCATCTCGGCGCTGTAGCGCGTGGGGTCGGGCGAGCCCAGCACGAGCAGCCCGATCACGGTGCCGCCCTCGTCGCGCAGCGGGATCATCGCCAGCGACATCACGGCAGTGGGCTGCGGCAGCCAGCGCGCGGCCTCGAAGCCGGCGTTCAATCCGCAGTAGGGCGTGGCCAGGCTGGCGGTGAAGCTGCGCAGCTCGGCGCTGGCGCCCTGGGCGAAGTCCGCGCCCGCGTGGGCGGCGTCCACGTGCCACACCCGAAGCGCCGCCTGCGGGATCATGAACTCGTGCTGCAGCGCCTCCACGAGCGTGGCCGGCAGCGCCGCGGGCTCGCCAGTGAGCAGCAGCGCGCGTGTCCAGCGGTGCAGCCGCTCGGCCAGCGTCACGTTCTCCTGGCCATGGCGGATCATCTCCACGATCTTCTGCTCCAGCCCGCGGATGCGCTCGCGCAGCATCTGCATCTGCCGCTCCTGCAGCGAGACCGCGCGCATGCCGTGCGGGCTGGCGAGCTGGATGCTGCCCAGCAGCTCGGCGTGCCGCTCGAAGAAGCCGGGGTTCAGCGCCAGGTAGCGGGCGATGTCCTGCTCGGTGATGCCCTGCAGGCTCGCGCCGGCCTCGTTGGAATCGTTGCTCACAGTTCGGTCTCTCCTTCGAAGACGAAAGTCGCCGGGCCCGTCATCACCACGGGCGCGGTCCAGGAGGCAGGGTCGTCCGCGCGCGCCGCCCACTCGATGGTCAGGCGCCCGCCGCGCGTGTCCACCTCCACCGCGGCGTCGAGCCAGCCCAGCCGGATGCCGGCCACCACCGCCGCGCAGGCGCCCGTGCCGCAGGCCAGCGTCTCGCCCGCGCCGCGCTCGAACACGCGCAGCCGCACCTGGCTGCGCGACACCACCTGAAGGAAGCCCGCGTTCACGCGCTGCGCAAAGCGCGCGTGGGTCTCCACCTGCGGGCCGAGCTGCAGCACGGGCGCGGTGTCCACATCGTCCACGCGCTGCACGGCGTGCGGGTTGCCCATCGACAGCACGGCCACCTCCACGGTGCGGTCGGCCAGCGCCAGCGGCCAGAGTTCGAAGCCGGCCAGCCGGTGCGGCTGCAGGCCGCTCGCGTCGAAGGGCACGCGCGCCAGGCGGAACTCCGGTGCGCCCATGTCCACGCTCACGCGATCGTCATCGCGCGCGCGCAGCTCGAGCACGCGGTTCATGGTCTGCACCCGCACCACGGGCTTGCGCGTGAGGCCGCGCTCCAGCACGTAGCGCAGGAAGCAGCGCGCGCCGTTGCCGCAGTGCTCCACCTCCTCGCCGCTGGCGTTGAAGATGCGGTAGCCGAAGTCCACCTGCGCCGAGGGCGCCGGGCCGACGACGAGGATCTGGTCCGCGCCGATCCCCAGGCGCCGGTCGGCCAGGGCGCGGGCACGCGCGGGCGGCAGCTCCACGGGCCCGCGCGTGGCGTCCAGCACGATGAAGTCGTTGCCGGCGCCCTGCATCTTGGTGAAGCGCAGCGTCATGGGGGACGGATTATCCGGCCGGCGGGTCGTACAGCGACGGCTGCCCGGGCGGGCGCGACTTGAAACGCTTGTGCACCCACAGGTACTGCGGCGGGTCGAGCAGGATCTGTCGCTCGACGAAGGCGTTCATGCGCGCGGCGTCGGCCTGCGGGTCGTCGGTGGGGAATCCCTCCAGCGGCGGCAGGAAGCGCACGCGCCAGCCCTGCGCGCCGGGCAGGATGTCCACCACCACCGGCTGCACCACCATGTCCAGCATGCGCGCCATGCGCGAGGGGGCCAGCAGCGTGGCCGCGGGCACGCCGAAGAAGGGCACGAAGGCTGCGTCTTTCACGCCGAAGTCCTGGTCGGGCATGTTGAAGAAGGGGTGCCCGGCCTTCAGCCGCGCCAGGATGTGGCGGATCGGCGTGCCGCGCGGGTAGGCCTCGGCGCGGCCGAAGCGCAGCCGCCCGGCCTTGATCACGCGGTCGAAGTAGGGGTTGCGCTGGGGCTGGTAGATGTCCACCACCACGCGCTCCTGGAAGAGCTGCACCGCCGCGCCGGCCACCTCCAGGCCGAGGAAGTGAGGCACGAGCCACATCACCGGGCGCGGGCTGCGCGCGGCCAGGCCGATGTCGCCTTCGACCTGGATGAGCGCGCGCAGCCGCGGCAGCGGCGCGTACCACAGCAGGGCGCGCTCCACGAGGCTGCGCCCGAGCAGCGCGAAGTGCTCTCGCAGCACGGCGCGGCGCTGCGCCGCATCGAGCTGCGGCAGGCACAGCGCCAGGTTGCGCGCCGCCACCGCACGGCGCCTGCGGCCCAGCGCGTACAGCAGCGCGCCCACACCCCGGCCCAGCCGCACCAGCGCGGGCATGGGCAGGTGCTGCAGCAGACGCAGCGTGCCCACCAGGGCGCGGGGAAGGAGGTTCAGCGCCATGGCTCCGTGCTCACGCCACGCGGCGCGGCTCCTTGTAGCGGTGGTAGCCCCAGAGGTACTGCTCGGGGCGCCGGCGCACGAGCGCCTCCATGGCGGCATTCACGTGGCGCGCCGCGGCCTCGTCGCCCTCGGGCAGCTCGCCCTCGGGCTCGAGCATGTGCACCACGTGGCCCGTGCCGCGCGGCAGCCGCTCGCACCAGGCCAACAGCACCGTGGCGCCAGTCTGGTGGGCCAGGCGTGCGGCCAGCGTCATCGTGTAGGCCGGGTGGCCGAAGAAGGGGACCCACACGCCCTGGCCCGCGGGCGGCACCTGGTCGGGCAGCAGCGCCACGGTCTCGCCGCGGCGCAGCGCGCGCAGCAACTGGCGCACGCCGGCCAGCGTGGCCGGCGCCGAAGCCAGCCCCGGGCGGGTGCGTGCGGTCTCCTCGAGCGCGCGCAGCGCGGCCTGGCGCGCCGGGCGGTACAGCACCGTCATGGGCTGGCGCCGGCCGAAGTCCTGCGCGTAGGCCTGCGCCGCCACCTCGAAGCTGCCCAGGTGCGGGGTGAGGATGAGCAGGCCCGCGCCGCGCTCGATGGCGCGCTCGATGAGGGCGCCCCCCTCCCAGCGCACGGGGTCGGCCAGCGGCACGCCGGGCGGGCGCAGCCACACCCGCGGGATCTCCAGCGTCATGCGCCCGGCCTCGGCCACCGAGGCGCGCTGCGCGGCCGGGCCCACGCCCGCCCGGGCGGCGTTCTCGCGCAGGCGCCTGCGGTACGCGGGCGAGGCGAGCCACACGAGCCAGCCCAGCGCCGCGCCCAGCGCATGCAGGGTCGACAGGCGACGACGCGACAGCCAGCGGGCCAGGGCGATGAACATGAATGCTGTAAAATTGGCCGTATCGCCGAGTTAAGGACAACTTGCGGGGCGATGCGGCCGGTCTCCCGGTCGCCCGGTGCGAAAGCTTCTTTCAGCCCGGAATACCGCTAAAGCGTCGCCGCTTGCCAGGACCTCCTGAACGGCTACGCCGATTCAACTTCAACCTGGAGCACTACAAGTGGCAAACGATTATCTCTTCACCTCCGAGTCGGTCTCCGAAGGCCATCCGGACAAGGTCGCCGACCAGATCTCCGACGCGATCCTGGACGCGATCTTCACGCAGGACCCGCGCAGCCGCGTGGCCGCGGAGACGCTGTGCAACACGGGCCTCGTGGTGCTGGCCGGCGAGATCACCACCAACGCGCACGTGGACTACATCCAGGTCGCGCGCGACACGATCAAGCGCATCGGCTACGACAACACCGACTACGGCATCGACTACAAGGGCTGCGCCGTGCTGGTGGCCTACGACAAGCAATCGAACGACATCGCCCAGGGCGTGGACCACGCGAGCGACGACCACCTGAACACCGGCGCCGGCGACCAGGGCCTGATGTTCGGCTACGCCTGCGACGAGACGCCCGAGCTCATGCCCGCGCCGATCTACTACGCGCACCGCATCATGGAGCGCCAGGCGCAACTGAGGAAGGACGGCCGCCTGCCCTTCCTGCGCCCGGACGCCAAGAGCCAGGTGACGATGCGCTACGTGGACGGCAAGCCGCACTCCATCGACACGGTGGTGGTGTCCTCGCAGCACGCGCCCGAGTACAGCCTGGGCAACCGCATGACGGACGCCTTCTACGAGGCCGTGCGCGAGGAGGTCATCAAGCCCGTGCTGCCGGCGGAGTGGCTGAGCGCCGACACCAAGTACCTGATCAACCCGACCGGGCGCTTCGTCATCGGCGGCCCGCAAGGCGACTGCGGCCTGACCGGGCGCAAGATCATCGTGGACACCTACGGCGGGGCCTGCCCGCACGGCGGCGGCGCCTTCTCCGGCAAGGACCCCTCCAAGGTCGACCGCTCGGCGGCCTACGCCGCGCGCTACGTGGCCAAGAATGTGGTGGCCGCGGGCCTGGCCAAGCAGTGCCAGGTGCAGGTGGCCTACGCCATCGGCGTGGCCCGCCCGATGAACGTCACGGTCTACACCGAGGGCACGGGCGTGATTCCCGACGAGAAGATCGCCGCGCTCGTGAACGAGCACTTCGACCTGCGTCCCAAGGGCATCATCCAGATGCTCGACCTGCTGCGCCCGATCTACTCCAAGACGGCGGCCTACGGCCACTTCGGCCGCGAGGAGCCGGAGTTCACCTGGGAGCGCACGGACAAGGCCGCTGCGCTGCGCGCCGCCGCCGGGCTCTGACCCGCCAGGGCGCGGGCCGGCTCAGCCGCCCGCGTCTTTGCCCGCGTCCTCCACCCACTGGCCGTCGGCGCGGGCCAGGCCCGCCGCGGCGAGCTCGCCCAGGAGCGCCTCGGCCCATGCCAGGGGCGACTCGGCCCGGGCGCGCCCGTGGCGCGCCCACACCGTGGCCAGGAAGGGCGTGTGGGCGGCCCAGCGCGAGAACTCCTCGCGGGGCTCCCGGCGCTGCTCCATGAGGTGGTACTTCACGAGCACCTTCACGGCGTGACGGGCATGTCGCGCCGGGTCGGCGCGCTGGCCGGCCAGGCGAGAGCGGGCCCGCGCGAGCGCGCGGGCCACGTCGGTGAAGGGCGCACCGTGCCCGGGGACCACCACCTGCACGGGCAGGCGCTCGATGAGCGCGAACACGGCGGCAGCCTCCTCGAAGCCGCTTTCGCCCACGAGCTCGGGGAAGACCACGCCGAAGCCATCCTCCCAGAGCGCGTCGGCCGAGACCAGCACGCCGTGAGTGCGGTCGAAGAGCATCACCGAGTCGGGGTCGTGGCCCGGGGCAGCCAGCACCTCCCAGGCGCGGCCGCCGGCCTGCAGCACCTCGCCCACGACGAGCTCGTCGTCGGCCTCGAAGCGCGCGCAGCGCTGACCGATGTCGTCGTAGTTCAGGTGCGTGGTGTCCCACTCGCGCACCACACGCGCCAGCCCCGGCGGCACGCTCACCGGCGCGCCAAAGGCCGCACGCATCGCGGCATTGCCCCCGCAGTGGTCGGAGTGCAGGTGGGTGTTGACGATGCGCGCCAGCGGCTGCCCGCGCAGCGCGTGACGCACGAGCGCCAGCGTCTGCTCGGCGTGGTTCACGTGGCTCGTGTCCACGAGCACGGCGCCGGGCTCGCCCGGTGCAGGGTGGATGATCAGGTTGTTGGAAGACAGCCAGCCGCGCTCGAGCACGGTCAGGCCTTGAAGGGCCGGGTGCATCGGGGCATTGTCTCCTGTGGAGCCGCCCCGCCTCCTCGGTATGGCAGCATCGGCACACGATGTCGCCCACGCTCGACCAGCTGCGCGCCTACGCCGTGGCACGCTCGCTCTTTGCGCCCACCACGCTGCCGCGGGCGATCCAGCGCCTGGGCTTCGTGCAGGCCGACCCCATCCGCGCGCCGGCACGCGCGCAGGACCTCACGCTGCGCCACCGCGTGCGCGGCTACCGCGCCGGGGACCTCGAACGCCGCTACGCCGCGCTGCCCATCGAGGAAGACTTCTTCGTCAACTACGGCTTCCTGCCGCGCGCCACCTGCGCGTTGATGCATCCGCGCCACGGCATGCGGGCCTGGCCGAAGGCGCGCCACGCGCAGGCCGAGGCGGTGCTCGACTTCGTGCGCCAGCGCGGCACCGTGCACCCGCGCGAGGTGCACGCGCACTTCGGCCACGGGCAGGCGCGCAACTGGTTCGGCGGCACCACGAACGCCAGCACGCAGCTGCTCGACGAGATGCACTACCGAGGCTGGCTGCGCGTGGCCCGGCGCGAGGGCGGCACGCGCTGCTATGCGCCACGCGAGCCACAGGCGCCTGCGGGAGACGCCGCCGCGGCCCTGGACGCGCTGGTCGACGTGGTGGTGGCCAAGTACGCCCCCTTGCCGGCGCGCTCGCTGTCGGAGCTCGTGCACCACCTGCGCGGCGGCGCGCCGCAGTGGGCTGGCATGCGGCGCGCCGCCGTGCAGCGGGCGCTGGGGCGGCTGCCCGGCGCCGAGGTGGACGGCCTGCGCTGGGTCTGGCCTGCGGGGGAGAACCCCGGCGCGGCGCGCCACGCCCAGGCGGCGCAGGCGCTGGGCGCGCACCTGCTCGCCCCCTTCGACCCCGTGGTGTGGGACCGCCGGCGTTTCGAGCTGCTGTGGGGCTGGGCCTACCGCTTCGAGGCCTACACGCCCGCGCCGCAGCGGGTGCGCGGCTACTACGCGCTGCCGCTGCTGTGGCGCGACCGCGTGATCGGCTGGGGCAATGTGTCGGTGGTCGAGGGCCGGCTGCAGGCCGACATCGGCTACGTGGCCAGCCGGGCCCCACGCGAGGCAGCCTGGCGCGCGGCGCTGCAGGGCGAACTGCAGCGCATGGGCGAGTTCCTGGGGCTCAGCCCCGCGTGAGCCGCGCAGAAGCTGCGCGTGCCGCCAGCAGCGCCTGCGCCACCTCGGCAAAGCCCTGCCCACGCGCGCCTTCGGTGATGTAGGCCGGCCAGGTGTGCAGCCTTCCGGCGAAGTCGCGCACATTGGCCACCCCGACGCTCAGCGGCAGGTGGCCGAAGAGGAGCTGGTCGTTGGTGGAGTCGCCCACGTAAAGCCAGCGCTCGCGCTCGGCGTCGAGCTCGCGCCCGAAGAGTTCGCGCACCATCCAGCGCGCCCCGCTGAGCTTGGTGTGCGCGCCGAACCAGCCGTTGACGTGGATGGAGCTGACGGTGGCGCTCATGCCCGCCTCGCGCATGAGCACCACCACGCGCGCGATGGCCGGCTCGTCCAGGCGCGCGTGCTCCGAGTGGTCGATGGCGATGTCGGTCACGCGCCCGGCGCTGTCACGCGCCAGCGTGGCGCCGGGCACCTCGGCGAGCACGCGCGCGGCCACCTCGCGCAGGCGCTGCGAGTTGGCGACGCGTGTCGTCTCGTCCTGTTCGAAGACCACGCGAAGGCCATCCGGCGCGCCGGGGTCGGGCACGAGCGCCACCGCACCGTTCTCGGCCACCACCGCCGACAGCGGCAGGCTGCGCGCCAGGGGCTCGCTCCAGCCCAGGGGCCGGCCCGTGATGGCCACCACCGGCACGCCGGCCTTTGCCAGGGCTTGCAGCGCGCCCCTGGCCGGCGCGAGCAGGCTGCCGTGGTCGGTCAGGGTGTCGTCGATGTCGGTGAGCACGCCCGACACCGCGGCCAGGGCATGCAGCGGGAGTTCGTTCAGCGGGCGCGGGCGATCCGAGGCGGGCTCCATGCCGGGAAGTCTTGCACAGCGCCGGCGTGCAGGCTCGCGGCCGCCTTGGTACAATCCCGCATATTCCGAGGAGCGTTGCAACCTCAGTCCTTGAGGCCAGGCTCGGAATCCCCCCTTGCAACCGCGCTCACCTGCACGCCGCACCGGCGTGGGTGAGCACCGAGTCCACCCGCGTTCGTCGTCGTGCAGGTTCCTGAACCCACGGAGCCTCACCATGAACGCCGTCCTCAAACCCCTGCACACCGCCGACTACGCCGTGGCCGACCTGTCGCTCGCCGACTGGGGCCGCAAGGAAATCAAGATCGCCGAGACCGAGATGCCCGGTCTCA
>JBMOGN010000077.1:0-14020 GCA_049318345.1 Rubrivivax sp. | reverse complement strand
TGTTGCCTTCCTGGATCAGATCCAGGAACTGCAGACCGCGGTTGGTGTACTTCTTCGCAATCGAGATCACCAGACGCAGGTTGGCCTCGATCATTTCCTTCTTGGCGTCGCGCGAGGCCTTTTCGCCCTCGTTCATCTTCTTGTTGATGTCCGTGAGGTCATCAATCGGGACGACAGCCTTGGCCTGGATGTCCATCAGCTTCTGCTGCAGCTCCTGCACGGCAGGCAGATTGCGGCTCAGCACAGCGCTGTAGGGCGTGTTGGCGGCGATTTCCTTCTCGGCCCACTGCAGGTTCAGGGCATTGGGCGGGAAGGTCTTGATGAAATGGTCTTGCGGCATGCCGCACTTGTCGACCACGATCTTGCGCAGCTCGCGCTCGTAGCGACGCACATCGTCCACCTGCGAGCGCAGGATGTTGCACAGCCGCTCGATCGTCTTGACCGTGAAGCGGATGGACATGAGGTCTTCGCTGATGGCCAGTTGCGCGCGGTTGTAGGCGGGCGAGCGGTAGCCCTCCTTCTCGTAGGCGCGGCGCATGCGGTCGAAGTGGCCGCGCAACTGCTCGAACTTCTCGAGGGCCTGCGCCTTGAGTTCCTCGAGCTTCTTCGTCAGTGCCTTGCTGCCGCCCTGGCCGTCCTCGTCCTCTTCCTCGTCGAACTCGTCGAAGTCTTCCTCGGCGACATAGTCATCGGCCTCGTTGGTCGAGACGAAACCGTCGACCACCTCGGAGATCGACATCTCGCCAGCCGCGATGCGGTCGGCCATGGCGAGGATCTCGGCGATCGTCGTGGGCGAGGCGCTGATGGCGTGCATCATCGCCTGCAGGCCGCCTTCGATGCGCTTGGCGATCTCGATCTCACCCTCGCGAGTGAGCAGCTCCACTGTGCCCATCTCGCGCATGTACATGCGAACGGGGTCGGTCGTGCGGCCGAACTCGGAGTCGACGGTCGACAGCGCCGCCTCGGCCGCTTCCTCGGCCTCTTCCTCGGTGGCCGTGGAGGTGGTGCCTCCGGCGATAAGGAGCGTGGCTGCGTCTGGGGCCTGCTCGTAGACCGCGATGCCCATGTCGTTGAGCATCGAGATGATGGCCTCGAGGATCTCCTCGTTGACGAGCTTCTCGGGCAGGTGGTCGTTGATCTCCTGGTGCGTCAGGAAACCCCGCGTCTTGCCCATCTTGATGAGGGTCTTGAGCTCCTGACGGCGCTTGGCGACCTCCTCTTCGGTGAGCGTCGTCTCGTCCAGGCCGAACTCGCGCATGAGTGCGCGCTCCTTGGCGCGCGAGACCTTCATGCGCAGGGGCTTGGCCTTGGCCTTGGCCTCAGACTCCTCGACCTCGATCGCCTCGACGTCCTCACCGGCCTCGAATTCGACTTCGGCCAGGTCTTCCACCACCTCGGCGGCCTTGCGTGCAGGCTCCGCGCCCTTCTTCGGAGCCGGGCCCTTGCCTGCGGGGGCCGGCTTGGCCACGGCCGCGGTCTTGACGGGCGCAGCCGGCGCCTTCGGAGCGGGCTTGGCGGCAGGCTTGACCAGACTCTGGGTGTCACTGCGGGCGGCGGCTTTCGGGGCGGGTGCAGGCTTTCCGGCTGGCCGGGTGGCAGCAGGCGCAGGAGGGGCCGAAGCCTTGGTGGCAGGCTTGCCGTCTGGCTTCACCGGGGCCTTCGCGGGAGCCTTTGCAGCAGCCTTGGGAGCGGTCGCGGCCGGCTTGCGGGCAGGGGCGGGCTCACTTCGGGCGGGCGTGGACTTCTTCGGGGGCACGGCCGATTTGCCGGCAGACTTCTTGGCGGTCATGCGGATCCTTGGTGTGGAAGGCGTTGACGGACGGCACGCCCGCCGTGTACCGGTGCAAGGGCGCACTGTCGTACCCGTGGCGGCTCAAACCCCGGGACGCCCGTGTGCGCGGCGGTCAAGATCACGTGGCGGATCAGGTCTGCAGTCCTTGCGGGTAGGGTGGCCTCTTGATTTCGACCCCGTTCAAGGGGTGGCCGGGTCCGGAGGTGCTGCTGCCACTCTTGCCGTTGCAGCTCAGCCTTGGATTATACCGCGACCGGGCGCGCCGCCTCATGCTCGACCGAGCAACTTCAGCGCCGCCATCCGCTCCTGGGCGGAACGGGCCTGCGCCACCGCACCCTGGAGCTCCTCGAGCGCGGGAAGCGCCGGCACCTCGGCGCCATCGATCAGCCCGATGGCCGGCTCACCGAAGGCTTCGGCCTGCAGGCGTATCCGCAGGTCGGGCCAGTCCAGGGCACCAGACTCCATGGTCTGCCGGTCGAGCCAGCGCAGGAGCTGTCCGTGCCAGCCCGGCAGCTCCGCCAGAAGTTCCTGGTCAGGGGCGGGCAGGTCGCGCCACAGGCCGGAGTTCAGCAGCAGGATGCGCACGACCTGGTCCGAGGGGGTGCGGACGGGCGCGCGGCCGGCTGGTCCGCGCGGCTTGGGCGTGGCAGCCGGCAGGCGTCGGGGGTCGCCCGCCGGCCGCGAGCGGGCCTCGGTGAGCAGGCCCCACAGGCGGGAGACTTCCTCCGCGCCCATGCGCGCGGCGCCCGCCAGGTCCGACAGGATCTGCGCCCGCAAGGCGCCGACCGGCATCGTCGTCCACAACGGGCGGGCCTGGGACAGCATCCTGGCCCGTCCCTCGGCCGTCTCGAGCTCGCAGCCCTCGGCCGCGTGGGCAACGAGCTGGCGCGACAGCGGGGTGGCCGCCTGCACCGCGGCCTCGAAGGCCTCGGCGCCGTGCTCGCGCACGAAGGAGTCGGGGTCGTGCTCCGGCGGCAGGAAGAGGAAGCGGAAGGTCCGCAGGTCGTTCACGTGGGGGAGGGCGGCCTCCAGGGCGCGGCCGGCGGCCCGTCGCCCCGCGGCATCGCCGTCGAAGCTGAAGACGACGTGGTCAGTAAAGCGCAGCAGCTTGCGCACATGGTCGGCGGTGCAGGCGGTGCCCAGGGTCGCCACCGCGTTGCCGATGCCCGATTGCGCCAGGGCGACCACGTCCATGTAGCCTTCGACCACCAGGGCGTAGCCGCGCTCGCGCATCGCCGCACGCCCTTCGAAGAGCCCGTACAGCTCGCGTCCCTTGACGAAGACCGGGGTCTCGGGAGAGTTCAGGTACTTCGGCTCCCCGGTATCCAGCACACGCCCGCCAAAGCCGATGACTTCGCCCTTGACGGAGCGGATGGGAAACATGATCCGGTCGCGGAAGCGGTCGTAGCGCTTTTGCTCGGCCCCATCCTCGCCCTGCACGATGACGAGCCCGGCTTCGCCGAGCGCGGGGTCGTCGTAGCGGGCAAAGGCGCTGGCCAGCGAGCGCCAGCCCTCGGGCGCATAGCCCAGGCCGAAGGCGCGGGCGGTCTGTCCGTCCAGCCCCCGGCGCTTGAGATAGTCGATGGCGCGCGGGCTCTGCTTCAGCCGCTCGCGGTAGTGGGCGGCGGCCTGCTCCAGGATGCCGGTGAGCGAGGCCTGTCGGGTCCGCTCTTCGTCAGCTCGGGCCTGCTCCTCGGGGTCCAGGCGCGTCTGCGGCACCTGCAACCCGGCCTGCTGGGCGAGGTCCCGCACGGCATCCACGAAGTTCATCCCGGCGTGTTCCATGAGGAAGCGGATCGCATCCCCATGGGCCCCGCAGCCGAAGCAGTGATAGAACTGCTTGGAAGGGCTCACCGTGAAACTCGGCGATTTCTCGCCGTGGAACGGGCACAGCCCCAGCAGGTTGGCGCCACCCTTCTTGAGTGTCACATGGCGCGACACGACATCCACGATATCGGTGCGTGCCAGCACCTCCTGGATGAATGTGTCCGGAATCTGTCCGCGCGGGCTCACGCGACGAGTCTAGCCCGGCGTGGCGCCAGGCGCGGACGCGCCGGACTCAGACCGCGAAGTCGGAGATCTTCTTGCCCGCGTCGAGCTGGGCCTTGAGCCACTTGGGCTTCAGGCCTCGGCCGGTCCAGGTCTCGCCCGTCTCGGCGTTGCGGAACTTGATCGCCACTTTGGACGGGCCCTTGACCTTGGCCGCGGCAGTGGGCGTGCGCGCGGCGAGATCGGCCGCGCTGAGGCCGTGCTGCGCCATGAGCGCCTTCACCTGGGCAATGGCGCCGGACTTTTCCTCCCGCTGCGCATCGGCAATCTGCTTTTCGAGGGCGGCCTTTTGTTGTAGCAATTGGGCGACGGAAGCCATGTGGATACTCCACCTGAATCGTTCGAAGGGGGGCGGATTGTATCGAATCGAGTTTCCATGTAAATACCCTCGATAACCCCAGATACGGGGTTTCGAGGAGTATTTCGCACGGTTTTGTATACGCGGGCGCGGCACTCAGGCCGCAGGTGGCACGTAACCCTGGGGTTGATCCGCCCCTTCGCCGAAGAAGAAACGCTCCATCTGGCGGGCCAGATACTGGCGGGCACGTGCATCAGCCAAGTTAAGGCGGTTCTCATTCACGAGCATGGTCTGGTGGCGCTTCCACTGCTCAAAGGCCTCCTTGGAGACCGAGTCGTAGATGCGCTTGCCCAACTCGCCCGGATACGGGGAGAAGCTCAGGCCTTCGGCTTCCTTCTTCAGATACACGCACTGGACCATTCGGGTCATCATCGGGCTCCTGATTTCACTTGAGAATCTTGACCAGCACCTGCGAACGCCGGTCCCAGTTGTACTTGCGCTTTCGGGCGTCGGGCAGCCAGTCGGGGTCGGTCTGCACGAATCCCCGCTTGATGAACCAGTGCATGGTGCGCGTGGTCAGCACGAAGATGCTTTCCAGCCCCAGTGCGCGTGCGCGCTGCTCGATTCGCTTGAGTATCCGCTCGCCATCGCCCTGACCTTGCGACACCGGAGAAACGGTGAGCGCGGCCATTTCCCCCGTGCGCGAATCGGTGTAGGGGTAGAGGGCGGCGCAGCCGAATATCACGCCGTCGTGCTCGATGACCGTGTACAGCTCGATGTCACGCTCGATCTCGGAGCGCTCGCGCCGCACGAGCGTGCCGTCGCGTTCGAAGGGCTCGATCAGCTGCAGGATGCCGCCCACGTCGTCAGGCGTGGCCTCCCTCAGGCTCTCCAGCTTCTCGTCGACGATCATGGTGCCGATGCCGTCGTGCGTGTAGACCTCCATCAGCAGCGCGCCGTCCGTGGCAAAGGGCAGGATGTGCGAGCGCTCGACGCCGCCGCGACAGGCCTTCACGCAGTGTTGCAGGTAGAAGGCGACGTCCGTCGGCCGGTTGGGGGCGGGCAGGCTGGCGAGCAGGCGCTCCGCGTCGGCCAGGGCGAGCTCGGTATCGATGGGGCTGTCGGGGTCGCGGCTGTCTTCGTGCACGCCGGGCAGCTCGGTGAGGAAGAGCAGCTTGTCGGCCTGCAGCGCCACCGCTGTGGCCGTGGCCACGTCTTCCATGGTGAGGTTGAAGGCCTCGCCCGTGGGCGAGAAGCCGAAAGGACTCAGCAGCACGACGGCGCCGGAATCGATGGCGCGCCGAATGGCCGCACCGTCGACCTTGCGCACGAGGCCGCTGAGCTGGAAGTCCACGCCGTCGACGATGCCCACGGGGCGCGCGGTGAGGAAGTTTCCGGAGACCACCCGAACCGTCGCGTTGGCCATCGGGGTGTTGGGCAGGCCCTGCGAGAACGCGGCTTCGATCTCGAAGCGCAGCTGTCCGGCGGCTTCCTGCGCACAGTCCAGCGCCACGGGGTCAGTGATGCGCAGCCCGTTGGAGAAGCGCTCGGGGTGGCCCTTGGCGCGCAGCTGCTCGCTCACCTGGGGTCGAAAGCCGTGCACGAGCACGATGCGGATGCCCATCGCGTGCAGGATCGCCAGGTCCTGCACGAATGACGAGAGCTTGCCCGCAGCGATGGCCTCGCCGCACAGGCCCACGACGAAGGTCTTGCCGCGGTAGGCGTGGATGTAGGGGGCCACCGCGCGGAACCAGGGCACGAAGGTGTGCGGGAAGACGAGGCTGGTGGCAAAGCTCATGGCGCCGGAATTGTGCCGCACGGCTGACGGGGGCACGCCGATAATCCGCGCCTCGTGAACGCTCGCCCTGCCTCCGCCGCGCCGGCGCACCCGGTGCCCGAACCGACCTTCCCCGAATCCCTGCCGGTATCGGCCCGGCGCCAGGAGATCGCGCAGGCGCTGGCTTCCCATCAGGTCGTCATCGTGTGCGGCGAGACAGGGTCCGGCAAGACCACGCAGCTGCCCAAGATCGCGCTGCAGCTCGGGCGCGGGCTCGGGGCCGGCGGCCGTGGGCTCATCGGTCACACGCAACCGCGCCGCATCGCGGCATCGAGCGTGGCGCGGCGCATTGCCGAAGAGCTCCAGACGCCACTGGGCGAGGTGGTGGGCTACAAGGTGCGCTTCCAGGATCGCCTGCAGCGCGGCGCATCGGTGAAGCTGATGACCGACGGCATCCTGCTGGCCGAGACACAGACTGACCCGCTGCTGAGGGCCTACGACACCCTCATCGTCGACGAGGCCCACGAACGCAGCCTGAACATCGACTTCCTGCTCGGCTATTTGCGCCAGCTGCTGCCCAGGCGAGCGGACCTGAAGGTCGTGGTGACCTCGGCCACCATCGACGCCGATCGCTTTGCGCGTCACTTCGGGCAGGGCGACGAGCCTGCGCCGGTGATCCAGGTCTCCGGGCGGCTCTATCCGGTGGAACTGCGCTGGCGGCCCTTCGAGGAAAGTCGCGACCATGGGTTGAACGACGCGATCGCGCAGGGCGTGGACGAGCTCTGGCGGGGGGGCGCGTCGGGCGACATCCTCGTCTTCCTGCCCGGCGAGCGAGAGATTCGCGATGCGGCCGACCATCTTCGTCGTCACCTGGCCAGCGCCTTTCGGGGTGGGCCGGTGGCCGAGGTGCTGCCCCTCTTCGCGCGCCTGTCGCAGGGTGAGCAGGACCGGGTCTTTCAGCCGGGCAACGGGCGGCGCATCGTGCTGGCCACGAACGTCGCCGAGACCTCGCTGACGGTACCGGGTATCCGCTTCGTGATCGATTCGGGTCTGGCCCGGGTCAAGCGCTACAGCTACCGCAGCAAGGTGGAGCAGCTGCAGGTCGAGCCTATCAGCCAGGCTGCGGCCGACCAGCGCGCGGGGCGCTGTGGCCGGGTGGCAAACGGCATCTGCATACGGCTGTATGACGAAGCGTCCTTCACCGGGCGCCCGCGCTTCACCGACCCCGAGATCATGCGTTCGTCGCTGGCGGGCGTGATCCTGCGCATGAAGTCGCTCGGGCTGGGTGCCGTGGAAGACTTTCCGTTCCTCGAGGCCCCCTCGCGCCGGGCGGTGGCCGACGGCTACGCACTGCTCGGTGAGCTCGGCGCGGTGGATGATGCCGGGCAGCTCACCGCGACGGGCCAGCAGCTCGCAAGGTTGCCGCTGGACCCGCGCGTGGGCCGCATGATCCTGGAGGCGCGCGACCGGCAGGCGCTGAGCGAGGTGCTGGTCATCGCTGCAGCCCTGAGCGTGCAGGACGTGCGCGACCGGCCGCTGGAGGCGGCGCAGGCGGCCGACGAGCGCCACCGTCCCTTCGACGACGAGAAGTCCGAGTTCTCGGGCCTGCTCAAGTTGTGGCGCTGGATCGAGCAGGGCCGCGGCGTGCACGGCCACGCCGGCGAAGCCGCGCAGCAGACCGATACCCACCGCCTGAGCAACCGCCAGCAGGAGCAGCGCCTGCGCGACTCGTTCATCAACCCGCGCCGCGTGCGCGAATGGCGCGACACCCACGCGCAGCTGCACACGGTGGTGGCCGAGCAGGGCTGGCGGGTGAACGGGTCGCCGGCCACCTACGAGCAGCTGCATCTGTCGATGCTGGCCGGGCTGCTGGGCAACGTGGGCTGCAAGAGCGACGACGAGGACTGGTACCTGGGCGCCCGGGGAATCCGTTTCTGGCGTCATCCGGGCGCGCACTTGTCTCGCAAGCCAGGTCGCTGGCTCGTGGCGGCGGAACTCGTGGAGACCACGCGCCTGTATGGGCGCGGGCTGGCGGCGATCGAGCCCCAGTGGATCACTTCAGTGGGCGCCCATCTGCTGAAGAAGCAGCTCCTCGACCCGCACTGGGAGAAGAAGGCGGCCGAGGTGATCGCGCTGGAGCGCGCCACGCTCTACGGCCTGGTCGTTTACAACAACCGGCGCGTTAACTTCGGCCAGGTGGATCCCGCCGCCGCGCGCGAGATCTTCATCAGGCAGGCCCTGGTGGAGGGCGACTGGGACTCCCGGCTGCCGTTCTTCGTGCACAACCGCCGGCTGCTGCGCGAGGTGCAGGAGCTCGAGCACAAGGCGCGGCGCCAGGACGTGCTCGTCGACGACGAGCTCATCTTCGCCTTCTACGACCGGCAGATCCCGGCCGAGGTGTGCTCGGGCGCGACGCTGGAGCGCTGGCTGAAGGAGGCCGCGCGACACGACCCGCGCCTGCTGCATCTCTCGCGCGAGGAGCTCATGCGGCACGAGGCGGCCGGGATCACCTCAACCGCGTTCCCGCGCGTCGTGCGGCTGGGCGGCATCGATTGCGCGGCGGAATACCTCCACGAGCCGGGCGACGCCCGCGACGGCATCACGGTGTCGGTGCCGGTCTATGTGCTCAACCAGGTGTCGCAGGAGCGCTGCGACTGGCTCGTTCCCGGCATGCTGCGCGACAAGGTGCTGGCCCTGCTGCGCAGCCTGCCTCAGCGACCGCGGTCGCGGCTCGTGCCGCTGCCCGACTTCGCCGACGCGTTCTGCGACCAGGCGCCCTTCTCCCAGGGTGCCCTGCTGGAGACGCTGCTCGCAGCCGTGCGCGACCGCGCGCAGATTCCTGTGCAGCGCAGCGACTTCAAGCTGGAGACCCTGGCTGCGCATCACTTCATGAACCTGCGCCTCGTGGACGAGCACGGGCGCCAGCTGGCCGTCGGGCGCAGCCTGGCGTCTCTGCAGGCGCAGTGGGGAGGCCAGGCGCAGTCAGCCTTCCAGGCGCTCGCCGCTCCACGCGCAGCCACTCAGGCCGAGGAGCCCGAGGCGGCGCGTCATGTGGACTGGGGCTTCGGCGAGTTGCCCGAGATCATGGAACTGCGCAAGGGCGGGCAGACGCTCGTGGGATTCCCGGCGCTGGTGGACAAGGCGACTCATGTGGAAGTGGAGGTGTTCGACGAGCCCAGGCAGGCGGCCGAGCACCACCGAGCCGGCCTGAGGCGGCTGTTTGCGCTGCAGCTGCGCGAGCCGCTGAAGGCACTGGAGCGGCAGCTGCCCGACCTGCAGCGCATCGCGGCGCTGTACCTGTCGCTGGGCACCCTCGAGGAGTTGCGCGCCCAGGTGATCGAGATCGCGCTGGAGCGGGCTTTCCTCGTCGAACCCCTGCCCATGGATGCGACGGCCTTCCGCACGCGCCTGGAGCAGGGCCGTGGACGGCTTGTGCTCATCGCCCAGGAGGTGTGTCGGCAGGCCTGTGGGGTGCTGACGGAGTTCAGCGCCGCCAGCCGCAAGCTCAGGGACAGCCGGCCGCCCAAGGAGCTGCAGGAGGACATCGCCGGGCAGTTGCAGCGGCTGGTGGGCCCACGATTCCTGGTCCGCACACCCTGGGCGGCGCTGCAGCACCTGCCGCGCTACCTGAAGGCCATCACGCTGCGGCTCGAGAAGTGGCGCGCCGACCCCGCTCGTGACGCCGCACGCCTGGCGGAACTTCGACCGCTAGAGCAGCGCCATGCGCGGCGCCTTGCCGAGCTCAAGGGTGCGCCCGATGCGCGGCTCGAGGAGTACCGCTGGCTGCTGGAGGAGTTGCGCGTGAGTTTTTTCGCGCAGGAGCTTCGCACGCCGCAACCCGTGAGCGTCAAGCGCCTGGACAAGGTGTGGGCGCAGATCGTGTCATGAACCTGGAAGGAGGCCTGCCATGGCCCTGAAGAGCACGGTCTACAAGGCCACGGTGCAGATCGCTGACATCGACCACGGCTACTACGCCGACCATGCCCTGACGCTGGCCCGGCACCCGAGCGAGACCGACGAGCGGATGATGGTGCGGCTGGTTGCGCTGGCCCTGCAGGCGCACACGCTGCAGACGGTGTGCGGCGGGGACGGCCGCCTGGCCTTTGGGGCCGGGTTGTCCGACCCCGACGACCCGGATGTCTCCCTGACCGACTTCACCGGCCGCAAGCGGATGTGGATCGAGGTGGGGCAGCCGGAGGAGAAGCCCCTCGTGCGTGCCTGTTCTCAGGCCGACGCCGTGCTCGTGTATGCGTACGGGCCCACCGCCGAGCTGTGGTGGCGCGCCCTGGAAAGGCGTGTGGCCCGGCTGGACCGCCTTCGAGTGACACGGCTGCCCCACGAGCCGGTACAGGCACTGCAGACGCTCGCCGAGCGCTCGATGCTGCTGCAGGCCACCGTGCAGGACGGCGTGCTCACGCTCAGCAGCCAGGCGGGTAGCGTCTCGATCGAGCCTCAGGTCTGGAAGTGAGTGCGGCCGTGAAGCCGCCACGGCGCTGATTGCAGTTCAGCGCAGCACCTCGAGCGCGCGATCCAGGCCGCCTTCCAGGATCGAGATGCGCGCCGCCTCGGCCACCGCCGGCTTGGGGTGGTAGGCGATCGACAGGCCGGCGGCCTGCATCATCGGCAGGTCGTTGGCACCGTCGCCCACCGCGATGGCCTGCTCGGTGGAGATGCCCATCAGCTCGCACACCTCCAGCAGCACCCGCTTCTTTTCCGCGCCGTCGACGATGTCGCCCCAGGGCCGCTGCAGCAGGGTGCCGGTGAGCCGGCCATCGGCCACGCCAAGGGAGTTGGCGCGGGCGAAGTCCAGGCGCAGCCTCCTGCGGATGCGCTCGCTGAAGAAGGTGAAGCCGCCGGAGATGAGCAGGGTCTTCAGGCCGGCTTCCTGGCAGGCGGCCACGAAGGTCTCCACCCCCGGGTTCAACTGCAGCCGTTCCTGGTAGACGCGCTCCAGCGTCGATTCGGGCTGTCCGGCCAGCAGCGCCACGCGACGGCGCAGGCTCTCCTTGTAGTCATCGATCTCGCCGCGCATGGCCGCTTCGGTGATGGCGGCGACTTCCTCGCCGCAGCCGGCCATCGCAGCGATCTCGTCCACGCACTCGATGCTGATGAGCGTGGAGTCCATGTCGAAGGCCACGAGCCGGAAGTCCGACAGGCGCAGGCCCGCCCGCACGCCTTGCACGCGCAGTCCGGGTGGCGGGGTCAAGGCGGTCATCACTCGGGATTATCGGAGCGGGCCGGCCAGCCCGCGCAGGATGTCGCGGACGAACTGCGCGCGTTCCCGAGGCTCGGCGATCTCGCGGTCGATGCGCAGCTTGTCGTTGCCCGCCAGCCGGAAGTGGCGCCCCTTCTGCACGAGGGCGATGATGCGCGAGGCGTCGAAGGGCGGATTGGGCTTGAAGGTGATGGTCATCAGGCGCGGCCCGGCATCGACCTTCAGCACGCCGCAGGCTCGGGCCTGCACGCGCAGCCGGTGCGTGTCGAAGAGCGTCTGGCCCTGGGGAGGCAGCTTGCCGAATCGGTCCGTGATCTCTTCCAGCAGGGCCTCGAGCTGCTCGGCACGTTCGGCCATCGCCAGGCGCTTGTAGAGGTTCAGCCGGGTGTGGACATCCCCGCAGTAGCTGTCGGGCAGCAGGGCCGGGGCGTGCAGCTTGATCTCGGTGGTGGCCGACATCGGCGACAGCAGATCGGGTTCGCGCCCGGCGCGCAGCGCCCGCACCGCCTCGGCCAGCATGTCGTTGTACAGCTGGAAGCCGACCTCCATCATGTTGCCGCTCTGGCTCTCGCCCAGGACCTCGCCAGCGCCTCGGATCTCCAGGTCGTGCATCGCCAGGTAGAAGCCCGAGCCGAGCTCTTCCATGCTCTGGATGGCGTCCAGGCGCTGGGCTGCCTGCTTGGACAGGCCCTTCACATCCGGCACGAGCAGGTAGGCGTAGGCCTGGTGGTGGCTGCGCCCGACGCGCCCGCGCAGCTGATGTAACTGCGCGAGGCCGAACTTGTCGGCGCGGGAGATGATGATCGTGTTGGCGGTGGGCACGTCGATGCCCGTCTCGATGATGGTGGACGACAGCAGCACGTTGTGGCGCTGCGCGACGAAGTCGCGCATCACGCGTTCGAGCTCGCGCTCGGGCATCTGGCCGTGGGCGATGGCGATGCGCGCCTCGGGCAGCAGCTCGGCGAGCCGGTCGCGGCGGTGGCCGATCGTCTCCACCTCGTTGTGCAGGAAGTAGACCTGCCCGCCGCGCTTGAGTTCGCGCAGCACGGCCTCTCGGATGATGCTGTTGTCCTCGTTGCGGACGAAGGTGCGGATGGCCAGCCGGCGCTGCGGCGCGGTGGCGATCACGCTCAGGTCACGCAGGCCTTCCAGCGCCATGCCCAGGGTGCGCGGGATGGGCGTGGCGGTGAGGGTCAGCACGTCCACCTCGGCGCGCATCGCCTTCATGGCCTCCTTGTGGCGCACGCCGAAGCGGTGCTCCTCGTCGATGATGAGCAGGCCCAGGCGCTTGAAGTGCACCTCCTGGCTGAGCAGCTTGTGCGTGCCCACCACGATGTCGATCGTGCCGTCGGCCAGGCCCTCGATGGCCTCGCGCGTCTCGCGCGGCGAGCGGAAGCGCGAGAGCTCGGCGATCCTCACCGGCCACTTCCCGAAGCGGTCCTGCAAGGTCTGGAAGTGCTGCTCGGCCAGCAGCGTCGTCGGGGCGAGAAAGGCCACCTGCTTGCCGCCGTGCACCGCGACGAAGGCCGCGCGCAGCGCCACCTCGGTCTTGCCGAAGCCCACGTCGCCGCATACCAGGCGGTCCATCGGCTTGGGGCTGATCATGTCCTGGATGACAGCGTGGATCGCGGCGCGCTGGTCGGCGGTCTCCTCGAAACCGAAGCTGGTGGCAAAGGCCTCGTAGTCGTGCGGCGAGAAGCGGTGGGCCAGGCCCTCGCGCGCGGCGCGCAGGGCGTACAGATTCAGCAGCTCCGCAGCCGTGTCGCGCACCTGCTCGGCGGCCTTGCGGCGTGCCTTGTCCCACTGGCCCGAACCCAGCCGGTGCAGCGGCGCCTCGTCGGCGCCTACGCCCGTGTAGCGGCCGATGAGGTGCAGCTGGTCCACCGGCACGTAGAGGGTGGCCTGGTCGGCGTATTCCAGGTGAAGGAACTCGGCCGGCCCTTCGCCGATGTCGATGTGGATGAGGCCACGGTAGCGGCCGATGCCGTGATTCGTGTGGACGACCGGGTCCCCGATCTTGAGCTCCGACAGGTCCTTGATGAGTGCGTCGACGCTGCTGCTCTGCTCCTGCTTGCGGCGGCGGCGCGCCTGGGGCGTGGTGGCGAAGAGCTCGGTCTCGGTGACGAACTGGATCGACAGCCCGTCGTCGGGCTCGTGCCAGTGGAATCCGCTGGACAGCGGCGCGGCGACGATCGCGACCTTCAGCGCGCCGTCGATGAATTCCTGCAGCGAGGCCACCCCGGGCACCTCGATGCGGTGGTCGCGCAACATCTCCAGCAGGCTCTCGCGGCGACCTTCGCTCTCGGCCACGAGCAGCACGCGTGCCGGGGTGGCCAGCAGATGCCGCTCGAGCGCGGCCAGAGGCTGCGTCGCGCCCCGGTCCACCGAGACATCCGGCACGGGACGTGCCCAGGGCACCTCGCCCGCACCGCGCAGCACGAGCGTGGCGTGCGGCTGCGTGGCAGCGAAGAACTCCTCGGGGCGCAGGAACAGCGCCTCGGGCGCCAGGATCGGACGCTCGGGATCGTGCTGCAGGAACCGGTGGCGCTCTCGCGTGTCCTGCCAGAAGGCGCCCAGGGCTTCGTCCACCTCTCCGTGGAGCACCACCCCGGAGTCGGGGCGCAGGTAGTCGAACAGCGTGGCCGCCTCGTCGAAGAACAGGGGCAGGTAGTACTCGATGCCGCCCGAGGCGATGCCCTGGGCGATGTCCTTGTATACGCGGGAGCGCGTCGGGTCGCCCTCGATGCGTTCGCGCCAGCGCGCGCGAAAGGCCGTGCGTGCGGCCTCGTCCATCGGGAACTCCCGGCCGGGCAGCAGCCGGACCTCGGGCACCGGGTACAGGCTGCGCTGGCTGTCGGGATCGAAGGTGCGGATCGAGTCGACCTCGTC
>JBMOGN010000076.1:0-14138 GCA_049318345.1 Rubrivivax sp. | reverse complement strand
GAGCGACGGAATCATAATCCGCAGGTCCGGGGTTCGAATCCCTGAAGCGCCACCACCACCTCACTTGCCGCCGGCCGCCTTGTACCGGGCAATGGCCTGGCGCAGGTCGCGCAGCTCCTCGCAGCCGAAGAAGCAGGCCTTCTCCAGTCGGGTCTGCATCGCGAGCGCGCCGTTGAGATCCTTCTTCATGAGCATGAGCTCGCCGTAGTACTCGAGTGCACTGCGGTGGCGCGGCTCGATCTCCAGGGCCCGCTTGTAGTGGCTCTCGGCAGTGGCGAGCTCGGGGGGCGTGCGGCTGCGCAGGGCGTAACCCATGAGGTTGTTCCACTCGGCGGATTCGGCCGCGTTGGCGGCCTTCAGCACGCCCAGGGCCGCGTCGAAGCGCCGCGCAACGATCTCCTTGCGGGCCTCCACGAGCCACGGCGGGTCGCTCGGGGAAGGTTCGCTGGTGGCCGCCCAGGCGGCACCACACAGCGTCAGGCCGGCCAGCAGCACGGCGCCCCGCCGGCCAAGCGGCAAGCGCGGCAAGCGCGGCAAGCCAGGCAAGCGAAGCAGGAGGCCGCGCGCGGATCGGCCGCCGCGTTGCGGACGGACGGAGCACTCAGGCGTGATCATGGTTTCCTCGGCAAGCGCTGCGAACGCAGTTGCGGCAACGCGGATCATCGCAGGAAGCGCACGGCGAAGTCGGCCGGGATGTCGGCGAGCACGTCGCCCACCGCATGCACCTCAAGGGGCTGCTCTCGGCCCCGCACCTGCACCTCGTGCAGCGCACCGGCGAGCCCGGTCAGGCCCGCATGCTGCAGCAACTCGCGGGAAACCACGAGCTGGGCACCCAGCTCCTTGGACAGCGCCTCGAGCCGGCTGGCCGTGTTGACGGTGTCGCCGATGGCGGTCAGCGAGGTGGCCTGGCCGTGCCCGAGTTCTCCCACGATCGCCGTGCCTGCATGCAGCCCGATGCCCACCCGCAGCGGCTCCTGGAGCTCGGATGCCAGCAGCTCGTTGAGCTCGGCCAGCGCACCGGCGATGCCGCGCGCAGCCATCAGCGCCTGGACGGCGGCGCGCGCGGGCTCGCACTCCAGCCCGAACAGGGCCATCACGCCGTCGCCGATGAACTTGTCCACCCGCCCGCCGGCACCTTCCACCGCCAGGCCCACCGAGCGGAAGTAGCGGTTCAGGATGAACACCACGTCATAGGGCAGACGCTTCTCTGAGAAGGCCGTGAAGCCGCGCAGGTCCACGAACATCACGGCGATGCTGCGCTCGCTGCCCACGGCGAGCTCGTGGCCGCTGTAGGCGTCGGCGGGCTGGGCGCTGGCTGGCAGCAGCCGCGTGACGACATAGTCACCGGCCGGCGGCTGCACCTGGCAGGCCAGGCGGACATGGGGCGGCGAACCCAGGCGCGCCAGCACCCGCGCCTCGTCCGGCCCCGGTGGGGGCAGCAGGCTGGCGGCCGGCCCGCCCACCCGCACCCGGCAGGTGGAGCAGCGGCCGCGGCCGCCGCACACCGAGGCGTGCGGCAGCCGGCACATGCGGCTGGCTTCCAGCAGCGAGATCCCGGCAGGAAACTCCACGCTGCGCTCGCCGGGATAGGCGATGCGCAAGGTGGCTCGGCGGCGCAGCCACCACATGCGCACCTGGCGTGCCAGCAACGTGGCGCACACGAGGCCCAGGGCGAGCAGCTTGAGCAGGTCCGACAGCAGGTACAGGTCGGCCACCTCCTGACGGCTGGGCGGGCGGGTCTCGGCCAGGGCCGCGCGCAGCCGCAGCGGGTCCTCCATCACGGCCAGCACATGCCCGAGCCCCACCCCCGCCCCGGCAAGGGCCAGGGCGGGCAGCAGCAGCGCCACCGCGTACAGCACCGGCAGCGCACGCGGATACCAGGGCTTGACGCGCCACCAGAAGTGCAACCCGATGCAGGCGTGCGCCCACACCGCGAGCACAAGCCCGAACTGCCGCGCAAGCTGCCACGGGTCCATCGCCATCGACCACAGCACCCAGAAGTGGTTCGTGTAGACCTCGTGGACCTCGTGGGCCACGCGCGTGGAGATCACGTGCGTGAGCCCCAGGGGGACGATCGACAGGCCCAGCAGCAGTTGCGCCCATTCCCAGCGGCTCATGCGGAAGGTGCGACGGCGCCAGATCGCGTGCAGGGCCACGCCGAAGTGCACGACAAAGGCGCCGGCCAGCACCACGGTGGCCGGCCAGGAACGCCACACACGGGACAACAGTGCCAGCAGCGCGTCCGCTGCGGCCAGGGAACCCAGCGCCAGCGCATGATTCAGCAGGTGCGCCACGACGTAGGCGAGCAGGATGCACGCCGACACCGAGCGCAGACGGCCTCTCATGGGCGGCTGCACGATCGACGCGGGGCCGGCGTCGACGAGAGCCCCGCCGGAGGCGCATCTGCACGTGCCTGCATGCGACGAAGTGTATGCCGCTGCCCCGCAGATGCCTTATCCTCGCGCCTGCTGAAGTCGCTGTGGAGCGGAACCGGCCGCTCCGATCGCTCGATGACCCCTTACTCGCGCCGCATCGCGTGGCGCTGAACCTTGCAACGGGTCCTGCCGAGGCAGGCCCGCAGCCCCTGGTGCCGAACCCCCCGGGCAACCCGCCCGCCGTTCGGTGGGTCTTCCTCCCTCCTGAAAAGGCTGCGTCTTGAGCGAGACGCCCCGCATCACTGCGCCCGCCGAGGCTGCGGCGCGTCCCGCGCCGACCGACTCGCGCGGCCGCCGCCTCGTGGAAGTCCAGCTCGTGCGCGCCCAGGAAGGCGCCCCGGTGCGCATCGAGGCCTTTCCCGGGGAGCGCTACGAGATCCGCGATCCGGCCACGGGCCGCGCGCCGAAGGTACTGCGCGCCTGGCGCGTGGGCCGCGACCTGTGGATCGCGCTGGACACGCAGGCACCCGCAGACGCCAGCGTGGCGCGGCCCGATGTCGTCATCGGCCAGTACTTCGACCCCGCCTTCGTGCCCCACCCCGACGACACGCTGGTCGGTCTGGACGAGGGTGGCGCCACGCGCCCGTACCAGATCCAGCTGGAGACGCTGCAGGGCGCTGCGGCCCACCGCGTGCTGTCCACCCTGGGCGTCGTGTCCACCGAACTCGTGTCCTTCGGCCCGGAGATCGCCGCGGCGGTGCCCGCTTACGCCTGGGGCGCGCCCCTGCTGGGGCTGCTCGCTGCAGGTGGCGGCGGTGGGGGAGGGAGCTCGGGGGGCGGGGGCGGTGGAGGCGGCGGCACGCCGATCCTGGGCGCTCCGACCTTGTCGGGCGCCGAGCTGGCCGGCGGGCTCAACCGGGCAGAAGCCGCGGACGGCACCACGCTGACGGTACGGCTGCCCGCGGGCGCGGCCGTGGGCGACGTGGTCACCACCACGCTCACGCGGCCCGATGGCGGCACCTTCACGCTCACCAGCACGTTGAGCGCGGCAGACATCACCGCCGGCGAGATCAGCCAGGCCGTGTCGGCCTCGGCGCTCACCCAGGCCGACGGCGCGTGGAGCGTGCGCAGCGCGCTGTCGCGCGGCGCAGTGGCCGGCACAGCCGCCAGCCTCTCGTTCACGGTGGACACCGTCGCACCGGGCGCGCCCACGGTGAGCGTGCCCGAGGGCGCAGGAGGCCTGAGCGCCGCGGAGGCCACGGACGGCACGACGGCCGTGGTGCGGCTACCGGCCGGCGCGATCGCCGGCGACCGGCTGGACCTGAGCTTCACGCCCCCGGGTGGCGCGGCCGTGGCGCGCACCGTGACACTGAGCGCCGCCGACATCACGGCCGGCCAGGTGAGCGTGAGCCTGGGTGCCTCGGACCTGCGCCCCGGTGGCGCGGCCTACGCCGACGGCACCTGGAACGTGCGCGCCACCCTCACCGATGCCGCGGGCAACGGCGGCGAGGCGGGCACGACGAGCTTCACGCTGGAGACGCGGCTCATCCTGCAGGGCAGCGTGGCGGCCGGGCTCGTGACCGCGGGTGCGACCGTGCAGGTGCTGGGCAGCAGCGGCGAGCTGCTGGGTACGGCGCAGGTGCAGGGCGACGGCACGTGGCAGCTGCCGTTGTCGGGGCTGGGCGGCTACCGGGGCGCGGTCATCGTCAAGGTGCTGGACGCCAACGGCGCCGACGCGAACTACCTGGATGAAGTCAGTGCGGCCGGCCGCTCGCTGGACACCACGCTGCGGGCGATGTCGTGGGCGGGTGACGGGAATCCGCTCTTCCGGGTCTCGGCCGATGGCGCCGCGATCCTGGAGGTCAGCGTCACGCCGCTGACGGAGCTGGCCACGCGCAAGGCCATCGGCTTCGCCGACCGCCCGCCCTCGGACTTCGCCACCATCGACCAGATCAACCGCGCCGTCGCCCGGGCCTTCGGGCTGGACGGAGAGCTCACGGGCACGCCGGTGCCGACGAACTCCGCCGCCTTCAACGCCGCCGATGGCCTGTCGCCCGCAGAGGCCATGGGCCTGGCCCTGGCCAAGCTGTCGGGGCTGGACAGGCTCAACGGCGGGCGCCTGGCCGACACGCTGGCCCAGCTCGAACAGGCCTTCACGGGCAGCGGCGCGAGCCTCACCCTCAGCGCGGCTGGCGCCGCGCTCGTCGACCAGGGCCGCCAGCAGGCCCTGGCGGCGTTGAAGGCCGCGCCTGCCAGCGCCGAGCAGACCTTCCTCGTGGACAGCCCGCTGAACCGGCAGTCCCTGGGCGAGGTGGTGGTGACACGGCAGGACGTGACCGAGGACGGGCGGCTGATCGTCTTCGGCCAGGCCCTGCCCGGCTCCCGCGTGCAGATCCGCCTGCCCGACGGCACGGTGCAGGCCACCACGGCAGCGGCCGACGGCAGCTTCGTGCTGACCTCGGCCCAGCCGCAGCCGACCTTCGTCGTGCCCCTGGCGGTCACCGGTCAGGACGCACTGCAGCAGCCCGCGGCCCACACCGTGCCCTCCAGCCCCACCATCGACCCAGGCAACGGACGCGTGATCAGCGGCACCGGGACGCCGGGCAGCCAGGTGGAGGTGTTCGATGCGGCCGGCAAGTCGCTGGGCCGGTCCACCGTGAATGACCTGGGCCTGTGGAGCCTGCCGCTGCAGGCGCCGCTGGCGGCCGATGCCTCGCTGCGGGCGGTGGCCACCGACGCCAATGGAAACGTCTCGTCGGCGTCGCGTGCCAGCGTGCGAATCGACCAGCCCGGGCTGTCGATTCCCGAGGCCGCCGATGGCTATGTCAATGCCGCCGAGCGCGACGACAACGGAGTGGCCGTCGTCCTGAGCCTGCCGCGCAACGCGCAGGCCGGCTCGCGCGCGGAACTGCTCCTCACGCGGCCGGACGGCAGCACCATCGTGCAGCGCAGCACGCTGACAGCCGCCGACATCGAGGCGGGCTCGGTGACGATGAACCTGCCCGCAGCGAGCCTGGCCGGCAACGGGCGCTACGCCGTCTCCGCCACGGTCAGCACGGCCGGCGGCACCACCAGCCCGGCGGCGGCCAGCAGCTTCGTCGTCGATGCGAACGCCCCGGCCGCGCCAGTGGTCGCCGCCGCAAGCGACCGCGCCGTCCAGGGCAGCGCCGAGCCGGGATCCACCGTCGTGGTGCGCGATGCCGCCGGGGCCGTGGTGGGGTCGGCCGGCCCCGTGGGCGCCGACGGCAACTGGACGGTGCTGCCGCGGGTTCCCCTGGCCGACGGCGCGTCGATCAGCGCCACCGCGACCGATGCGGCCGGCAACGTGAGCCCGGTCGGCAGCGGCAGGGTGCAGGCGGGCCTGGTGCAAATCACCGGCGGCATCGACGACGCCGCGCCCGGCCTGGGCCTGCTTGCCGACGGCGCGGCCACCAACGACTCGAGTCCGTTGCTGACCGGCAGCACGGGCCGCGTCCTGCAGGCCGACCAGGTCCTGGCGCTGTACCGCCAGACGGCCTCGGGCAGCTGGGTGCGCCTGGGCGCGGCCAGCGTGTCGGGCACGAGCTGGACCTTCCAGGACGGCACGGGCGCGGCGGGCAGCGCCACCGCGCCGCTGGCTGCCGGGTCCTACGCCTACCAGGCGCGCATCGAGACCGCCGCCGGCCCGGTGAGCGGTCTGGCGCCGAGCGCCGAGTACGACCTCACGGTCGTCAGCGGCCCCCCGGGGGCCCACCAGACCACGGTCACTGAGGCCCGTGGCAACGACACCTTCATCAACGCCGCGGAGCGCCTGAGCGGGGGCGGCACCCCGACGGTGACGACGCTGCCGGCGGGCGCCCGCGCCGGCGACACCCTCACGGCCACGCTGCGTCAGCCCGACGGGGCGCTGCGCACGCTCACCACCACGCTCGGGGCGGCGGATGTGACCGCGGGCTCGGTCACCCAGCTGCTGCCGCAGGAGGTGCTCGACCTGGACGGCGCCTACGAACTGCGCACCACGCTCATCTCGGCAGTGACGGGCCTGGCCAACACCGAGGTGGTCAACCGCTTCACCCTGGACACCACCGCCCCACCCTCGCCCACGGGGGGGCTGGATGCGGGCAGTGACTCCGGGGTGGCTGGGGATCTGCTGACGAACGTGACGCGGCCGGTGCTCAGGGGGCAGGCCGAGGCGGGCAGCACGGTGCAGGTGTCGGTGCGCCAGCAGTCGGGGCAGCTGGCGGTGTACACGCTGGTGGCATCGGCGCAGGGCGTCTGGAGCGTGGACACCGGCTCGGTCAAGCCCGACGGCAGCGCGCAGCTCATGGCCGCGCTGGCCGACGGCAGCCGCGGGGTAAGCGTGGTGGCGCGCGATGCGGCGGGCAACACGAGCGAGGCCGGGGAGTTCACGCTGGGCATCGACACCACGGTGGGCCCGCCGGTGATCGCCCCCACCAACGGGGCGGTGGCCGTCAGCGGCAGCGGCGAGCCCGGCGCGCTGGTCACGCTCACGCAGGGTGCGAGCACGCTGGGCAGCGCGCGCGTGGGCGCCGACGGCTCCTGGCGCATCGTGCTGCTGGCGCCGCTGGCCGACGGCACGGTGCTCGGGGCGGTGCAGCTGGATGCCGCAGGCAACGCAAGCGCTGCCGACAGCGAGACGGTCAACGCGCGCGTGCCCACGCTGGACCCCACCAACGGGCGCAGCCTCAGCGGCACGGGCAAGGCCGGGGACACCATCGTGCTGAGCGCCGGTGGGGTGGCGGTGGGTACGGCGTTGGTGGATGCCGAGGGCAAGTGGCAGCTGGCGCTGGGCACGCCGCTGGCCAACGGGACGGTGGTGCAGGCCACCGATCAGCAAAACGGGCTGTCGGACACGCGTGCGGTGGACGCCGTGGCGCCCGCCGCACCGGCCGCACAGCTGGACGCGGCCAGCGACTCCGGGCTCAAGGGCGACGGCCGCACGAGCGACACCACGCCCGTCATCGCGGGCACGGGGGCGGCTGCGGGCGACACCATCACGGTGACGATGCCCGACAGCGGCGAGGTGCTGCGCACCAAGGTGGCGGCTGATGGCAGCTGGCGCGTGACGCCGGCCAACGCGCTGGCGCACGGCGCCAGCGGCGACGTGCTGGTCACGGCCACCGACGCCGCGGGCAACACCAGCGCGGCGACCAAGGTGGCGCTGGTGATCGACACGCAGTGCGCCACGCCCACCGTGGCGCTGGATGCGGCCAGCGACTCCGGGGCGGCCGGCGACCGGCTGACCAACGTCGCGCGCCCGGTGCTCAGGGGCACGGCCGAGCCGGGCAGCACGGTGCAGGTGGTGGTGGCGCTGGACGCCTCCGGCAGCGCCACCTTCACCGTCAGGGCCGATGCGCTCAGCGGCGCTTGGAGCGTGGACACCGCCAGCGTGCGCCCGGACGGGCGCACGCTGCCGATGCCCGCGCTGGCCGACGGCAGCCACGCGGTGAGCGTGACGGCCACCGACCTGGCGGGCAACGCCAGCGCGGCAGCCGGCACCCTGGCGCTGGTGGTGGACACCAGCGTGCTGGCGCCCACGATCGCCGCCACCAACGGGCTGGGCGCGATCACCGGCACGGGCGAGGCCGGGGCGGTGGTGACGCTGCGCGGCAGCAGCGCCGCGCTGGGCTCGGCGGTGGTGGCCGCCGACGGCTCCTGGCGCATCGCGCTGGGCGCGGCGCTGGACGACGGCGCGCGGCTGAGCGCCTCGCAGGTGGACGCCGCGGGCAACACCAGCGCGCTGGCGAGCCAGACCGTCAACGCCAACGTGCCCCTGATCGAGCCCACCAACGGCCGGCTGATCAGCGGCACGGCGCGCGCGGGCAACACGGTGGTGCTCACGGCTGCGGGCGGCACGACGCTGGGCTCGGTGGTGGCCGGGGCCGACGGGCGCTGGAGCCTCACGCCGGCCAGCGCGCCGGCGCACGGCACGCAGCTGACGGCCACCAACCAGCAAAGCGGCCTGTCCTCCAGCCAGACGGTGGACGCGGTGGCCCCGGGCGCGCCGGATGCGCGGCTGGATGCGGCCAGCGACTCCGGGGTGCTGGGCGACGGGCGCACCAACGTGGCCACCCCCACGCTCAGCGGGGCAGGCGCCACCGCGGGCGACCTCATCACCGTGACCATGCCCGTCAGCGGCGAGGTGCTGACCACCCGCGTGAGCGCCAGCGGCGCCTGGAGCGTCAAGCCCGTGACCGCGCTGGCCAGCGGCAGCAGCGGCGATGCGCTGGTCACCGCCACCGACCCCGCCGGCAACACCAGCCCCGCCACCCGCGTGCCCCTGGCCATCGACACCACCGCCCCACCCTCGCCCACGGGGGGGCTGGATGCGGGCAGTGACTCCGGGGTGGCTGGGGATCTGCTGACGAACGTGACGCGGCCGGTGCTCAGGGGGCAGGCCGAGGCGGGCAGCACGGTGCAGGTGTCGGTGCGCCAGCAGTCGGGGCAGCTGGCGGTGTACACGCTGGTGGCATCGGCGCAGGGCGTCTGGAGCGTGGACACCGGCTCGGTCAAGCCCGACGGCAGCGCGCAGCTCATGGCCGCGCTGGCCGACGGCAGCCGCGGGGTAAGCGTGGTGGCGCGCGATGCGGCGGGCAACACGAGCGAGGCCGGGGAGTTCACGCTGGGCATCGACACCACGGTGGGCCCGCCGGTGATCGCCCCCACCAACGGGGCGGTGGCCGTCAGCGGCAGCGGCGAGCCCGGCGCGCTGGTCACGCTCACGCAGGGTGCGAGCACGCTGGGCAGCGCGCGCGTGGGCGCCGACGGCTCCTGGCGCATCGTGCTGCTGGCGCCGCTGGCCGACGGCACGGTGCTCGGGGCGGTGCAGCTGGATGCCGCAGGCAACGCAAGCGCTGCCGACAGCGAGACGGTCAACGCGCGCGTGCCCACGCTGGACCCCACCAACGGGCGCAGCCTCAGCGGCACGGGCAAGGCCGGGGACACCATCGTGCTGAGCGCCGGTGGGGTGGCGGTGGGTACGGCGTTGGTGGATGCCGAGGGCAAGTGGCAGCTGGCGCTGGGCACGCCGCTGGCCAACGGGACGGTGGTGCAGGCCACCGATCAGCAAAACGGGCTGTCGGACACGCGTGCGGTGGACGCCGTGGCGCCCGCCGCACCGGCCGCACAGCTGGACGCGGCCAGCGACTCCGGGCTCAAGGGCGACGGCCGCACGAGCGACACCACGCCCGTCATCGCGGGCACGGGGGCGGCTGCGGGCGACACCATCACGGTGACGATGCCCGACAGCGGCGAGGTGCTGCGCACCAAGGTGGCGGCTGATGGCAGCTGGCGCGTGACGCCGGCCAACGCGCTGGCGCACGGCGCCAGCGGCGACGTGCTGGTCACGGCCACCGACGCCGCGGGCAACACCAGCGCGGCGACCAAGGTGGCGCTGGTGATCGACACGCAGTGCGCCACGCCCACCGTGGCGCTGGATGCGGCCAGCGACTCCGGGGCGGCCGGCGACCGGCTGACCAACGTCGCGCGCCCGGTGCTCAGGGGCACGGCCGAGCCGGGCAGCACGGTGCAGGTGGTGGTGGCGCTGGACGCCTCCGGCAGCGCCACCTTCACCGTCAGGGCCGATGCGCTCAGCGGCGCTTGGAGCGTGGACACCGCCAGCGTGCGCCCGGACGGGCGCACGCTGCCGATGCCCGCGCTGGCCGACGGCAGCCACGCGGTGAGCGTGACGGCCACCGACCTGGCGGGCAACGCCAGCGCGGCAGCCGGCACCCTGGCGCTGGTGGTGGACACCAGCGTGCTGGCGCCCACGATCGCCGCCACCAACGGGCTGGGCGCGATCACCGGCACGGGCGAGGCCGGGGCGGTGGTGACGCTGCGCGGCAGCAGCGCCGCGCTGGGCTCGGCGGTGGTGGCCGCCGACGGCTCCTGGCGCATCGCGCTGGGCGCGGCGCTGGACGACGGCGCGCGGCTGAGCGCCTCGCAGGTGGACGCCGCGGGCAACACCAGCGCGCTGGCGAGCCAGACCGTCAACGCCAACGTGCCCCTGATCGAGCCCACCAACGGCCGGCTGATCAGCGGCACGGCGCGCGCGGGCAACACGGTGGTGCTCACGGCTGCGGGCGGCACGACGCTGGGCTCGGTGGTGGCCGGGGCCGACGGGCGCTGGAGCCTCACGCCGGCCAGCGCGCCGGCGCACGGCACGCAGCTGACGGCCACCAACCAGCAAAGCGGCCTGTCCTCCAGCCAGACGGTGGACGCGGTGGCCCCGGGCGCGCCGGATGCGCGGCTGGATGCGGCCAGCGACTCCGGGGTGCTGGGCGACGGGCGCACCAACGTGGCCACCCCCACGCTCAGCGGGGCAGGCGCCACCGCGGGCGACCTCATCACCGTGACCATGCCCGTCAGCGGCGAGGTGCTGACCACCCGCGTGAGCGCCAGCGGCGCCTGGAGCGTCAAGCCCGTGACCGCGCTGGCCAGCGGCAGCAGCGGCGATGCGCTGGTCACCGCCACCGACCCCGCCGGCAACACCAGCCCCGCCACCCGCGTGCCCCTGGCCATCGACACCACCGCCCCACCCTCGCCCACGGGGGGGCTGGATGCGGGCAGCGACACGGGCGTGCTCGGCGACCGCAAGACCCGCAACACCTCCCCCGTACTCAGTGGCGCGGCCGAAGCCGGCTCGCAGGTCGAAGTCACCCTCGCGGGTCGCACCTACGCCACCACCGCCACGGCAGCCGGGCGCTGGAGCGTGGCGATTCCAGGCTCCGAGGCACTGCCCGATGCCGTGTACCGGCCCGTGGCCCGGGTCACCGACTCAGCCGGCAACAGCACGCAGGCCACCATCAACGACTTCGAGGTCGATGCCACGGCGCCGGCAGCAGCGGTCACGACACTGGACCCGGCCAGCGACACCGGCCGGCCCGGCGACACGATCACGCGGGACACGCAGCCCACCATCCGCGGCTCCAGCGAGGCCGGCGCCACGGTGGTCTTCACCCTCAACGGCAAGGCCTACCGGCCGGTGCCGGACGCCAGCGGCTCGTGGACCGTCAAGGTGGCAGCGGCCGACGCGCTGGTCGATGCCTCCTACACGCCGCAGGTGTCGGTCACCGACGCCGCGGGCAACACCACGCTGGCCGCGGGCGGGCGCTTCACCATCGACACCACCGCACCGGTGTCCCCGCGGGGCGGCCTGGATGCGCGCAGCGACACCGGCGTGCTGGGCGACAACCGCACCTCCGAACGCACCCCGACGATCAGCGGCACCGCCGAGCCGGGATCGATCATGGAGATCACGGTGATCGGCGCCGGGCGCACGATCGTGGTCGCCACCACGGCCGACGCCAACGGCGCCTGGGGTGTAGGCGTGGGCGGGAGCGAGCCGCTGGCCAACGGCGCCTACACCATCGGCCTGAAGTCCACCGACGGTGCCGGCAACAACAGCACCGGCGTGGGCACGCCCTTCGAGGTCTTCGGGGTGATCCTGGCCCGGCCCGTCATCAGCCAGGTCGACGACGACGTGGACGTGACCGGCCGCGTCGAGGAAGGCGCGAGCACCGACGATGCCACGCCCACGCTGCGCATCTCGGGCTCCTCGGGCAGCGCGGTGAAGGTGTACGACGGCACGGTCCTGCTGGGTACCGCCGCCGAGACCTCCACGGGCCTGTTCACCTTCACCCCGGCTGCGGCACTGGCCGATGGGCTGCACACCTTCAGCGCCCGCGCCACCGACAGCGCGGGCAACGTGTCGGAGGCCTCGGCGGCGTACCGGGTGTTGGTGGACACGAGCGCGCCGGCCACGCCTGCGATCCTCGTCAACGAGGCCAGCACCGTGAGCGGCACGGCGACGCTGGCTGCCGGGGAGACGCTGTCGCTGCGCGTGGGCGGAGCCACCTATGCCGTCACCCCGGCCGGCAACACCTGGTCGCTGGACCTGCTGACGGCCACGCCGGCCAGCGGCAGCCTGAACCTGGCCGAAGCGCCCTTCTTCGTGCGCGCGGAGGCCCTGGACTCGGCGGGCAACGTCTCCGTGGCCATGCGGGGCACCACGCGCGACGACGTCATCACCCTGCTGGCCGATGACATCCAGCGCCTGACGGCGGGCAAGCAGACGGTACAGGGTGCCGACGGTCTGGACACGCTGGCCGTGGCCAGCGCGAGCGAGCCGCTGGACCTCACCGCGATCGCCGACTCAGCCATCCAGGGTGTGGAGCGCATCAACCTGGGGCGCAACACCCTGAAGCTCGCCGCTGCCGATGTGCGCGCGCTCGGGGGCACCGAACTGACGGTGCTGGGGCAGTCGGGCGGCGCGGTGAAGCTGCAGGGCACCGGGTGGGCGAACACCGGGGACGTGGTCGACGCGGGCATCACCTACACCGTCTACCAGGCCGATGGCGTGAGCGTGCGGGTGCAGTCGGGGCTGGACGTGACGACCAATGTCTCGCCCCTGGTGCTCGACCTGGACAGCGGCGGCCTGCAGACCCTGGCCTGGTCGGGCACCCGGCACTTCGACCTGAACGCCGATGGCCGGGCCGAGGCGGTGGCCTGGATCGCCCCGGGCGAGGCCTTCCTTGCCCTGGACCGTGACGGCGACGGCGCGATCACGAGCGGGCGCGAGCTCTTCGGCAACGCCACGCCGGGCCCGGACGGCACGCCCGCCGCCCACGGCTTCGAGGCGCTCGCGGCGCTGGACTCCAACCGCGACGGATCCATCGACGCTGCCGACGAGGCGTGGGGCGCCCTGCGCCTGTGGCGCGACACGAACGGAGACGCGCGTTCGCAGCCCGAGGAACTTCTGCGGCTGCAGGACGCAGGCGTGCTGCGCATCGATCTCGCGCAGTCGGACGCCCTGCCCTTCTGGCAGCACGGCAACCTCGTGGCCGAGCAGGGTCGCTTCCTGCGCCATGACGGCAGCGCAGCCCTGGTGGCCGATGTGTGGCTGGAGGCGGCGCTGCCGGTGCTCAAGCTCGAGCATGTGCTCGAGTCGGCTGCCCCGGCAGGAGCGGCTGCTCCGGCGACCCCGGCAACCCGAGCCGAACCTGCCGAGCCCACCGAGCCTGCTGCACCGCAGCCCTCCCCGCCTGGAGTGCTCACACTCGAGCAGCTGCTTGGCCCGGGGGCGGCGGGCGCGGCCAACGCCCCGGCGGCTCCCGCCCCGGGCCTGGCGCCTGGATGGCCTGGGCCGCGGCCCCTGCCCTGGGACGACCTGCTTGTCTTGCACCACCCTGGCGGCTGATCCGGCGAAGCCGCCCCGGTTCAAAGCCCGCTAGACTGCGCGCCTCCCTTCCCCGCAGCCGCTGGCTCTACACCATGTTCCGCTGTGCGAGGGTTGCCGCGCTGGTGTTGTTCGTCTGCGCAGGCGGCCTGCTTGCCCCCGCCGAGGCCCGTGCCCAGGCCCACCGTCCCTTCCCGCCGCTGGCGCTCAGGGGCGAGATCACCTTCGGCACCGCCCCCGAGGTGCTGCTCAACGGCCAGCCCGCGCGGCTGGCTCCGGGTGCGCGCATCCGCGGAGACGACAACCTGCTGCGACTTCCCGTGGCCCTGGCCGAGCACACGCTGCTCGTGCACTACACCCGCGAGCCCACCACCGGGCTGCTGCTGGACGTGTGGATCCTCAACGAGCCGGAGCGCCGGCGCGAGCCCTGGCCCCGCACCGAGGAAGAGGCGCGCCGCTGGAGCTTCGACCCTATCGCCCAGACCTGGAGCCGACGATGAACGCCCCGCCCCCCAAAGTCTTCATCCGCACCTTCGGCTGCCAGATGAACGAGTACGACTCCGACAAGATGGTCGACGTGCTGCGCG
>JBMOGN010000075.1:0-14149 GCA_049318345.1 Rubrivivax sp. | reverse complement strand
GCTGGTAGCGGTCGGCGGCCATCATCACGGCCTTGTAGCCGGCGATGTTGGCCTGAGAGGACAGCACGTCCATGCTCTGCGCGCGCGTGGTGCGGGGCGCCGCCTCCAGCGCGAAGCTCGTCAGCCCCGCCTCGGCCAGGCGCTTCAGGCCGTCGGCGTCGAAGGGGTTGAGCATGCCCACGAGGGCGGCGCCGGGCTTCATCATCGCCAGCTCGTCGTCGAAGGGGCTGCGCACCTTCAACACGAGCTCGCAGCCGAAGGCGCCGGCGCGGTCGACGATCTCCGCGCCCGCCGCGGCATAGGCCTCGTCGGTGGCGCTCGCGGCCACGCCGGCGCCGGCCTGCACGCGCACAGTGTGGCCCTGGGCCTTGAGTTTCTTGGCGGTCTCGGGGGTGACGGCCACGCGGGTCTCGCCCACGGTCGTCTCCAGCGGCACTCCGATCAGCATGGCGGATCTCGGCAAGGGTGGGGAAACCGCGAACGCTAACACAGGGCCGCCGCCACACGGGGCCGCTCGGGCTAGGATGACCGACGTGCGCCCGGCATCTCCTTCCCCTGCTTTCCCACCCCTCCCACCCTCCCAGGGGGACGCGCGCTTTCGCCCGAGCGTGACGGTGGCAGCCGTCATCGAGGAGGGCGGCCGCTTCCTGCTGGTGGAGGAACACACGCCCGAGGGCCTGCGGCTGAACAACCCCGCCGGCCACCTCGAGCAGGGCGAGTCGCCCCTGGAGGCCGTTCGGCGCGAGGCCCTGGAGGAGACCGGGCGACCCTTCGAGCCACTGCACCTGCTGGGGGTGTACCTGGCGCGCTTCCGCCGCGAGGCCACAGGCGAGGACATCACCTACGTGCGCCTGGCCTATGGCGGGCGCGCCGGCAAGCCCGAGCCGGGCCGGGCGCTGGACGAGGGCATCGTGCGCACCATCTGGATGAGCCCCGAGGAGGTGCGCGCCTCGCGTGCCCGTCACCGCAGCCCGCTCGTGCTGCGCTGCATCGAGGACCACCTCGCCGGCCGGTGGCTGCCGCTGGAGGCGGTGTGGGCCGACCCGACGCTGTGGGCGCCCGAGGCCAAGGGCCCGTGACCGGCCGCGTCGGGCCCGATTCCTGCTCCTGAGCCTTCTTTGACCCTTCAGCGGCTCGGTGTAAGCGCGGGGGCACGCGCGGCCCCCCCTCCCTATACTCTGCGCCTCTGCCGAGCCGGCCGGAGCCCGGGTGCGTCCGGCCTTTCCACACTTCAAGGAGCGTTTTCCATGTCGTCCCAGACCGTCAAGATCCTGTGCGCCGCGGCCGCGGCGATGTTCACCGCCGCGATGCCGGCCCACGCCGGCAAGACCCTGGATGCCATCAAGGCGCGGGGCCAGCTGGTGTGCGGCGTCAACCCGAGCCTGCCGGGTTTCTCGGCCGCCGACAGCCAGGGCAACTGGGCCGGCCTGGACGTGGACGTCTGCAAGGCCATCGCCGCCACCGTGCTGAGCGACGCCTCCAAGATCAAGTGGACACCGCTGAACGCCTCTCAGCGCTTTGCCGTGCTGCAGTCCGGCGAGATCGACGTGCTGTCGCGCAACACCACCTGGACGCTCACGCGCGACGCGTCGCTGGGCCTGCACTTCACCGGCGTGACCTACTACGACGGCCAGGGCTTCATGGTGCCCAAGAAGAGCAAGATCACCAGTGCCAAGAACCTCAAGGGCGCCACCGTGTGCGTGCAGTCCGGCACCACCACCGAGAAGAACCTCAACGACTACTCCAAGTCGATGAAGCTCAACATGAAGCCGGTGGTGTTCGACACCCAGGAAGCCACCAACAAGGCCTACTTCGCCGGCCGCTGCCAGGCCTACACCACCGACGCCTCGGGCCTGGCTTCGGTGCGCAACAAGGAAGCCTCCAACCCCGACGACCACGTGATCCTGCCCGAGCTCATCTCCAAGGAGCCGCTGGGCCCGTCCGTGCGCCGCGGCGATGACGAGTTCTTCGCCATCGTGAAGTGGGTGGTCTTCGCCCTGATCGAAGCCGAGGAGTACGGCATCACCCAGGCCAACGTCGACCAGTTGAAGGCCTCCAGCCAGGACCCGGTGGTGCAGCGCATCCTGGGCACCTCGGAGGACACCGGCAAGCTGCTCGGCCTGGACAAGGACTGGGCCTACCGCGCCATCAAGGCGGTGGGCAACTATGGCGAGATCTTCGAGCGCAACGTCGGCCCGAAGACCGCGCTGAAGCTGCCCCGGGGCGCCAACAACCTCTGGAACCAGGGCGGCTTCATGTACGCCCCGCCGGTGCGCTGAACGCCCGCTGCGGCGGCCTGACCGACGCTCCCTGCACGGCCCGCCCCGGCGGGCCGTGTCGCGTCGGCAGCCGCCCAAGCCGCCGGCCTGCCCGACTCCCCGCCCGCCCACGATGAGCCGCCCGCCGCCGCCCAAGCCGCGCAGCTGGTCCTGGCGCAGCCAGGCCTTCCGGGGCGTGGTCTATCAGGTGCTGGCCCTGACGGTGCTGCTGGGTGCGGCGGCCTACCTGCTGCACAACACCTTCGCCAACATGCGGCTGCGGGGGATCCAGAGCGGCTTCTCCTTCATCCTGCAGCCCGCGGGCTTCGGCATCGGCGAGTCGATCATCCCCTTCGACTCCTCCGAGAGCTACCTCAAGGCCTACCTCGTGGGCCTGTCCAACACGCTGCGCGTGGCGGTGGCCGGCATCGTGCTGGCCACGCTGCTGGGCACGCTCGTGGGCATCGGGCGGCTGTCACGCAACGCGCTCGTGCGTGCGGTGTGCAGCACGTACGTGGAGATCACGCGCAACGTGCCGCTGCTGCTGCAGCTGTTCATCTGGTACTTCATCCTCACCGAGCTGCTGCCACCCATCGAGGAGGCCATGCGCGCGGGCCCGGTGTTCTTCAGCAAGAACGGGCTGCAGTTCCCGCTGCCGCACTGGGAGCCCGGACACTGGGGCACGCTGGCCGGGCTGGCCGTGGGTCTGGCCGGGGCGTGGGGCTGGGCCCGCCATGCCCGCAGGCGGCGTGAATCCACGGGGCAGGCGCTGCCGGTGTGGCTGCCCGGCCTGGCGCTGGCCGCCGCCGCCGGCGTCGTGGGCTGGCTGGCCGGGGGCGCGCCGGCGGGCTTCGAGTTGCCCGAGCGCACCGAGATCAATGTCGTGGGCGGCGGCTCGGTGACGCCGGAGTTCCTCACCGTGCTCTTCGGCCTGACCGTCTACACCGCCGGCTACATCGCCGAGGTGGTGCGCGCGGGCATCCAGTCGGTGCCCTTCGGCCAGCACGAGGCGGCGGCTTCCCTGGGCCTGTCGCGCGGCCAGGAGCTGCGCCTGGTGCTGCTGCCGCAGGCGCTGCGCGTGATCATCCCGCCGATGACCAGCCAGTACCTCAATCTCACCAAGAACTCCTCGCTGGCCGTGGCGGTGGGCTACCCCGACCTGGTCTCCATCAGCGCCACCTCGCTGAACCAGACCGGCCGCGCCATCGAGTGCATCGCGCTGGTGATGCTGTGCTACCTGACGCTGTCGCTGCTGACCTCCGCACTCATGAACTTCTACAACGCGCGCGCGCGGCTCAAGGACCGCTGAGGCAACCGCCCCGCACTGCCATGGCCGCGCCCGACAGCTTCGTCCCCCTCCCGCCGCGTGCGCCACCGCGCTCGCAGATCGGGCCTCTGGCGTGGCTGCAGCGCAACCTCTTCGACGGCTGGGGCAACACGCTGCTCACGGCTGCGGTGGCGGCGGTGCTGCTGCTCGTGCTGCCGCCGCTCTTCGGCTGGTCGGTCTGGTACGCCGTGCCCGGCGCCGACAACGCCGCCTGCCGCGCCGTGGCCGGCACCGGGGCCTGCTGGGGCGTCGTGGCCGAGAAGGGCCGCCTGATCCTCTTCGGCCGCTACCCCTTCGACGAGCAGTGGCGGCCGATGGTGGCCAGCGCGCTGCTGGTGGCGCTGCTGGCGGCCAGTTGCCTGCGCACCTTCTGGCGCCCGGCCCTGGCCGTGGCCTGGGTGGGGGTGTTCGCGGCCTTCTACGTGCTCATGCGCGGCGGCTCCTTCGGGCTCACCCCAGTGGAAACGGCGCGCTGGGGCGGGTTGCCGCTGACCCTGCTGCTGTCCAGCGTGAGCCTGGTCATCGCCTTCCCGTTGTCGGTGCTGGTCGCGCTCGGGAGGCAGTCGCATCTGCCGGCCATCCGCACGCTGTGCGTGCTGTACGTGGAGCTGATCCGCGGCGTGCCGCTGATCTCCGTGCTCTTCATGGCCTCGTTCATCCTGCCGCTGTTCATGCCGCAGGGCAACACCATCGACGTGCTCGTGCGCGTGCTCATCGGCATGACGCTGTTCACGGCCGCCTACCTGGCCGAGGTGGTGCGCGGGGGCCTGCAGGCGGTGCCCAAGGGGCAGATCGAGGCGGCGCAGTCGCTCGGCCTGAGCTACTGGCAGATGCAGCGCAAGGTGGTGCTGCCCCAGGCCCTGCGCCTGGTGGTGCCGGCCATCGTCAACACCTTCATCGGCGCCTTCAAGGACACCTCGCTGGTCACCATCGTGAGCCTGTACGACCTCACCGGCGCGGTGCAGCTCGCGCTGGGCGACGCCGACTGGCGCAAGTTCTTCCTCGAGGGCCAGCTGTTCGTGGCGGCGATCTACTTCGTCGCCTGCTTCGCGATGTCGCGCTACAGCCGTTGGCTCGAAGGCCACCTGAACGCCGGCACGCGCCGGCAGTAGGCCACCTGCCCGCCTCCCCCTGACCGGCCCCACCCATGGACAGCAAGACCGCCCCGATCATCGAGTTTGCCGGCGTCAACAAGTGGTACGGCGAGTTCCACGTGCTGCGCGACATCGACCTGTCCGTGGCACGCGGCGAGCGAATCGTCATCTGCGGACCCTCGGGCTCGGGCAAGAGCACGCTCATCCGCTGCATCAACCGCCTGGAGGAGCACCAGGAAGGCCGCCTGGTGGTCGACGGGGTGGAACTCGCCGACGACGTCAAGGCCATCGAAGCCATCCGGCGCTCGGTGGGCATGGTGTTCCAGCAGTTCAACCTCTTCCCGCACCTGACGGTGCTGGAGAACCTCACGCTGTCGCCCATGTGGGTGGGCAAGGTGCCGAAGAAGGAGGCCGAGGAGCGCGCCATGGCGCAGCTCGAGCGGGTGCGCATCGCCGAGCAGGCGGCCAAGTACCCGCTGCAGCTGTCCGGCGGCCAGCAGCAGCGCGTGGCCATCGCGCGCGCGCTGTGCCTCACGCCCAAGATCATGCTCTTCGACGAGCCCACTTCGGCGCTGGACCCGGAGATGATCAACGAGGTGCTGGACGTCATGATCGAGCTGGCCAACCAGGGCATCACCATGCTGTGCGTGACGCACGAGATGGGCTTCGCACGTTCGGTGGCCGACCGCGTCATCTTCATGGACCAGGGCCAGATCGTCGAGCAGAACACGCCCGAGGCCTTCTTCAGCAACCCGCAGCGCGAGCGCACGAAGGACTTCCTGTCCAAGATCCTCGCGCACTGAGCGCCTATCGGGCCCGGCGACAATGCCGGGATGACACGCCGGCAGCGCATCGTGGTGGGCCTGAGCGGGGGCGTGGACTCCGCCGTGAGCGCCTGGCTGCTCAAGCAGCAGGGCCACGAGGTGGTGGGCATCTTCATGAAGAACTGGGAGGACGACGACGACTCGGCGTACTGCTCCAGCAACGCCGACTTCGTGGATGCGGCGGCCGTGGCCGACGTGGTGGGCATCGAGCTCGAGCACGTGAACTTCGCCGCCGACTACAAGGACCGCGTCTTTGCCGAGTTCCTGCGCGAGTACCAGGCCGGGCGCACGCCCAACCCCGACGTGCTGTGCAACGCGGAGATCAAGTTCAAGGCCTTCCTGGACCACGCGATGCGCCTGGGCGCGCAGAAGATCGCCACCGGGCACTACGCCCGGGTGCGGCAGACCGATGACGGGTTCGAGCTGCTCAAGGGGCTGGACGCGTCCAAGGACCAGAGCTACTTCCTGCACCGGCTGAACCAGGCCCAGCTTGCACGCACGCTCTTTCCCGTGGGCGAACTTCGCAAGACCGAGGTGCGGCGCATCGCCGCGGAGATCGGCCTGCCCAACGCCGCCAAGCGCGACTCCACCGGCATCTGCTTCATCGGCGAGCGGCCCTTTCGCGAGTTCCTCGGCCGCTACCTGCGCCAGGAGCCGGGGCCCATCGTCGACGAGTGCGGGCGCGAGGTCGGACGCCACGTGGGGCTGAGCTTCTACACGCTCGGCCAGCGCCAGGGGCTGGGTATCGGCGGCGTGAAGTCCGGTGGCGGCGCGCACGCGCCCTGGTACGTGGCACGCAAGGACCCGGCGCGCAACGCGCTCGTGGCGGTGCAGGGCCACGACCACGCGTGGCTGCAGTCGGGCTGGCTGCGCGCGCAGGACTGCAGCTGGGTGGCCGGCACGGCCCCGGCGCCAGGCACCCTCGCGGCCAAGACACGCTACCGCCAGGCGGACGCACCGTGCCGCTTCGCCCCTTCCGAGGAGAGTTTCGAGCTCGCGTTCGAGGCGCCGCAGTGGGCCGTGACGCCGGGCCAGTCGGCGGTGCTCTACGCAGGCGAGGTCTGCCTGGGCGGCGGCGTCATCGAGGCGGCACGATGACGCCCTGGATCCTCGCCTACCTGGGTGTGGGCGCCGGCATCGGCCTGCTGGCCGGGCCGCTGGGCATCGGCGGGGGCATGGTGATCGTGCCCATCCTGGCCGCGCTCTTCGCGGCGCAGGCGCTGTCGGTGGAGCACACCCTGCACCTGGCGCTGGGCACGGCCATGGCCGGCGTGCTCTTCACGGCCGCGGCCAGCGTGCGCACGCACCACCGCTTCGGCGCCGTGGACTGGACCGTGGCGCGCCAGCTCGGGCTGCCCATGGGCGTGGGCACGCTGGTGGCCGCATCGCTGTCGGCCTGGATGCCGCAGCGCGCCCTGGCGCTGGCCTTCGCCAGCATCGTGCTCGTCGCCTCGGTGCAGATCTGGTTCGGGCGCCAGCCGACCCACGCGCGCGGGCTGCCCGGCGCGAACACGCTGCGCGCCGTGGGCCTGGGCATCGGGGTGGTGTGCGGTTTCGTGGCCGCCGGCGGAGCCTTCCTGGCCACCCCTTTCATGCTGTGGTGCGGGGTGCCGATCAAGCGGGCCATCGGCACGGGCGCCGCCGTCGGGCTGCCGGTGTCGGCGCTCGGGACCGTGGGCTACGTCTGGGCGGGCTGGCAGGCGCCCGGCCTGCCGGCCGGCACGCTGGGCTTCGTGCTGCTGCCGGCGCTGGCCGGGGTGGTGGCCGCCAGCATGCTGACCGCCCCGCTGGGCGCACGCCTGGCCCACCGCCTGCCCGTGGGCCTGCTGCGGCGCGGCTTTGCGCTCATGCTGTTCCTGCTGGCCGCGCGCATGGCGTCCAGTTTCTGATGAGGCCGCTGCCTGCCGCGCAAACTTCCAGGCGCGCCAACGGCCCGATTGACGGGCGAGGCGCCGGGCCTCCTGGGTGGCCGCGTGCGGGCAGTTGCCGGCGCCGTGCCGCTTCGGCCTGAGCGAGACGGCTTTCGAGGTCGGCTTCTATGCGCGGCCGTCCACAACCGCTAGCCAGTCCAGCAGCAGGCGGTTCACCGCCTCGGGCTGCTCCCAGGTGAGCAGGTGCCCGCACTCGGGCAGCACCTCGAGCACCGCCCCGGGCACCGCCTCGGCGATCTCGCGCGAACATGCCGGCGGGGTGAGCACGTCGTCGGCCCCGCAGGCCACGAGAGTGGGCACGCGAATGTCATCCAGCAGCGCGCGGCGATCCTCGCGCGACGCAATTGCGCGGTTTTGCGCCACGAGTTGCGCAGCACCGGCGCGGTCCACCATCTGCAGGTAATCAGCCACCATCGACGGATTGGCCTGGTTGCAAGGACAGAACACGAAGGCCACGTTGGCCTGCAGCACCTCGGCCATCCGTCCGGCCTCGAAGAGCGCGATGGCCTCGGTGCGCAGCTGCCGCACCTGCGGCGTATCGGCGCGCGCACTCGTGCCCAGCAGCGCCAGCCCCGCCACACGCGCCGGCGCCTGACGCCAGACCTCCAGCGCAAGCATGCCCCCCATGGAGGTGCCGGCCAGCACCAGCGGGCCCGGGTGTTCGTCCAGCAGCGCCTGCGCCATGCGCGCCAGGCTCGGGTGGCGCGCGTGCACGTCGCTCACCACCGGTTTGTGCCCGGCTCGCGCCAGCGCACGCGTCTGCTCGCGCCACAGCGCGGCGTCGCTCGCCAGACCGGGCAGCAGCAGCACGCGGGTCATCGATTCAGTGTGCCACGCAAGGCGTGCGGGAGGACAATCGGCGCGATGACCGACTTCGTCTTCATCCGCCACGGCGAGACCGACTACAACCGCCAGCAGCGTTTCCAGGGCCACGTGGACGTGCCGCTGAATGCCACCGGCCAGGCGCAGGCCGAGCGCCTGGGCCTGCACCTGGGTGGCCAGGCCCCGCAGGCCTTCATCGCCAGCGACTTGCTGCGCACGCGCCAGACGAGCGCGCCGCTGGCCGCCCGCTGGGGCGTGCAGCCCGCCCTGGACGCTGCCTTCCGCGAGCAGTGCTTCGGCGTGCTCGAGGGCCTGGACGTGCCCGCCATCCAGGCCCGGCACCCCGACCTGTGGGCGCGCTGGCTCGAGCACCGCGCGGACTTCGCCCTGCCCGGCGGCGGCGAGAGCCTGCAGCAGTTTCACGCACGCGTCATCGCGGCCGTGCGCGCCGCCGCCGACGCGTGGCCCGGGCAGACGGTGACGGTCGTCACCCATGGTGGGGTGCTGGACATGCTGTGGCGCACGGCGCACGGCCTGCCGCTGGACGGGCTGCGCAACTGCGAGATCCCCAACACCGGGGTCAACCGGCTGCGCTGGCGCGCCGGTACGCTGCAGATCGTGCAGTGGGCCGACGCCAGCCACCTCGACGGCCTGCCCGAGCCCGTGCCCACGCCGGCGGGCGAGGCCTGAAGAGTCTGGAAACGCGGGGCCCGGGCTGCCCGCCGCGCTCCTAGAATGGGCCCATGATCTCCCGCGACCCCACCCTGGAACGCCTGGCCACGGCCGAGGCGGCACTGCTCGAACCCTTCGGCCTGAGCGACGCGTCGCTGACGCGCGCGCTGGCGCTTATCGGCGAGCACCGCATCGACGATGCGGACCTGTACTTCCAGACCACTCGCCACGAGGGCTGGAGCCTGGAGGAGGGCATCGTCAAGAGCGGCAGCTTCTCCATCGACCAGGGCGTGGGCGTGCGCGCAGTGGCCGGCGAGAAGACCGCCTTCGCCTACTCCGACGACCTGTCCGAAGCCTCGCTGCTGGACGCCGCGCGCACCGTGCGCACGATCGCCGCAGCCGGCCAGCAGCGCCGCGTGCGCGTGGGCCGCGCGCGCCGCGTCGTCGCCCCCAGCCGCAGCCTGTACCTGCCGGCCGATCCCATCGGCACGCTGGACAGCGCCGCCAAGGTCGCGCTGCTGGAGCAGGTCGAGCGCCTGGCGCGCGCGCGCGACCCGCGCATCGTGCAGGTGATGGCCGGCGTGTCGGCCGAGCACGATGTGGTGCTGGTGGCGCGCGCCGACGGCACCCGGGCCGCCGATGTCCGCCCGCTCGTGCGGCTGAACGTGACCGTGATCGCCGAGCAGGGCGGCCGGCGCGAGGTGGGCTCGGCCGGCGGCGGCGGCCGCTTCGGGCTGGGGCACTTCACGGCCGAGATCGTCGAGTCCTATGTTGACGAGGCCGTGAAGTCAGCGCTCACCAATCTGGAAAGCCGCCCTGCGCCTGCCGGGGAGATGTCCGTGGTGCTTGGCCCGGGCTGGCCGGGGGTACTCCTGCACGAGGCTGTGGGCCACGGCCTGGAGGGCGACTTCAACCGCAAGGGCTCCAGCGTCTTTGCCGGTCGCATCGGCCAGCGCGTGGCCGCGCGCGGGGTGACGGTGCTGGACGACGGCACCCTGCCCGACCGGCGCGGCTCGCTGAACGTGGACGACGAGGGCCACGTGTCGCAACGCAACGTGCTCATCGAGGATGGCATCCTGCGCGGCTACATCCAGGACCGCCTGAACGCGCGGCTCATGGGCGTGACCCCCACGGGCAACGGCCGGCGCGAGAGCTACGCGCACGTGCCCATGCCGCGCATGACCAATACCTACATGCTCGGCGGCGAGCGCTCGCGCGAAGAGATCGTCGCCAGCCTGAAGCGCGGGCTGTACGCCACCAACTTCGGCGGCGGGCAGGTGGACATCACCAGCGGCAAGTTCGTGTTCTCCGCCAGCCAGGCCTGGTGGGTGGAGAACGGCCAGCCGCAGTACCCGGTCAAGGGCGCCACCATCGTGGGCAACGGGCCCGAGGCGCTCAAGCGCGTGACCATGATCGGGCGCGACCTGGAGCTGGACACGGGCGTGGGCGTGTGCGGCAAGGAAGGCCAGAGCGTGCCGGTGGGCGTGGGCCAGCCCACACTACGCATCGAGGGGCTGACGGTCGGCGGCACGGCCTGAGGCCGGCGCCGAGGAGACCAGCCACAGCCCGGCGAAGGTCAGCGCCCCGTTGACAAGCAGCAGCTCCAGGCCCATCTCGTAGCGGCCGAAGAGCGCGCGCTGGTTCAGGTCCACGACGGCACAGACGAGCGGCGCGGCCAGCGCCACCGCCGGCACGAGCGCGTCGCGCACGCGCCGCCGCGTGAACATGCCGAATGCGAAGAGCCCGAGCAGCGGCCCGTAGGTGTAGCCGGCGATCTTCAGGATGAGCCCGATCATGCTCGGGTCGTCCACGGCGCGGAACGCGAGCACGAGCACCATGAAGACGGCGGCGAAGGCGAGGTGCACCACGCGGCGGATGCGCTGGCTGTGCGCCGCGCTCCAGCCCGTGCGCCGCTGCATGCCCAGGATGTCGATGCAGAAGCTGGAGGTCAGGGCGGTGAGCGCGCCGTCGGCACTCGGGAAGAGCGCGGAGATGAGCGCCAGGATGAAGACGAGCTGCACCCAGGCCGGCAGATGCTGCATCACCACGGCCGGGAAGAGCCGGTCGCCGCGCTCGACCATGCCGGCCTGCTGCGCGTACAGGTGCAGCAAGCCGCCCAGGTACAGGAAGAGCAGGACCACGCCCGTCAGGATGAAGGCGAGCACCACCACGTTCTTCTGCGAGTCACGGCGGGTGGTCACCGAGATGCTCTTTTGCATCATCTCCTGGTCGAGCCCGGTCATGGCGATGGCGATGAACATCCCGGCCAGGATCTGCTTGAGCCAGAAGGTGCGGCTCAGCGGGTCGGTGCCGAAGACGGTGGCCATGCCGGCATCAGCCATGCGCGCCAGGCCCGCCGCAGGTGACAGGTCCATCCGCCCGAGCAGGAAGACGGTGCACACCACCAGCCCCGTGAGCATGCCGGCGGTCTGCAGCGTGTCGGTCCACACGATCGTCTTCACGCCGCCCTCGACGGTGTAGAGCACGATCATCAGCAGGATGAGTGCGGCCGTGACCCAGAAGGGCACGCCGAAGGCGTCCAGGATGACGTCCTGCAGGATGCGCACGACGATGTACAGCCGCGCCGTGGCGCCCAGCGTGCGCGACAGGATGAAGAAGGCCGCGCCGGTGCGGTAAGCGCGCGGGCCCAGCCGCTCGCCCAGGAAGTGGTAGATGGAGGTCACCCGCGTGCGGTAGTACAGCGGCAGCAGCACGAAGGCGATCACCAGGTAGCCCAGCACATGGCCGAGGATGATCTGCAGGTAGGTGAAGCCGTTGGCGCCGACGAATCCCGGCACGCTCACGAAGGTCACCCCCGACAGCGAGGTACCCACCATGCCGAAGGCCACGAGCGCCCAGTGGCTGCGGCGGTTGCCGATGAAGAAGCTGTCGTTGTCCGCGCCGCGCGAGGTCACCCAGGCCACGACCAGCAGCAGCCCGAAGTAGGCCAGCACGACCGTGAAGAGAATCGCCGGGTACATGGCGCGCGGGGTGCGGGTGGGTCGGCGGCTTCAGCGCGCGGGAAGCGCCCCGGGAACCCGGTCGAAGTCGAAGCCCGCGGCGGCCTGCGCCGCAAGCGTGCCCACCTGCTCGTACAGCGCGACGATGGTCTCGCGGGCGCGCGGGTGCACGCGGTTGGACAGCATCACGTGGAAGGTGCGGGAATGCGGGTCGATCCACAACGCACAGCCGGTGAAGCCGGTGTGGCCGAAGCTGCCCAGCGGGTAGCGTGTCCCGCGGGCGCGCGAAAAGGGCGAGTCGATGTCCCAGCCCAGGCTGCGCCGCTCGGCCAGTGCCGTGGGGGTGGCCACCGCGGTCATGCGGGTTACCGTGGCCGGTTGCAGCACGCGCACGCCGTCCAGTTCGCCGCCGCCCAGCAGCATGCGGGCGTAGCGTGCCAGGTCGGCCGTGGTGCTGAACAGCCCCGCGTGGCCCGCCACCCCGCCCATGCGTCGCGCGGTGGGGTCGTGCACGTGGCCACGCAGCATGCGCGCGCCGTCCCACTCGGTGGGGGCGATGCGCGCCAGCGGATGTCGGGCCAGCGGGCGAAAGCCCGTGTCGCGCATGGCCAGCGGGCCGAATATCCACTCCTGCGCCAGCACGTCCAGGCTGCGTCCGGCCAGCCGCCGCGCGATCTCGCCCAACAGGATGAAGTTCACGTCGGAGTAGCGGAAGAAGGTGCCCGGCGGGTGCGTGGGCACGCGCGTGCAGGCCAGCTGCACCCCCATTTCCTGTCCCTCCCAGGCCGGCTCCAGCGGCAGCCCCGCGGGCAGGCCCGAGGTGTGCGTGAGCAGCTGCCCCACGGTGATCGCCTCGCCGCTGGAGAAGGCCGGCAGCAGCGCGCGCACCCGGGTCTCGGGCGCCAGGGCGCCTTCCTGCATGAGCCGCGCCAGCACGGGGGCGGTGGCCACCACCTTGGTCAGCGAGGCGCAGTCGTAGACGGTCTGCGTGTCCAGGGGCTCGGGCTCGGGCTCCTGCGCCCGCACCCCAATGGCGCGCTCCCACACGCTGCCCTCGCGCTGCACGCGCACGACCGCTCCGGGCAGCCGCCCGGCGGCCACCGCGGCGGCAACGGCCTGCTCCACACGTGCGAGCGCCGCCTCATCCAGGGCGGCAGCGGCCGCGCGCGCGGCCGCACCCAGGCCGCTCACCCAGCCTCCGGCCGCCGCCAGGCACAGCGCGCGTCGCGCGGGATTCCGGGCTTCATCGTTGCTCATCGGGCAGGGCCGGCATCATCGTCGGAGCATAGCCGCGCGCGCGCCCACCCGCAGCCCCGGGGGGGTGCGGGTGGGCGCGGCCAGCCAAGCGTGCTACATTGAGCCCATGGGCGTGTCTGCGACCCCGTTCTACTTTGCGTACTTTTGGTTCTCGTGCCGCCCGGCGGCTGGAGAGGCAAGCGCATAAGCGAACGACGCGCCCCGACCCAGAAAACCGCCGGAGACCCCGGCGGTTTTTTTTCGTCCTGAGCCCCCCCGAAGGAGACCCTCAATGCCCCACCGAAGCGCCAGCCCCAGCAGCCCCAGCGGCTCCGGCAGCAGCGAGCCCTGGTATGCGCACAGCGAGAAGACCAGCCAGATCGACGACCAGCGCATCAAGGAGGTGACCCCCTTGCCGCCGCCGGAGCATCTCATCAGGTTCTTCCCCATCGCGGGCACGGCGGTGGAGAAGCTAGTCGGCGACACGCGCCTGGCCGTGCGCCGCATCATGCACGGGCAGGACGACCGGCTGCTCGTCATCATCGGCCCGTGCTCGATCCACGACCCGGCAGCGGCGCTGGAGTACGCGCAGCGCCTGAAGGCCGAGCGCGCGCGCCACGCCGACACGCTGGAGGTCGTGATGCGGGTGTACTTCGAGAAGCCCCGTACCACCGTGGGCTGGAAGGGCCTCATCAACGATCCGTACCTGGACGAGAGCTACCGCATCCACGAGGGGCTGCGCATCGCCAGGCAGCTGCTGCTGGAGATCAACCGCCTGGGCGTGCCCGCCGCCGGGGAGTTCCTGGACACGATCAGCCCGCAGTACATCGCCGACCTCGTGAGCTGGGGCGCCATCGGCGCGCGCACCACCGAGAGCCAGGTGCACCGCGAGCTCGCCTCGGGCTTGTCCGCCCCCATCGGCTTCAAGAACGGCACCGACGGCAACATCCGCATCGCCACCGACGCCATCCAGTCGGCCTCGCGGCCGCACCACTTCCTGAGCGTGCACAAGAACGGCCAGGTCG
>JBMOGN010000074.1:0-14216 GCA_049318345.1 Rubrivivax sp. | reverse complement strand
GGTCGGCGCCGCCCAGCGAGTAGCCGCCCAGCACCTGCGCGGCCTGCATCACCTGTTCCTGGTACACGAAGATGCCGTAGGTCTCTGACAGCACGGGCTCGAGCAGCGGATGCGGGTAGACGATCTCCTCGCGCCCGTGCTTGCGTGCGCAGAAGCTCGGGATGTTCTCCATCGGGCCGGGCCGGAACATCGCGTTCAGGGCGATGAGGTCCTCGATGCGGCTCGGGCGCGCCTCTCGCAGCATGCGCTGCATGCCGGCCGATTCGAACTGGAACACCGCCTCGGTCAGGCCCTGTGAGAAGAGGTCGTAGACGCGCGGGTCGTCCAGCGGCACATCCTCGAAGCGGAAGCCCTCGCGTCCGGGTCGGCGGGCGCGGATGAAGTCACGCGCGAGCTCCAGGATCGTGAGCGTGGCCAGGCCGAGGAAGTCGAACTTCACCAGGCCGATGGCCTCGACATCGTCCTTGTCGAACTGGCTGACGGCCGACTCGCTGCCGGGCTGCTGGTACAGCGGGCAGAAGTCGGTGATGCGGCCCGGCGCGATGAGCACGCCCCCGGCGTGCATGCCCACGTTGCGCACCAGGCCCTCCATGCGCGTGGCCAGCGCCAGGAGCTCGGCCACCTCCTCCTCGGCGGCCTCGCGCTGCCCGAGCTCGGGCGCCTCCTGGCGGGCATAGATCAGCCCCTTGTCGGGATGCTCGGGCACCGGCGCCAGCGTCACGGTCTTGCCGGGCGGAGCCGGGATGAGCTTGGCCACGGAGTCGACGTGGCCGTAGGCCATGCCCAGCACGCGGCCCACGTCGCGCAGCGCCGCCTTGGCCGCCAGCGAGCCGAAGGTGGCGATCTGGCTCACCGCCTCGCGCCCGTACTTGTCCTTGACGTAGTCGATGACGCGGTCGCGGTTGGCCTGGCAGAAGTCGATGTCGAAGTCCGGCATCGAGATGCGATCCGGATTCAGGAAGCGCTCGAACAGCAGCTTGTAGCGCAGCGGGTCAAGGTCGGTGATGCCCATCGAGTAGGCCACGAGCGAGCCCGCGCCCGAGCCCCGGCCCGGGCCCACCGGGCAGCCGTTGCGGCGCGCCCAGTTGATGAAGTCGCCCACGATGAGGAAGTAGCCCGGAAAGCCCATCTTGACGATGGTGCGGATCTCGAACTCCAGCCGCTCGAGGTAGGTGGGGCGCTGCGCGTCGCGCTCGGCCGGCTCCGGGTAGAGCTGCTCCAGCCGCTCCTCCAGCCCCTGCAGCGAGAGCTCGCGAAAGTAGGTGTCGATGGGCGTGGGCGTGCCGTCGGCCTGCGCCGGCGTGGGGAAGTCGGGGAGCCTCGGCTTGCCCAGCACGAGCTGCAGGTTGCAGCGCCGCGCGATCTGCACCGTGTTGGCTACGGCCGAGGGCAGGTCCTCGAAGAGCGAGAGCATCTCGGCCTGGCTCTTGAGGTACTGGTCGCGCGTGAAACGCTTGACGCGCCGCGGGTTGGACAGCGTGTCGCCGTCGGCGATGCACACGCGCGCCTCGTGCGCGTCGAAGTCTTCAGGCGAGAGAAACTGCACGGAGTGGGTGGCCACCACGGGCAGGCCCAGTTCGGCGGCGAGTTGCACGGTGGCGCGCAGCAGCGCCTCCTGCCCGGGTTGTCCGGCGCGCTGCACCTCCAGGTAGAAGCGCCCGGGGAACTGCGCCGCCAGTTCGCGGGCCGCCGCGCGGGCGCGCTCGGCGTCTCCGGCCGAAAGCGCCATGCCCACCGCCCCCTGGGCCGCGCCCGACAGCGCGATGAGCCCCTTGCCGAGCTCGTCGAACCAGGAGCGTCGCACCCAGGCCTGCGCGCGCTGCACGTTGCCGGTCCACGCACGGGCCAGCAGCTCGCACAGGTTGAGGTAGCCCTGCGCGTCCTGCACCAGCACGAGCAGCCGCGTGGGCGCCTTGTCCGCGCCCTCGGGCTGCATCCACAGGTCCGCACCGATGATCGGCTTGATGCCGCGGTCGCGGCAGGCGCGGTAGAACTTCACCGCGCCGAAGGTGTTGGCCAGGTCGGTGATCGCCATGGCGACCTGGCGGTCGGCTGCCGCGGCGTGGGTGGCGTCGTCGATGCGCAGGGTGCTGTCGACGATGGAGAACTCGGAGTGCGTGCGCAGGTGGACGAAGGCCATGCGAAGCATTCTAGAGAGCGCCGGGGCGATGCCCTGACGACTGCCGGGCCGCATGTGGCCGCCTACAATCCCGGCCCGATGACGAGCCTGTTGCTGAAGGCCGTGGGCCTGCTGCTGCTGGCCACAGCGGTCGTGCTGGCGCTGTCCCGCGCCCCGGACCGCGCACCCGAGACGCTGGTGGCGCGCTGGGCACCGGCGCCCAGCGACTTCATCGAGGTTCGCGGGCAGATGGTGCACATCCGCGATGTGGGCCCGCGCCAGGACCCGATGCCCATCGTGCTGATCCACGGCACGGGCGCGAGCCTGCACACCTGGGAGGGCTGGGTGCGGCAGTTGCAGCCGCACCGGCGTGTCATCACCTTCGACCTGCCCGGATTCGGCCTGACCGGCCCCTTCGCGGGAAGCTACACCCCGGACGACTACCGCGGCGACACCTACGCGCGCTTCGTCGTGGACCTGCTGGACCAACTGAAGATCCCGCAGGCGGTGCTCGGCGGCAATTCGCTGGGCGGGGAGGTGGCGTGGCGCACGGCCGCGCTGGCGCCCGCACGCGTGCACAGCCTGCTGCTCGTGGACGCCACGGGCCCCTACTTCGAACCGGAGTCGGTGCCCATCGGGTTCCTGATGGCCCAGGTGCCGGTGCTCAACCGCCTGCTGGACCACCTGCTCGCGCGCGAGGTCGTGGCCGCCAGCGTCGGCAATGTCTACGGGGACCCGAAGCGCGTCACCGGGGAGCTGGTCGACCGCTACTTCGAGCTCACGCTGCGCGAGGGCAACCGGCGCGCGCTGCGGCTGCGCCTGCAGCAGTTCGTGCGCGGCGAGCATGCCGAGCGCATCGCCACCCTCACCCAGCCCACGCTCATCGTGTGGGGCGGGCGCGACCGGTTGATCCCCCCTTCGGTGGGCCGCGAGTTCCAGGCCCGCATCGCGGGCAGCCGGCTCGTGGTCCTGGACGAACTCGGCCACGTCCCGCAGGAGGAGGACCCGGCGCGGTCCTTCGTGCCGGTGCGGGCCTTTCTCGGATTGCCATGAACCCCCACATCGACTCCTTGCGCGCGCAGCTGCGGGCGCTGCGCGCGCAGCACCAGGCCGGCCAGCTCGACGCGGCCGCCTGGGAGGCCGCACGCGTCCCGCTGGAGCGCCAGCTGGCCGACGCGATGCTCGAGGAGCCGGCGGCCCGGCCACCCCGGCCCTCGCGCATGCTGCTGGCCGCCTGCACCGCTTTCGTGCTGGCGGTGGCCGGGGCGGGCTATGCCCTGAAGGGCAGCCCGGGCGCAGTCGTGGCCTCGGCGCCGGCCGCACCGCAAGGCGAGGTGACCGAAGAGCAGGTGCTGCAGATGGTGGAGAAGCTGGCCGCGCGCATGGAGGCGCAGCCGGACGATGTCACCGGCTGGACGATGCTCGGCCGCTCGTACATGGTGCTGGAGCAGCCCGCCAAGGCGCAGGCGGCCTTCGAGCGCGCCCGCCGGCTGCAGCCGGAAGATCCGTCGATCCTGGCCGACCTCGCCGACGCGACGGCGCTGGTGCAGGGCCGCCGCGTGGCGGGCGAGCCCGAGCGGCTCGTGCTCGCCGCCCTGAAGATCAACCCGGACCATGTGAAGGCACTGGCCCTGGCCGGCACCGCCGCCTACGAGCGCCAGGACTACGCCGCCGCGGCGCGGATGTGGGACCGGGTGGCGGCGCTGGAGCCGGCCGACAGCCCCATTGCCGCGCAGGCGCGCAGCAGCGCCGAGGAGGCCCGGCGGCTGGCCGGCCCGGGCGCGCGTGCGCCGGCTATGGCGGCGCCTGGTGCCGCAGCGTCGTCGCCGCCGCCCGCTGGCGGCGCGGCGGCGGCCGCCTCGGTGTCGGGGAGCGTGAGCCTGGCGGCCTCGCTGAAGGAGCGCGCCCGCCCCGATGACACAGTCTTCGTGTTCGTGCGCGCCGCGCAGGGCAGCCGCATGCCGCTGGCGATCGTCCGCCACCAGGTGCGCGAGCTGCCGCTGCGCTTCACCCTCGACGAGCGCCACGCCATGGCTGCCGGCGCGGGTCTGGTCGCCGGGCAGACGGTGGTGGTCGGCGCGCGCGTGAGCCGCTCCGGGCAGGCCCTGGCGCAGCCGGGCGATCTCGAGGGCCTGAGCGGGCCGGTGCCCGTGGGCACGCGCGACCTGCGCATCGAGATCTCGACCGTGCTGCCCTAATCGCGCGTCAGCGCTGCGGGGTCGACATTGGCCCCGCACAGGATGAGCGCCACGCGCTCGCCCGGGGCGGGCTGCACGATCCCCTCCCACAGCGCGGCCGGCCCGAGCGCGGCGGCAGGCTCCACCGCCAGGCGCCACTCGCGCCACAGGCGCAGCTGCGCACGGCGGATGGCCTCGTCGGACAGCAGATGCGCCGCGGCCACGTGCCGGCGGCTCACCTCCCAGGCGATGGACCCCACGCGCCGGGCACCCAGCGAATCGGCCGCGAGCCCGGAGACCGGTACGTCCACCGGCTCGCCCGCCTGCCGCGCGGCGTGCAGCGTGGGCGCGCGCTCGGGCTCGAGCGCCTCCACCGAGGAGCGGCCCTCGAACCAGGCGGCCACGCCGCCGATGAGCCCGCCGCCACCCACGCTCACGAGCACGCGGTCGGGCACGCCGGCCTCGGCCTCGATCTCCAGGCCGAGGGTGCCGGCCCCGGCCACCACCTCGGGCTGGTCGTAGGCATGCATGAGCAGCGCGCCAGACTGAGCCTGGCGGGCCAGGCAGGCCTCTAGGGCCTCGGGGTAGGCCGCGCCGGCCACGTTCACCCGCGCGCCCAGGGCGGCCAGGACGGCGCGCTTGGCCGGGCTCGACACCTCGGGCACGAAGACCTCGCAGGGCGCGTGCAGCGCGCGCGCGGCACAGGCCACGGCGATGGCGGCGTTGCCGCCGGAGGCCACCACCACGCCAGCTGCCGGCAGCGACTGCGCGCGCATGCGGTTGAACATCCCGCGCGCCTTGAAGCTGCCGCCGAGCTGCAGCTGCTCGAGCTTGAGCCAGACCTCGGCGCCGGGCACGCCGAAGGCGGCCGCAGGCAGCCGCCAAAGCGGCGTGCGCCGCACATCGGCGGCAATGCGGCGCTGTGCCGCGCGGATTTCGGAGGGGCCCACGGGCAGATCGACGCTCATCCGGCTATCCTAGCCCGCATGAATGCCGCCCTGCCCACGACCCTGTCCACCGAAGCGCTCGACTGGGCGCAGCGCCTGGTGCGCCTGCGCACCGTCAGCAGCGACTCCAACCTGCCGCTGATCGAGCTCATCGCCGACCACCTGCGCAGCCTGGGCATCGGGCTGCGCCTGACCTGGGACGACGACCGCCGCAAGGCCAACCTCTTCGCCACCATCGGCGAGGGCCGACCAAACGGCGTGATCCTGTCGGGCCACACCGACACCGTGCCCTGGGACGGGCAGGCCTGGACGGTGGACCCGCTGTCGGGAGTGGTGCAGGACGGCCGGCTCTACGCGCGCGGCAGCGCCGACATGAAGGGCTTCATCGGCGTGGCGGTGGCCCAGGCGCGCGCGCTGCAGGAGGCCGACCTGCCGTTTGCCGTGCACTACGCCCTGAGCTACGACGAGGAGGTGGGCGGTTTCGGCGCGCGGGCGCTCATCGCCGACCTGCAGGAAGCGGGGCTGACCCCGCGCCTGTGCATCGTCGGCGAACCCACCGACATGATCCCCGCGGTGGCCCACAAGGGCGTGTACCGCTGGCGCTGCTGCGTGCGCGGGAAGGCAGCGCACTCCTCGCTCACGCCGATGGCGGTGAACGCGCTGGAGGCCGGCGCGCGCGTGGTGGCCACAGTCTCCGACATCGCCGACCGCCTGCGCGATCACGGCACCCGCATCGAGGGCTTCGACGTGCCCTACACCACCGCGGCCGTGTGCCAGATGCATGCCGGCATTGCCGACAACGTGGTGCCCGAGGACTGCCGCATCCACTACGAGTTCCGCAACCTGCCCGGCGACGACGCCTCCGTGCTGCAGCGAGAGGTGCAGGCACGCGCGGCGTCGCTGGAGCCGGCCATGAAGGCGGTGGACCCGAGCAGCGGCTTCAGCTTCGAGCTCACCGCCGAGATGCCGGCCTTCCTCGCTCCCGAGGGCGACCCGGCCGTGGCGCTGGCGCGGCGCCTGGTGGGCACCGACCGCACCACGCTCGTGGCCTTCGGCACCGAGGCCGGCCTGTTCCAGCGCGCGGGCATCCCCACCGTGATCTGCGGCCCGGGCTCCATCAACCAGGCCCACCAGGCCGACGAGTACGTGAGCCTGGCGCAGCTGGCCGCCTGCGAACGCTTCATCGGCGCCCTGCGCGCGGCCTGAACTCGGGCTGAGCGCGGGCTGAGCCGCGCGACGGGGCGGCCCGCTCAGCGCGGCCGCAGGTCGAAGACCAGGACCTCGGCGCCCTCGCCTTCGTCGATGCGCACCGCGGGCTCGTGCTCGAGGGTGAGCGCATCGCCCGCGGCCAGCAGTTCTCCGTTCACGCGTACGCGCCCGCGCGCCACGTGCACGTAGCCCAGGCGCCCGGCGGCCAGGGGCAGCTCGGTCGACTCCCCGGCGTCGAAGAGCCCGCCGTGCAGCCGCGCGTCCGCGCCCATCGACAGCGACCCCGCCTCGCCGGTGGGAGACACCAGCAGCGCCAGGCGCCCGCGACGCTGCGCCGGCGGAAAGTGCCGCTGCTCGTATCCAGGCGCGCCGCCCGGGCGGTCGGGCAGGATCCAGATCTGCAGGAAGTGCGTCACGCGGTCGGCCGCGTGGTTGAACTCACTGTGCAGCACACCGGTGCCCGCGCTCATGCGCTGCACGTCGCCGGGGCGAATCACGCCATCGGCGGCGGAGGCAGGTCGGGTGGGGTCACCGTTGCCCAGGCTGTCGCGGTGCGCGAGCTCGCCCTCGAGCACCACGCTGATGATCTCCATGTCGCGGTGGCCGTGGGTGCCGAAGCCGCTGCCCGGGGCGATGCGGTCGTCGTTGAGCACGCGCAGGTTGCCCACGCCCATGTGGCGGGGGTCGTGGTAGCCGGCAAAAGAGAAACTGTGGAAGCTGCGGAGCCAGCCGTGGTCGGCGTGGCCGCGATCTTCGGCACGGCGCAGGGTCAGCATGGGGACATCCTCGAGAGCCTGGGGGCGGAGTCAAGATCATCACCGTTCAGGCGCGGGCGTGCTGCGCACCCGGCTGAACGGCCCGTTCAAGGGAATTGATGACAATGGCGTGATGAACCCTTCGGCACCTGCCAGCCCCCGGCGCAACGTGCTCACGCCCGAGGCACTCGCGATGGTGGACGCGATCGCCCGCACGGGCAGCTTCGCGGCGGCCGCGCGCGAGCTCGGCAAGGTGCCTTCGGCACTGACCTACAGCGTGCGCCACCTGGAGGAGGCGCTGGATGCGCTGCTCTTCGACCGCAGCTCGCGCCAGGCGCAGCTGACGGCCGCCGGACGCGAGCTGCTGCACGAGGGCCGGCGGCTGCTGCAGGAACTGGAGGCGGTGGCCAACCGGGTGCAGCGCGTGGCCAGCGGCTGGGAGACGACGCTGTCGGTCTCCGTGGACGATGTACTGTCGCGCAGCACCGTGCTGGACCTCGTGGAGGCCTTCTGCGGCATGGCCACGAACACCGAGGGCCAGGGCCCGGCCACCCGGCTGCGCATCCGCAGTGACGTGCTCGCCGGCACCTGGGAAGCCCTGGTGTCCGGGCAGGTGGACCTGGCCATCGGGGTGGCCGGCACCTTCTCCAACCCGGGGGGCATCGAGGTGGAGCCGCTGGGCGAGCTCGCATTCGTGTTCTGCGTGGCGCCGCATCACCCGCTGGCCCAGGCCGGCGGGCCGCTGGACCACGACCAGCTGGTCCACCACCGCGCGGTGGCGGTGGCCGACACGGCGCAGCGCCTGGACCCGCTGACCGTGAACCTGCTGCCGGGCCAGGACGTGCTGACGGTGCCGACGATGCAGGCCAAGCTCGAGGCGCTGCTGCGCGGACTGGGCTGCGGCCATGTGCCCGAGCCGCTGGCGCGCCCGTGGCTGGACAGCGGCGCACTCGTCGCGCCGGCGACCGCCGCGCCCGCGGTGACGGCGCGGCTCTTTTACGCCTGGCGGGCCGAGCGCGGCGCCATCGGGCTCGGGCGGGCGCTGCAGTGGTGGCTGGGCCGGCTGGAGAGCCCGCAGACGCGCCGCGCGCTCCTGGAGCGCCACGCCCCTGCCGGCGCGCGCTGAAGGCACGAATACTCCGCGATCACGCGCGCCATGCTTCAACTCGATGTCCTCAGCGCCTACGCGATCGCCGGAGCGGGCGCGTTCGTCAGTGCGCTGATGATGTGGCCCGCCCAGGCCGGGGACAACGGTGGCCGCCAGGCGCTGCGCCACGCCCGCTTCGCCTTCGCGATCCTGGGCATCGGGCTGGCGCACCCGCTGTTGCTCGGGCGCGACCTGCCCCTGTGGTCGCAGGCCATGTTCAGCGCCTCGGCGGTGGCGGCCGTGGTCGGCGTGTGCTGGTCGTTGGCGTGGCTGTCAGGCGAGCGCCCGCGCGAGACGGTGCTGTGGGCGACGCAGACCGGCATCGTGGTGGTGAACCTGGCCATCATGCCCGCCGGCACGCGCGCGCTCGGGCTCGCGGGAACCTGGGGAATGTGGGCGGCCTCCCTGCTGACGCTGTGGCTGGGACGGCGGCTGCTGCTGCGGCCGCGCGACGTCAACGAGCGCATCCTGGGCGCGCTGATGGTCATCTTCGCCGCCAGCTGCTGGTGGCGGCTGGGCTACACCCTGGCGTGGGACGGCCCGATGGAGGTGCATCTGCTGCACGCCCCGCCGCAGATCCAGAACACGCTCGCCCTGCTCTACGGCGTGCTCATGCCGGTGTTCACGATGATGCTGCTGAACGTCGTCAACGCGCGGCTTCAGGCCGAGCTGCGCCAGCGCGCGATGACCGACCACCTCACGGGCACCCTCAGCCGCCACGCGCTGGCCGAGGCTTCGCGGCCGCTCATCGAGCGGTTGCGCGCCGACATCACGGGCCTGGCGGTGGTCATGATCGACCTGGACCACTTCAAGGATATCAACGACCAGCATGGGCACGCCACGGGCGACGCCGTGTTGCGCGAGGCGGCCGAGGCGATGCGCGCGCAGCTGCGCCCGGGCGCGCTGCTGGTGCGCTTCGGGGGCGAGGAATTCCTCGCCCTGGTGCCGGTACCGGACCCCGGCGTGGCGCTCCAGATCAGCGAGCGGCTGCGCCAGACCCTTGCGCTGCACGACTGGAGCCGGGTCCTGCCCGGCCCCCGGACGGTGACGGCCAGCGTCGGCTTCACGCTGCTGGGCACGCAAGAGTCGATCGAGCTGGCCATGGCGCGCGCCGACGAGGCGCTCTACCGCGCGAAGTCAGCGGGCCGCAACGCGGTGCACGCAGGCTGACGCCCGGGGCCTGCCCGCGCGCTCTGCAACTTGCCTCAGGTGGCCGACATGCCGCGCACAGGTCCCTGCACTGGCCGCTTCGCCCCCTCGCCCACCGGTCCGCTGCATGCAGGCTCGGTGGTGGCCGCGCTGGCGAGCTGGCTGGACGCGCGGGCGCACGGCGGCCGCTGGCTCGTGCGCATCGAGGACGTGGACACGCTGCGCTGCAGCGCGCAGGCGCGCGAGACCATCCTGCGACAACTCGCCGAGCTCGGGCTGCAGGCCGACGAGCCGCCCGTGCTGCAGTCGCTGCGCGGTGCCCTGTACGAGGCGGCGCTGCAGCGTCTGGTGGCCGGCAGCCGCGCGTATCCGTGCGCCTGTTCGCGACGGGAGATCGACGAGGCGCTGGCCGCGGGCGGGTACGCGCACGAACGCGACGGCGAGCGCGACGGCGAGCGCGTGTACCCCGGCACCTGCCGCGAGGGGCTCGGGGGGCGGCCTGCTCGCGCCATGCGCCTGCGCACCGACCCGCCCGCCGGCGCCGGGCGTCTGGTGCACTGGCACGACCGCCGGCTCGGCCCGCAGAGCCAGGACGTGGAACGCGGGGTGGGCGACTTCGTGCTCAGGCGGGCCGACGGGCTGTGGGCCTACCAGCTCGCCGTGGTGGTGGACGACGCCGCGCAGGGCGTGACCGACGTGGTGCGTGGCGAGGACCTCGCCGACAACACCGCGCGGCAGATCCTGCTGCAGCGCGCGCTCGGGCTGCCCGCGCTGCGCTACCTCCACACGCCACTGGTGCGCGCGGCCGACGGCCGCAAGCTCTCCAAGCAGAACGGCGCAAAGGCAGTCGACACCTCGCACCCCGTGGAGGCCTTGAAGCAGGCCGGCGAGCGGCTCGGGCTGCAGGGCCTGCCCTCGCACGCCGCCACGACGGGCGAGTGGCTGCAGGCGGCCGTGCAGGCCTGGGCCGCCACTGCTGGCATGATCGGCGGTTCACCTTTCAGGAGCGAGCGCCCATGATCACCACCCCTTCCGGCCTGCAGATCGACGACACCGTGCCCGGCACGGGCGCGACGGCCGCCGCCGGCCAGCGCGTCAGCGTGCACTACACCGGCTGGCTCTGGCAGGACGGCCAGCAGGGCCGCAAGTTCGACTCCAGCAAGGACCGCGGGCAGCCCTTCTCCTTCCGCCTGGGTGGCGGCGAGGTGATCGGGGGCTGGGACGAGGGCGTGCAGGGCATGCAGGTGGGGGGTACCCGCGTGCTGATCATCCCGCCGCAACTGGGCTACGGCGCGCGCGGCGCCGGCGGGGTGATCCCGCCTAACGCCACGCTGAAGTTCGAGGTCGAGCTGCTGGGCGTCTAGCGCGGTCGGCCGGGGCGGACCGCGGCGCCGGCCGGGGCTCGGCCCGCTGGGGCTCGAGCCCGGTGATGACCGCCGGCGGAATGCGCTGGGTGGTGAAGCGCTGGATGCGCTGCACCATGCCCGCGTCCCGGCGCTCGGCCAGCGTCACGGCCAGGCCCGAGCGGCCGGCCCGGCCGGTGCGCCCGATGCGGTGCACGTAGTCCTCGGCCTTCAGCGGCATGCCGTAGTTGATGACGTGGCTGATGGTGGGCACGTCGATGCCGCGCGCGGCCACGTCGGTGGCCACCAGCACGCGCAGCTGGCGCGTGCGCAGGCCCTGCAGCACGCGGTTGCGGCGGCCCTGCGGCATGCCCCCGTGAAGCGAGGCCACGGCGTGGCCCATATCGGCCAGCCGGTCGGCGAGCCAGTCGGCGTCGCGCTGGGTGCTCGTGAAGACCACCGCCTGGTCGACGCTGCGCTCGGTAAGGATGTGATCCAGCAGCGCGTTCTTGTGCGCGAGGTCGTCGGCCCAGTGCAGGCGCTGCTCGATGTCGGCGTGGGCCTCGGTGTGGGAGGCCACGTCCACGCGCAGCGGCTCGCGCAGCAGCTCCTGCGCCAGGCGCCCGACATGCCCGCCGAAGGTGGCGCTGTACATCACGGTCTGGCGCGCAGCGGGCGTGGCCGAGACGATGTGGTGGATGTCATCGATGAAGCCCATGTCGAGCATGCGGTCGGCCTCGTCGAGCACCAGCATCTCGATGTTCGCGAGCACCGCCTTGCCGCTGGCCATGTGGTCCATCAGGCGCCCCGGCGTGGCAATGAGCACGTCCAGCGGGCCGCGCAGGGCCTTGAGCTGGGCACCGTAAGGCACGCCGCCCACCACGGTGGCCACGCGCAGGCCCTGGATGTGGCGGCCGTAGTCGGCCATGGCCCGGGCCACCTGCAGCGCGAGCTCGCGGGTGGGCGTGAGCACGAGCACGCGCGGGCCGTGCACCAGGCCGCGGTCGCGGCGCATGCCCGACTCGCGCGCCGCGAGCACGCGGGCCAGCGCCGGCAGCGCGAAGCTCGCTGTCTTGCCGCTGCCCGTGGGGCTGCTGACCATCAGGTCGCGGCCGGCCAGCGCAGGCGGCACGGCCTGGAGCTGAACCTCGGTGGCCTGGGTGTAGCCGGCGTCGGCCAGCGCTCGGGAAAGGGCCGCGTGCAGGCCCAGGGAATCGAAACTCATCGTCGTCTTTCGGGAACAGGGTGAATCGCGCCGGTACACGGGCGACGGCATCGCCGCCAACCGTGGAACACGCAGATCCCGCAGGTGCCGGGACGACGAAGGTCAGAGGGGATGAACGAAAAGCGGCGCCCTGAGGACGCCGCCAACCCAGCAGTATAGCAGCCCGGGGTGGGGGCTCAGGCCCGCAGGAAGTGCTGGCGGTAGTGCAGCAGCTCGTCGATGGATTCGTTGATGTCGGCCGAGGCCGTGTGCTTCTGCGCCTTCTTGAAGCCGTCGACCACCTGGGGCGCCCAGCGGCGCGCGAGCTCCTTCAGGGTGCTCACGTCCAGGTTGCGGTAGTGGAAGTAGGCCTCCAGCCGGGGCATGCCGCGCACGAGGAAGCGCCGGTCCTGGCAGATGGTGTTGCCGCACATGGGGCTCTTGCCCTTGGGCACGAAGGGCTGCAGGAAGGCCAGCACCTGCTCCTGCGCCGCCGCCTCGTCCAGGCTGGAGGCCCGCACCCGCTCGATGAGGCCGCTGCGGCCATGGGTGCCCTTGTTCCAGGCGTCCATGCGATCGAGCACCTCGTCGCTCTGGTGCACGGCCAGGGCCGGCCCCTGCACGCGCACCGTCAGCTGCGGGTCGGTGACGACCACCGCGATCTCGATGATGCGATCGCTGTCCGGGTCGAGCCCGGTCATTTCCAGGTCGATCCAGATCAGGTTGCTTTCGCTCGAGGTCAGCGTGGCTTCGGTCATGTCGGGCAGCGAGGCGGCTCCAGGCGCCTCCGGGAGATTCGGAGGCTTCAGGGAGGATTGTCCCTCAGCCGCGCGGGTGATGGCGCGCGTGCAGCTGGCGCAGGCGCTCGCGCGCCACGTGGGTGTAAATGGTGGTGGTGGAGATGTCGGCGTGGCCGAGCAGCATCTGCACGGCGCGCAGGTCGGCGCCGTGGTTCAGCAGGTGCGTGGCAAAGGCGTGGCGCAGCGTGTGGGGCGACAGCGGCACCTCGATGCCGGCGCCGCGGGCGTGGCGCTTGACCAGGCTCCAGAACATCTGCCGCGTCATGGGGCCGCCACGCGCCGTGACGAAGAGCGCGTCGCTGGCCTGCCCGCCCAGGATCTCGCCGCGGGCCTGCGCCAGGTACCGCCGCAGCCAGGCATGGGCCTCGGCCCCGAAGGGCACGAGGCGCTCGCGCGAGCCCTTGCCCATGACGCGCAGCGCCCCTTCGTCCAGCCCCAGGTGCACGGTCTTGAGCCCCACGAGCTCGCTCACGCGCAGCCCGCTCGCGTACAGCAGCTCGAGCATCGCCCGGTCGCGCAGGCCCAGCGGTGTCTGCACGTCCGGGGCCGCCAGCAGCGCCTCCACCTGCGCCTCGCTGAGCGACTTGGGCACCCGCACCGGCTGGCGGGCGGCCAGCAGCCGCAGCGTCGGGTCGGCGTTGGCCAGATGCTCGCGCAGCGCCCAGCGGAAGAAGCGGCGGAAGACGGTCAGGCGCCGGTTGGCGGTGGTGGCGCGCGACTGCGCGTGGCGCGCCGCGATGTAGGCCAGCAGGTCCTGCTCGCGGCTGGCCGCCAGCGCCTGCCCGGCGTGCGCGCGCAGCCAACGCGCGTACAACGTCAGGTCGCGCCGGTAGGCGGCCAGCGTGAGCGCGCCCAGCCCGTCCTCGATCCACAACGCATCGACGAAGCGGTCGATGAGCGCGGCATCGGCCGCGTGCAGCGCGGACGACTCCACCGGGGCGGAGGATCAGTCCAGCGTGAGCTTCTGCTCGGCCACGACCTTCTTGTAGACGTCGAACTCGGCGCGGATCTGCGCCGCGAACTCGTCGGGCGAGTTGGCGATGATGATCGAGCCGGTGTCCTCGATGCGCTTCTTCACGTCGGGCATGGCCACGGTCTGGCGCACGGCCGCGTTGATCTTCTCCACCACCTCGCGCGGCAGGCCGCGGGGGCCGTAGATGCCGTAGTAGGCCATGCGGTTCACGGGCTCCAGGCCCACCTCCTTGAAAGTGGGCACGCCCGGGGGGAGCACCGACAGGCGCTGGGGCGCGGCCACGACGATCGGGATGAGGCGGCCGTCCTTGATGAAGGGCAGCGCCGAGGGCAGGTTGTCGAAGATGATCTGCACCTGGCCGGCGACGGTGTCGTTCAGCGCCGGCCCGGCACC
>JBMOGN010000073.1:0-14420 GCA_049318345.1 Rubrivivax sp. | reverse complement strand
GTCGGGCGGCAGGCCGCCGGCCGACTCGCCCACGCTCATGCTGCCGCGCGCGGCGTGGAAGCGCATGCCGATGGCCGCGGCCGCCTCGATCGAGTCATCCAGCCGCACACCGTTGGGGTACAGGTAGAGATGGTCGCTGCTGGTGGTGCAGCCCGACAGCAGCAACTCGGCCATGGCCACCTGGGTGGACACGCTCACCATCTCCGGCGTGAGGCCGGCCCAGATCGGGTAGAGCGTGCGCAGCCAGCCGAAGAGCTCGGCGTCCTGCGCGGCGGGGATGGCCCGCGTCAGGCTCTGGTACATGTGGTGGTGGGTGTTGACGAGGCCCGGCACGACCACGTGGCCGCGGGCGTCGATCACCTCGTCGGCCTCGCGCGGCATCGCTGCCGCCGGCCCGATGGCCTCGATCGCGCAGCCGCGCACGAGCACGCTGGCGCGGACGACCTCGCGCCGCTCGTCGTCCATCGTGGCGACGAGGTCGGCGTCGCGGATCAGCAGGGTGCGGGAGGACATGACCGGAGCATCATGGCAGGTCGAAGCCGGGCGCGCTGCGGATCTCGACGATCTCCCCCGTGCCCGGGTGCGGGAAGGCCAGCACGCTGGCGTGCAGCATCAGCCGCGGCGCGGCCGCCTGCACGGGCGGCGGCGCGTACAGCGCATCGCCGAGGATAGGGTGGCCGATAGCCTGCAGGTGCACGCGCAGCTGGTGGGTGCGGCCGGTCACGGGCTCGAGCTCGACCAGGCTGCGCCCGCCCTCGGCGGCCAGCACGCGGTAGCGTGTCAGTGCCGCCTGGCCCGCCTCGGGGTCGACGCGTCGGCGAGGGCGGTCCGGCCAGTGCGCGCCGATGGGCAGCCGGATCTCGCCGTCGGGTGAGTTCAGCTGCCCGTCCACCAGTGCCACGTATCGCTTGCGCACCTGGCGCTGCTCGAAGGCGCGCGACAGCGCGCGCTGTGCATCCTGCCCGCGCGCGAACAGCAGCAGCCCGGAGGTGGCCATGTCCAGGCGGTGCACGACCCGGGCATCGGCGTGCACGGCGCACGCGCGGCTGTGGGCGCAGTCGTGCAGGGCCAGCGGCCGCCCCGGCACCGCAGGCAGCCCGGCGGGCTTGTCCACGATGACGCAATGCGCATCGGTGTGCAGCAGGAAAGGGCGGTCCATCGCAGCTCAGGATAGCGAAGGCTGGCCGCTGCCGTGGCCCGGGCCATGGGCTGACTTCTTGCACCTACTCAATGCGGGGACTTTGCCGCCGCCTGCAGAATACGGATCGTCGAGAGGGGAGTAGCACGCAGCCGCCCGGCTGCCGCGGCCCCCCGTCAATACGGAAGCCGGCGCCCGCCGGCCTCCCGGGACCGCAGGCTCCCCAGCCCGCAAGACCTTTCGGCGCGATCTTCAACCTTCCTGGAGGAGTGTCCATGGACACCATCGCGCCGGCCTGGCTGTGGGCCGTGTTCGTCATTTCCGTGCTCGTCGCCCTGTTCGTCGACTTCGTCGTCCTGCGCAAGCAAGGCGCCCACACCGTGTCGGTGAAGGAGGCGCTGAACTGGTCGCTCATCTGGGTGGCCCTGAGCTTCGTCTTCAACGGCCTGTTCTGGTGGGCCGTCAAGCAGGACCACGGCATGGAGATGGCCAACACCAAGGCCATGGAGTTCCTCACCGGCTACCTCATCGAGAAGAGCCTGGCGGTGGACAACATCTTCGTGTTCCTGATGATCTTCACGTACTTCGCGGTGCCGCCGGCCTACCAGAAGCGCGTGCTGATGATCGGCATCATTGGCGCCATCGTGCTGCGCACGGTGATGATCCTCGTGGGCTCGTGGCTGATCGCGCACTTCCACTGGGTGCTGTACGTGTTCGGCGCGTTCCTGATCCTCACCGGCATCAAGATGTGGTGGGCCGCCGGCAAGGAGCCTGACCTGGACAGCAACCCCGCGCTGAAGCTCCTGCGCCGCGTGCTGCCGGTGAGCAAGGGCTTCGACGGCGAGCGCTTCTTCACGGTGGAGAACGGCAAGCGCATCGCCACGCCGCTGCTGCTCGTGATCGCGCTCGTGGGCCTGACGGACGTGATTTTCGCGGTGGATTCGATCCCGGCGATCTTCGCCATCACGATGGATCCCTTCATCGTGCTGACGTCCAACATCTTCGCCATCCTCGGCCTGCGTGCGATGTACTTCCTGCTCGCGGCCGTGGCCGAGAAGTTCCACCTGCTGAGCTACGGCCTGGCGGTGATCCTCGTATTCATCGGCACGAAGATGATGCTCATCGACGTCTTCAAGATCCCGGTGGTCGTCTCGCTCGGCGCGGTCGTGGCCATCCTGGCGGTGACGATGGTGCTGAGCGTGCGCACCGCGCCGCGGACCTCCCGGCCCGCGGGCGCAGACGCGCCGGGCTGACTCAGCCCTGGATCACGTGGGTGATCTGGGTGGGCGTGGGCGCGGGCCAGCCGGCTTCGCGTGCCACGCGCACGATGGCTTCGTTGGTGTCGAAGTACACCTGCCAGTAGTGGTCGTTGTGGGTGTAGGGGCGCACCGCGATGACGCAGCCGTTGAGGTTCATGTCCAGCAGGGCCACGTCGGGCGCCGGGCTCGCGGCCACGTTGGGGATGCGGCTGACCGCGGCGCGCAGGCGCTCGATCGCGTCCAGCGGGTCCACGCTGCCGGCCAGCTGTGCCGTGCGGTCGACGCGGCGCACGGGCAGGGCGGAGAAGTTCTGCATCGTGTCGCCGAAGACCTTGCCGTTGCCCACCACGGTGAGCACGTTGTCCGGCGTCACGATGGTGGTGGCGAAGAGCCCGAGCTCGCGGACGGTGCCCACGGTGCCGCCCACGGAGACGAAGTCCCCGACCTTGAAGGGCCGCAGCACGAGCATGAAGGCGCCGGCCGCGAAGTTGCCGAGCATGCCGCTCCAGGCCGCGCCGATGGCCACGCCCGCGCCGGCCAGCAAGGCGGCGAAGGAGGTGGTCTGGATGCCGAAGTAGCCCAGGATGCCCAGGACCAGCGCGATGTTCAGCGCGACGGCCAGGATGTTGCCGATGTACTTGGTGAGCGTGGGGTCGACATGGCTGCGGCCCATCGAGGCCTGCACCAGGGTGACCACGTGGCCGATGAGCCAGCGGCCGATGATCCAGAACGCGATCGAGGCCGCCACCTTGATGGCCAGCTCGAGCACCTGGTTGCCGAGGAACTGCTGAACGGCGGAGAAATCCATGCCAGACCTTTCTGAGACCGTGTGAAAGCAAGACGCGGCGCAGTGTGCGCCCCGTTCGTGACAGCTTGAATCGGGGTCTTCCTGACGGATCAGCCGGTCAGCTGGTCAGCCGGTCCCGTCGGGCCAGGGCGGGGAAGGCGCGCCACCACAGCGCCGCCACCACGATGGAGCCCGCGCCGCCGAGCACCACCGAGCCCACCGGGCCGAGCAGCGCGGCCGTGGCCCCGGACTCGAACTCGCCGAGCTGGTTCGACGCGCCGATGAACACCGAGTTCACGGCGCTCACGCGCCCGCGCATCGCGTCGGGGGTCTCCAGCTGCACCAGGGTCTGGCGCACCACCACGCTGACCATGTCGGCCGCGCCCGTGACCGCCAGCGCCACCATCGACAGCGCAAAGGAAGTCGAGATCCCGAAGACGAGCGTGGCCAGCCCGTACACCACGATGGCGCCGAAGAGCTTGGAGCCGGCGCCGCGCTCGATCGGCCAGCGCGAAAGCGCCAGGGACATCACCAGCGCCCCGATGGCCGGCGCGGCCCGCAGCCAGCCCATGCCGATGGGGCCCACGTGCAGGATGTCGCGGGCGAAGATCGGCAGCAGCGCGGTGGCCCCGCCGAGCAGCACGGCAAAGAGGTCCAGCGAAACCGCGCCCAGCACCACCGGGTTGCCGCGCACGTGGTGCACCCCCGCCAGCAGGGTCTGCAGGCTCGCGGGCTCGGCACGCGGCGGCGGCGGGTGCCGCACCGTGGTGACGAGCAGGGCGGCCACCGCGAAGAGCGCCATGCAGGCGGCGTGCACGGCATCGGCCCCTGCGGCGTACAGGAAGCCGCCCAGGGCCGGGCCGGCGATGATCGCGGCCTGCAGGCCCGCGGAGCTGAAGGCCAGCGCGCGCCCGAGCAGTTCCGCCGGCACGAGCAGCGGCACCAGCGCCTGCTGCGCCGGCATCTGGAAGGCCTTGACGGCGCCCAGCACCACCGACACCCCCAGCAGCAGCGCGCGCTGCGACAGCCCCTCGAAGGGGCTGAGCCACAGCACGGCGGCCACCGCACCCTGTGCCGTCAGGCACCAGGCGACGATCGTGGCGCGGCGCAGGCGGTCCACCGCGTGGCCGGCCACGAGCATCAGCGCCAGCGACGGGCCGAACTGCAGCAGGCCCACCAGGCCCAGGTCCCAGGCCGAGCCGGTGAGGTCGTAGACCTCCCAGCCGATGGCCACCATCAGCATCTGGCCCGCGCTCACGCTGGCCAGGCGGGACCACCACAGGCGCAGGAAGTCGGGGCAGGAACGAAGAGGGGCGGGGATCACGCGTGGTGATCGTACCCGCCCCGTGTGCACGCCAGCGGCCCGGTGGGCCCGCTGTTCAAGCTGCGCGCGATGCGCGCGTCAGCGTGGGTCAGTGCGCCTGCTGGATCCCGGCAATGGCCCAGGAGCCGCCGCTCTCCGGCTTGACCAGATGCCAGATCTCGTCGAAGGCCTCGGCCGGCGCGCCGGCCTCTTCGCGGATGCGGCCGTGGAAGCGCACGCTGGCGATCTGGCGGCCTTCCTCGGTGGCGAAGTCGACGATGCGCGCCTCCACCTGCTCGACATCGGTGGTCTGGGTGGCGGAGCCGCGCTCCTGCAGGTCCAGGCGCAGCGAAGCGAAGAGCTCGGGCGTGGTGAACTGGCGCAGGTCGTCCAGATCGGCCTTGTCGTTGGCGGCCTGCAGCCGGATGAAGATCATCTTGGCCACGCGCTCGAAGGCCGGCGTGTCGAAGCCCTCGGGCAGCACCGGGCCGGAGGCCGCGGGCGTGGTCGGGGCGACCGTGGCCGCAGGCGCTTCTCCCGAGGTGGCCGCCACCCCCAGCGGCCGAAGCGGCTGGCCGGTGACCGACACCTCCGCGCCGGTCGCAGCAGGCGCAGCCTCGAGCGTCGAGCGGGCCATCGCGGGCTCCGCGGCAGCGGCAGGCGCCGGCTGGGTGCCCCAGGCGGGTGCAGACCCGGCCGAGGCCGTGGCCAGCGAAGGCTCCGCGCGTGCCGGCGCACCGCCGCCGAAGCGGCGCATCAGCAGCCGCACCACGACGATCGCAGCCACGACGAGCAGGGCCACCATGAGGAAGTTGGCGAAGGCCTCACCCATGCCCAGATGGCTCATCAGGGCCGCCAGGCCGAGGCCGGCGGCCAGGCCGGCGATGGGGCCGAGCCAGGAGCGCTTGGCTGGGGCGGCTGCCGCAGCGGCTGCCGTGGCACCGGCGGCGGCGGGCGCTGCCGCAGGCTGCGGCGCCGTCTGCTGCGGGGCGGCCTGGGGCGAGGCCTGCTGCGCGGGCGGGCTGTTCGGCGCCTGCTGGGTGGGCGCGCTGCGTTGCATGCCGGCGTTCTTGCCTCCGCCCACGCGCTTGGCATCGGCCACGCCGGGCAGGATGAGGGCCGCGGCCAGGGACAGGCTCAGGGCTACCGACAGACAGGTCTTCATACCGGGAAACCTCCAGCAACAGGATGGGACGCATCGGAGTGTGCGGCATGTCGGCACCGGGGGCCAGGGTTGCGGACATTCCCCTGTTACGACTCAGGGCTGTCCGTGGACAATCTCCGCCAGAGCGGCGGCGCCGCCCGCCCTTCACCCCGCCCACGCCCCGCACCCGCTTCGCCCATGCCCCGAGCTCTCGAAGCCCTGCGACGGGTGGCTGCCGCCCGGTTTGCCGGCCTGCTCCTGAGCGCAGCCTGCGTCGGGTCGGCGCTTGCGCAGCAGGCGGCCTACGACCCGCAGGCCTTCGAGATCGAGGCCTTTCGCACCGCCTTCGAGCACGAGGTGCGCATGCGTGCGGCGGCCATCGAGATCGCCTGGGGCGCCGAGCCGCTGTGCGACCACACCACCGAGATCGAGCCCTTCGTGCTGGCCTCCGTCAACGCCAAGGGCCGCCGCCTGAATGCGCGCCAGCGTGAGCTCTTCGGCCGCGCCACCGGCATGGACGACCGCTGGCGCCTGGTGTGGATGGACGAGAGCGTGCCCGAGGAAATCAAGCTCGGTGACGTGGTGGTGTCGGTCAACGGCAAGCCCCTGCCGGCCGGCGAGACGAAGATGGAGTTCGGCGCCCTGTTCCGCGGCCAGTCGATCTACAGCGGCGACGACCAGGGCCTGTTCGAGGTCCTGGCCGCCGCGCGGGAGGAGGCCGTCTACGGGAAGCCGATGACGCTGGAGCTGGCCGACGGGCGCCGGGTCCCGGTTTCCACCCAGACCGGTTGCGCCGGCGCGGTGGGCGCCAGCGCCTTCGACACCGACCCCGACAAGTTCTGGCGCCAGGGCAACGAGCGCGTCAAGATCCCGGCCAACGCCATGCGCGAGGCCCGCTCGCGCGACGAGTTCCGCTGGCTGGCGGCTTTCGGCACCTTCTATCTCGCCCATGCGGCGGCGGTGGAGCGCGAGCAGTCCCTGTCCAGCGTGCGCATGGCGATCTCGGCCGGCAAGATCCTGGCCCTGACCATCCCCGGCGCCGGCATGGTGCTGTCGGCGGTGGAGGCCCGCGCCGAGCGCGAGATCGCGGTGGACGGCATCGTCGGCCGGGCCGATGTCTTCGCCACCGAGGTGGTGGCTGCCCTGGGAGGCGACCCGGGTGCCGGTCTGGCCTTCCTCAAGCGCTTGCGCGAGCTGAAGGTGAAGACCGATGTCTTCGATGCCAGCGACTTCAGGCTGTCCTCGATGGAGGAACACGTGCGTTCGGTGCGGGAGATCCAGGCGGCGCAGCGCAAGAAGGAGCCGGGCCGGTGAAGACGGGCCGCGCGCGCGGCGTGTCGGCGGCCGCCGCACGGGGCCGGATCGCCCTGCCGTGGATCGCAGCGGGCCTGCTCGCGGCCCTCGTCGCGCTCGGGGTGGGGGCGGCCTGGATGCTGCCGGGGTGGCTGCGCGACGAGTTGCAGACCCGCGGCAGCGCCTGGCTCGGGCGAGAGGTGCAGGTGGCAGCGGTGGAGATCGACTGGTCGCGCCTGCGCCTGCGGCTGCTGGGTTTGTCGGTCTCCGCCCAGGGTGTCTCCGGCGCGTCGACCGGGGCCGAGCCCGCCCTGCGCGCCGACCGCGTGGAGGCTGGCCTGAGCCTGCGCTCGCTCACGGCCCGCGCGCCGGTGCTGGACCTGCTGGAGGTGCAGGCGCTGCGCGTGCGCGTCGCCCGCACCGGGCCGCAGGCCTTCGACTTCGACGACGTGCTGGCCAGGCTGCGTCCGCCCGCGGCCCCCAGCTCACCCCCGCCGCCGTCGGCACCCCCGCGGCTGGAGTTGCGCAACGTGCGGGTGCTCGATGCCTCGCTGCATGCGGTGGACCATCTCACCGGCGGACAGCATGCCCTCAGCGGGCTGACGCTGGAGCTGCCCGTGCTCAGCAGCCTGGAGGGGCCGGCCAGCCCCCCCGCCCAGCCGCGGCTGCGCGCCCTCGTCGACGGCGCGCCGGTGCAGGTGCAGGCCGAGTTGCGGCCCTTCGCCGCGGCCCCTGACGGGCAGGTGTCGGTGGAGGCCACCGGCCTGGCGCTGGGGCGTTGGTGGCCCTACCTGCCCGAGGGGCTGCCCGTGCAGCCGCGCGACGGGCGGCTCGACCTGAAGCTGCAGGCGAGCCTGGCACCCGGCGAGCCTGCCTCCCCGCGCCTGGAAATCAAGGGCGACGCCTCCCTGGCCGACTTCTCCCTGGCCGACCGCCAGGGCCGTCCGCTCGTCTCGTGGGGACGGCTGACGGTGCAGGCCGCCGAGGTGTCGCCCACCGCGCGCCGTGCGCGGCTCGGGCTCGTGCGCCTGGAGTCCCCGGTGCTCGAGACCCGGCGCGAGCAGGCAGCCGCCCCGAGGCGTCCGGCGGCTGCGCCGGCCCCGGCCGAGCCTGCGCCGGCTGCCGAGGCGCCCGCCTGGCAGGTCGTGGTGGACCGCAGCGAGATCGCCGATGGCCTCGTGCGCTGGCTCGACACCCTCGTGCGCCCGGCCGCCGTGCTCGAGGCGCACGGGCTCCAGGCCACGGCTTCCGGGCTGGGCTGGCCCCTGCCCGAAGCCGCGCCGGTGGAGCTCGGTGTGGCGCTGCGGTCGGCCGGCCAGGCGCTGGGCCGGCTCCAGGCACGGGGCACGGTGTCGCAGCAGGCCGCGTCCGTCGACCTCGACCTGCAGGCGCTGCGGCTCGACGGCCTGGCCCCGTGGCTGCGGGCCTTCCTCGTCCCGGCGGTGTCCGGCCGCGTGCAGGCCCGCGGCCGGCTGGAATGGGCCGCCGGGCCGCAGCCGCGGCTGGTGGCCGAGGTGCAGCGCCTGCGGGCCGACGGATTGCGCCTGGTGGAGCCCCAGCAGGCCGAGCCGGTGCTGAGCGTGGCCGCGCTCGAGCTGGACGGACTGCGGGCCGATCTCCTGGCGCGCCGCGTGCAACTCGCGCGCGTCGGGCTGAGCCGGCCGCAGCTGCGTCTGGCGCGCGACGAAGCCGGCCGGATCGACGCCACTGGCTGGGTGGCGCCGGGCACCGCCACACCCGCTGCGCCCGCTGCACCGGCTGCATCCGCTGCACCTTCTTCCAACTGGACCGTGGCCCTGGCCGATGGCTCGGTGAGCGAGGCCTCGGTCATCTGGCGCGACCTGGCGGCCAGCGCGGCGGCCCGGCCGGCCGGGCCCCGTTCGGCGCTGCTCACCCGCGCGCTGGCCACCGGCGTGCGCGTGGACCTGCCCCGCCTGAGCGTGCAGGGCCTGGCCTGGCCGCCCGGGCGAAGCGCCGCGCGCACGGCGCTGTCGGTGTCCATCCCGCGCCTGGCCGACGGCACGCCCCCGGGCACGCTGCAGTGGGCCGGCACCCTCGGCCTGGAGCCCCTGGCCGCGCGCGGCACGCTCAGGGCCGAGCGGCTGCCGGTGCACGCGCTGGAGCCGTATTTCGGTGCCCAGCTGCCGGTGGAGCTGGCGCATGCCGAGCTCGGCGTGCAGGCCGAGCTCGACCTGAAGCTCGACGCGTCCGGCTGGCAGGGCCGCGCCTCGGGCGGGTTGCTCGTGGCCGATGTGCGGGCCTACTCCCGGGTGGCCGACTCCGAGGTCGCCGTGGGCGACGAGCTGCTGTCCTGGCAGTCCCTGCAGGTGGATGCCGTGCGCCTGGAGCGGGCGGCGGGCGCCCGCCCGCGGCTGGACATCGGGCAGGTGGTGCTCAGCGACCTGTCCACCCGGCTCGTGATCACCGAGCAGGGCCGCCTGAACCTGGTGGAGTCGGCGGGCGCGCCGGGAGCCGCATCGGCCTCCGCGCCGCCCACCCCCGCCTCCTCACCCGGCTCCTCACCCGGCTTGCCCCTGGACCTGTCGGTCGGCCTCACGCGGCTGGTGCGCGGCCAGGTGAACTTCAGCGACCGCTTCGTCCAGCCCAACTACTCGGCCGCCCTCACCGGGCTGGAGGGCAGCCTGGGCGCCTTCGCCACCGGCTCGCGCCAGCTGCCGGCCCTGGAGCTGCGTGGGCGCGCCGCGGGGACGGCGGACCTCGAGATCCGCGGCACCATCGATCCCACCGCCTCGCCGCCCGTGCTGGACATCAGCGCGCGGGCCACCGGCCTGGAACTCGCCACGCTCTCGCCCTACGCGGCCAAGTACGCGGGCTATGCCATCGAGCGCGGCAAGCTCAGTGCCGACGTGGCCTACCGCATCGCGCCCGACGGCCAGCTGCAGGCCCGCAACCAGGTGGTCGTGAACCAGCTCACCTTCGGCGACAAGTTCGACAGCCCGAGCGCCACCAAGCTGCCCGTGCGCCTGGCCGTGGCCCTGCTGTCGGACCGCAACGGCGTGATCGACATCGACCTGCCCGTCAGCGGCTCGATCAACGATCCGCAGTTCAGCGTCTTCGGCCTGGTGATGAAGGTGCTGGGCAACCTCATCGTGAAGGCCGTGACGGCGCCCTTTGCGTGGCTGTCGGGCGGCGGGCGCGAGGACCTGAGCGTGGTCGGCTTCGAGCGCGGCACGAATCGGCTCGTGCCCGGCGCCGACGAGGTGGTGGAGCGCGTGGCACGGGCCCTGGCCGACCGCCCCGCGCTGCGCATGACCGTCACCGGCGCGGCCGACCCCGTGAGCGAGCGCGAGGCGATGCAGGCCGAGGCGCTGGAGCAGCGGCTGCGCGTGGAGCAGCGCAGGGAGCTGGCGCGCGCCGGCCGGGCCCTGGACGCCGGCGCCGCGCTGCCCGCGCTGACCGCGGCCGACCGGGAGCGCCTGCTGCGCCGGCTGTGGGCCGAGTCGTCGGGCGCCGGTGCCGGTGCGAGTGCCGGTACACCTGCCGGTACGGGTGCCGGTGCCAGCCGGGAGCCGGCACTGGACGACATCCAGGCCCGGCTCCTGCGCTCGGTGGTGGTCAGCACCGACAGCGCGCGCGAGCTCGCCATCCAGCGCGGACTGGCCGTGCGCGAGGCGCTGGTGGCGCGCGGCCTGGCTGCCGATCGGCTGTTCCTCGCCGCCCCGCGCCTGCGCGTGACGGGTGAGGACGACGCAGCCTGGACGCCGCGCGTGCAGCTCTCACTGAGCGTGCCGTAGCAGGCCGCAGCGGGCCGCAGCGGGCTGCAGCAGGCCGGCTACCGGGCCGTCAGAAGAAGGCCTGCAACCCCGTCTGCGCGCGCCCGAGGATCAGCGCGTGCACGTCGTGCGTGCCCTCGTAGGTGTTCACGGTCTCGAGGTTGATCATGTGGCGGATCACGTGGTATTCGTCGTGGATGCCGTTGCCGCCGTGCATGTCGCGCGCGAGGCGCGCGATCTCCAGGGCCTTGCCGCAGGAGTTGCGCTTGATCAGCGAGATCATCTCGGGCGCCGCCCGGTCCTCGTCCATGAGCCGGCCCACGCGCAGCACGCTCTGCAGCCCGATCGTGATCTCCGTCTGCATGTCGGCCAGCTTCTTCTGGATGAGCTGGTTCTGGGCCAGCGGCCGGCCGAACTGCTGACGGTCCATCGTGTACTGGCGCGCGGCTTGCCAGCAGAACTCGGCCGCGCCCAGCGCCCCCCAGGCGATGCCGTAGCGCGCCTTGTTCAGGCAGCCGAACGGGCCCTTCAGGCCGTTGACGCCCGGCAGCAGGTTGGCCTCGGGCACGAACACGTCGTCCATCACGATCTCGCCCGTGATGCTCGCGCGCAGGCTCATCTTGCCCTCGATCTTCGGGGCGGTGAGGCCCTTCATGCCCTTCTCGAGGATGAAGCCGTGGATCGACTCCTGACCGCCCACGCGGCCGTCCGGGTCCTCCTTCTTCGCCCACACCACGAACACGTCGGCAATGGGCGAGTTTGTGATCCACATCTTGCTGCCCTTGAGCACATAGCCGCCGTCCACCGGGCGGGCGCGCGTGAGCATGCTGGCCGGGTCGCTGCCGTGGTTCGGCTCGGTCAGGCCGAAGCAGCCCACCCACTCGCCGGTGGCGAGTTTCGGCAGGTACTTCTGGCGCTGCGCCTCGCTGCCGTAGGCATGGATCGGGTGCATCACGAGCGAGCTCTGCACGCTCATGGCGCTGCGGTAGCCCGAGTCCACGCGCTCCACCTCGCGCGCCACCAGACCGTAGCAGACGGAGTTGAGCCCGGCGCAGCCGTAGCCCTCGATGGTGCTGCCCAGCAGGCCGAGCGCGCCCATCTCGCTCATGATCGAGCGGTCGAAGGTCTCGTGGCGGGCGGCCATGAGCACGCGCGTCTGCAGCTTGTCCTGGCAGTAGGCGTGGGCGGCGTCGCGCACCGCGCGCTCGTCGTCGGTGAGCTGTTCGTCAAAGAGGAAGGGGTCTTCCCACTGGAACTTCGCGGCCATGTCGGGGTCTCCGGATAATCCCGGAAGTGTAAGGACGGCCCGTGCGGCCGGCATCCGCCGCTCGATGCGGCCCACCAAGGAGACAGGACATGGCGATCGGCACCATCACCCTCGGGGGCGGCTGCTTCTGGTGCCTGGAGGCGGTGTACGAGCTCGTCGACGGCGTCACGGCGGTGGAATCGGGCTACTGCAACGGCCACGTGCGCAACCCGAGCTACGAGCAGGTCTGCGGCGGCGACACCGGCCACGTGGAGGTGGTGCGGGTGAGCTTCGACGAGGCCCGCATCACGCTGCGCGAGGTGCTGGAGATCTTCTTCGCCATCCACGACCCCACCACCCTGAACCGTCAGGGCCACGATGTCGGGCCGCAGTACCGCTCGGGCATCTACTGGCACGACGAGTCGCAGCGGGCGGTTGCGCAGGCGGTGTGGGACGAGGCCCAGGCCGCCCACGGCGGGCGCGTCGTCACCGAGCTGCTGCAGGTGGACAACTACTGGCGCGCCGAGGACTACCACCAGCACTACTACGCCAACCACCCGAACCAGGGCTACTGCGCCCACGTGGTGGGCCCCAAGGTGCAGAAGTTTCGCCGCACCTTCGCCGCCCGGGTGAAGGCGGGCTGAGGCGGGGGGAGGCGCGCGTGCTGGCCGTCCGGGGCCTGCGGCATGCCCACCCGGGCGCCGCGCCCATCGACTTCCCCGACTTCGAGGCCCCGCAGGGCGCCGTCGTGCGCCTGCTCGGGCCCTCGGGCAGCGGCAAGTCCACCCTCCTGGCCCTCCTGGCCGGGCTGCTGCGCGTGCAGCAGGGCCAGGCGCAGGTGGCCGGCTGCGAGCTGGCCGGGCTGGGCCCGCGCCAGCTTGATGCCTGGCGTGCCCGGCACCTGGGCTTCGTGCCGCAGCGCCTGCACCTGGCCGAAGGGTTGACCGTGGCGCAGAACCTGTCGCTGCCGGACCTCGCCGCCGGCCGCGCGGTGGACCGCGCCCGCATCGCGCAGGTCTGTGAGCGCCTGGGGCTGCAGGCCCTGCAGGCGCGGCGCCCCGGCGCCCTGAGCCTCGGGCAGGCGCAGCGCGTGGCGGTGGCCCGCGCGGTGCTGCACCGCCCGCAGGTGATCCTGGCCGACGAGCCCACCGCCCACCTGGACGACGCCACCGCGCAGGCCACGCTCGCGCTCCTGGCCGAGGCGGCAGCCGGTGAGGGGGCCACGCTGGTGGTGGCCACGCACGACCGGCGCGTCGCCGAGGCCTGGCCCCACGCGCTGGCGTGGTCCCTGCGCGAGGTGGCGCCGTGAGGCTGGCCGCGCTGGCCTGGCGCTTCCTCTGGGCGCGGCCGCTGGTGGCCGCGCTCAACCTCGTGATGATCGCCCTGGGGTTCGGCGCCATGGTCTTCGTCACGCTCGTCTCGGAGCAACTGCAGGAGCAGGCCCGGCGCGACGTGGCCGGCATCGACCTCGTCGTGGGCGCCAAGGGCAGCCCGCTGCAGCTGATCCTGGCCGGGGTCTTTCACGTGGACGTGCCCACCGGCAACATCCCGCTGCCGGCGCTCCAGGCGCTGCGCGCCCACCCGCTCGTGGCCGAGGCGGTGCCGCTGTCGCTGGGCGACACGCTGCAGGGTTACCGCATCGTCGGCACCGAGCCCGCCTACGCCCGGTGGTACGGGGCCGAGCTGGCTGCGGGGCGCTGGTGGGAGGCCCCCCTGCAGGCCGTGCTGGGCGCCGAGGCCGCGCGCGCCACGGGGCGGGCGCCAGGCGCGCGCTTCGTCGGCACCCATGGTCTGGGCGCGGGCGGGCAGGCCCACGGCGACACCCCCTACGAGGTGGTGGGCGTGCTCGCGCCGTGCGGCTGCGTGCTGGACCGGCTGGTGCTCACCGCCACCGAGTCGGTCTGGGCCGTGCACGAGGCCGTGAACCTGGGCGCCGAGGCCTCCGCCGAGGACCGGGCGGCGCTGGCCGCCGAGCGCGAGGTGACGCTGCTGCTCGTGCGCTACCGCAGCCCCCTGGCGGCCGTCACGCTGCCGCGCTGGGTGAACGCGCAGGACGGCCTGCAGGCCGGGGTGCCGGCGCTGGAGGCCGCGCGGCTGTTCCGCAACCTGGGCTTCGGGCTGGACGTGCTGCGCGCCTTCGCCGCGGTGTGGCTGCTCACGGCTGCGCTGTCGATGTTCGTGGCGCTGACGCACGCGGTGCGCGAGCGCGAGCCCGACCTGGCCATGCTGCGCATGCTCGGGGCGCCCCCGGCGCGCGTGGCCGCCCTCGTCGCCTGGGAGGCCGTCTGGCTGGCCGTGCTGGGGGTGCTCGCCGGCGCCGCCGCCGGCCACGGCTTGACACATTTGCTAGGCTGGTTGCGCATTGCCGATCGCGCGCTGCCCGTCACCGGCTGGTGGTGGTCGGCCGACCTGCTGCCCCTGGCCGCGGGCGTGCTCGGCCTGGCGCTCGTGGCTGTGGCGTGGCCGGTGTGGCGCGTGCTGCGGCTCGATGTCACGACCCTGCTGCAGTCGCCGCG
>JBMOGN010000072.1:0-14483 GCA_049318345.1 Rubrivivax sp. | reverse complement strand
CCATCATGTAGGTGATGAGCTTGCGCAGCAGGCCGTCGAACTCCTGGTCGATCTGGTCGTCGTGCTTGAGCACCTCCAGCGCGCGCGCCGTGTCCAGGCGGGCGAAGGCGTCCAGGGCCTTGCGCAGCTGCGCGGTGGCCAGGTCGCACTCGAACTGCAGATCAGACAGCGGCAGGCGCAGGCGGCTGGACATGCCGGTATTGAGCAGGCGATGGACCGTACGGGCGATGCGCGAGGCTTCGTCGCCCACACGCTCGAGGTTGGCAATGGACTTGCTCACCGCGATGAGCAGCCGCAGGTCGCGCGCCGTGGGCTGGCGCCGGGCGATGATGCCGGAGAGGTCGTGGTCGATCTCGACTTCCATACGGTTGACCCGCGCCTCCTGCTCCAGCACCTGGCTGGCGGTCTCGCCGCTGAGGTTCACCAGGGCGTAGATGGCCTGGCTCACCTGCGCCTCGACCAGACCGCCCATCTCGAGCACCTGGGCGGAGACGGCACTGAGTTCGGCGTCGAACTGGCTGGAGATGTGCTTGTCGTTCATGCCTGTCCCTTCAGCCGAAACGGCCGGTGATGTAGTCCTCGGTCTCGCGGCGCTGCGGCTTCATGAAGATGTCCTTCGTCTGGCCGTATTCGACCAGATCGCCGAGGTACATGTAGGCGGTGTAGTCGCTGCAGCGCGCGGCCTGCTGCATGTTGTGGGTGACGATGGCGATGGTGTAGTCGCTCTTGAGCTCGTGCACGAGTTCCTCGATCTTGCCGGTGGAGATCGGGTCCAGGGCCGAGGTGGGCTCGTCCAGCAGCAGCACCGACGGGCGCACCGCCACGCTGCGCGCGATGCACAGGCGCTGCTGCTGCCCGCCGGACAGCGACAGCCCGCTTTGCTGCAGCTTGTCCTTCACCTCGCCCCACAGCGCGGACTTCGTCAGCGCCCATTCCACGCGGTCGTCCATCTCGCTGCGCGAGAGGTTTTCGTACAGCCGCACGCCGAAGGCGATGTTGTCGTAGATGGACATCGGGAACGGGGTGGGCTTCTGGAAGACCATGCCGATGCGCGCGCGCAGCAGGTTCACGTCCTGGCGCGGGCCGAGGATGTTCTCGCCGTAGAAGTTGATCTGTCCTTCCGCGCGCTGGCCCGGGTAGAGGCTGTACATGCGGTTGAAGGTGCGCAGCAGCGTGGACTTGCCGCAGCCCGACGGCCCGATGAAAGCCGTGACCTTGCGCTCGACGACATCGAGATTGATGCCCTTGAGGCCCTGGAAGTCGCCGTAGTAGAAGTTCAGGTTCCGGATCTCCAGGGCATTCTTCAACGGAATGGAGGCGGCGGTGTCGGGCATGGGAACTCCTTGGTCAGGGCGCGCGGGACCAGCGCGTCAACCGGCGGTCTTTTCGCGGAAGAAGACGCGCGCGATGATGTTGATGATCAGGACGGCCAGCGTGATGAGCAGCGCGCCGCCCCATGCCAGTCGAATCCAGTTTTCGTACGGGCTCATGGCGAACTGGAAAATGACCACCGGCAGGTTGGCCATGGGCTTGCTCATGTCGGCGCTGAAGAACTGGTTGTTCAGCGCGGTGAACAGCAGCGGCGCGGTCTCGCCGCTGATGCGTGCGATGGCCAGCAGCACACCCGTGACGACACCGGCCTGGGCGGCGCGCAGGGTGACCAGCGTGGCCACCTTCCAACGCGGCGCGCCCAGCGCAAAGGCCGCCTCGCGCAGCCCGCCGGGCACCAGGCGCAGCATGTTCTCGGTCGTGCGCACCACCACCGGCACCGCGATGAGCGACAGCGCGAGCGAGCCGGCCCAGCCGGAGAAGTGCTTCACGGTAGCCACCGCGATGGCATACACGAACAGGCCCAGCACGATCGAGGGCGCCGACAACATGATGTCGGTGACGAAGCGGGTGACGCTGGCCACGCGGCTGCGGTCGCCGTACTCGGCGAGATAGATGCCGGCCAGGATACCCACGGGCGTGGACACGAGCACGCTGAAGCCCACCATCAGCAGGCTTCCCACGATGGCATTCAGCAGCCCGCCGCCGTCACTGCCGGGCGCGGGCGTGGACTGCGTGAACATGTTCCAGTCCAGCGCCGCCAGGCCGTTGCGGAAGAGAACGAACAGGATCCACAGCAGCACCGTCAGGCCCAGCGCCATGGCGAACATGGAGAGCGTCAGGCCGACGGCGTTGCGCAGCTTGCGCCGACGGTACAGGCCCTGGTCCATCACGTGGTTCATGGTGTGCTCCATGTCAGAGGCCCTTGGCTCGCTCGGCCCGCGCGATCATGATCTTGGCCGCGCCGAGCACGAAGAAGGTGATGACGAACAGCAGGAAGCCCAGGGCGAATAGCGTGGCCAGGTGGAAGTCGGCGGCCTCGCCGAATTCGTTGGCCAGGGTCGAGGCGATCGAGGTGCCGGGCGAGAACAGCGAGGCCGACAGGCGCTGCGAGTTGCCGATCACGAAGGTCACGGCCATGGTTTCGCCCAGCGCGCGCCCCAGGCCCAGCATGACGCCGCCGATCACGCCCTTGTTCGTGTACGGAAGCACGACGCGCCGCACCACCTCCCAGGTGGTACAGCCCAGCCCGTAGGCCGACTCGCGCAGGATCGGCGGCACGATCTCGAAGACGTCGCGCATCACGGCCGCGATGAAGGGCAGCACCATGAAAGCCAGCACGATTCCAGCGGCGAGGATGCCGATGCCGTTCATTGCGCCACCGAAGAGCGGGGCGATGATGGGCATCTGCCCGAGGGTGGACTGCAGCGCCGGCTGGCCGTGCTGCGCGAACAGCGGCGCAAACACGAACAGCCCGAACATGCCGTAGATGATGGACGGCACCGCGGCCAACAACTCCACGGCGGTACCAAGCGGGCGGCGCAGCCAGGTGGGGCAGGTTTCAGTGAGGAACAGGGCGATCCCGAAGGACAGCGGCACGGCGATCAGCAGCGCGATGCCCGCGCTCAGCAGCGTGCCGGCCACCGCGATGGCGGCACCGAACTCCTCGTTGATGATGTCCCACTCGACTCGCCACAGGAACTGGAAACCGAACTTGGAGAAGGCCGGCCACGCGTTGACGAGCAGCGACACAATGATGCCCAGCAGTGCGGCCAGCACCAGCAGGGAGAAGGCCATCGTGACCTTGTGGAAGAAGAAGTCCTGCCAGTGCTGTCGGCGGGCTACCGCCACCACGTTGGCGGAAGGGACCGCAGAGGCCTCGGGCTGGGAGTTCATCACGGCTGCATCCATCGTCCGGTCCGCCATTCAATCAGGAATCGGGGCAGGCTGCCCGTCGCCGGGCGCTTGCCAGGCCCGCCGGGAAACCGGCGGGCCGTTGTGGACGCTCAACGCGCGATCTGGTTCCAGACACGCGAGCGGATCTGGGTCGTCAGCGCGTCGGGCAGCGGCACGTAGTCCAGGTCGATGGCCATCTGCTTGCCGTTCTTGAAGGCCCAGTCGAAGAACTTCAGCACTTCGTTGGACGCGGCCTTGTCGGCCGGCGCCTTGTACATCAGGATGAAGGAGGCCGTGCTGATGGGCCAGGACGAAGCGCCCTTGGCGTTCACCAGGGACACACCCATGCCCGGCACGCTGAACCAGTCGGCGCCGGCAGCGGCTGCCGCAAAGGTCGTGTCGTCCGGGCCCACATACTTGCCGTCGGCGTTGAGCATCAGCATGTAGGGCATGTTGTTCTTCTTCGTGTAGGCGTACTCCACGTAGCCGATGGCGCCCTTCACGCGCGAGACGTTGGCGGCCACGCCCTCGTTGCCCTTGCCCCCCACCGAAGAGGCAGCCGGCCACTTGACGGCCGCACCCTTGCCCACCTTGTCGGCCCAGTCCTTGCTGACGGCGCTGAGGTAGTCGGTGAAGTTGAAGGTGGTGCCCGACCCGTCGGCGCGGTGCACCACCGTGATGGCCTGGTTGGGCAGGGTCTTGCCGGGGTTCAGGGCCGCCAGCTTCGGATCGTTCCAGCTCGTGATCGTCCCCATGAAGATCTCGGCCAGCACGGGCCCGTTGACGCGCAACTCGCCAGGCTTGAAGCCGTCGAGGTTGAAGACCGGAACGGTGCCGCCGATGATGGCGGGGAACTGCACCATGGCGTCCTTGTCCAGGTCCGCTCCAGGCACCGGGGCGTCCGTGGCGCCGAAGGTAACGGTCTTGGCGCGGATCTGTCGGATGCCGCCGGACGAGCCAATGGACTGGTAGTTCAGGCCCACGCCGGTTTCCTTCTTGTAGGCCTCGGCCCACTTGGCGTAGACCGGGAACGGAAAGGTGGCGCCAGCACCGGTGATTTCGGACGCCAGGACGGGACCGCTGGCAAGCATCGAGGCCAGGGCCGCGGCCGCGACAGTCTTCAGGAAATGACGCTTCATGGTGTTCCTTCGGAGTAGAGGGTCAGAGGTCAGGGAAGGGTCAAAGGACTGGCATTCAGTCTAGGAACCGAAAATGAATGTTCTGTGACAGCCGTCAATTCGGCAGGGGAATCGCCTGCCGGCGGCGTCACGAACGTTTCATTTTCGGCGACTAGCGTCGCCGCATGGACCTGATCCTGTGGCGGCATGCCGATGCCCGGGAGGCTCGCGAAGGCGAAGTCGACGGCGAGCGCCCCCTCACGCTCAAGGGCGAACGCCAGGCCGCGCGCATGGCGCACTGGCTGAACCGTCAGCTTCCCGGCAGCACCCGGGTGCTCGTGTGCCCGACGCTGCGCGCCCGCCAGACGGCGGAGCATCTCGGCATGAAGGTGAGAATCTGCCCGGCTCTGGCGCCCGGCGCGTCGGTGGACGCCCTGCTCGGCGCCTCGCGGTGGCCCGACAGCCGTGAACCGGTGGTGGTCGTGGGCCACCAGGAGACTCTGGGCCTGACCGCGGCCTACCTGCTTGCCGGCGCCGTCGAGCCCTGGGCCCTGCGCAAGGCGGGGGTGTGGTGGCTACGACACCGCGATCGGGACGGCACGCCCACCGTGGTGGTGCATGCCGTGCTGTCCCCCGATCTGCTCTAGTTCTCAGTAGCTGAGGTTCACCTGGAAGATGGCCGTGGTGCCGCTGACTTCGTTGCCCACCACCACGAGCGGCTTGCCGTTCGGAGACTTCGAGGCCGGGATGAAGAACAGGCCTTCCGGTCCGAGGTCCCCCGTGGCGCCCGAGCGGGTGTTCAGGTAGGTCACGAACGACGGGGCTCGCGGCTGGGTGACGTCGTAGACCATCACGCCGCCCACCCGCTCCAGGCCGATGAAGGCATAGACCTTCGAGCCGATCCGGCCCAGGACGACGCCTTCGGGCTCCGGGCCCTTAGTCGCACTGCGGCCATCGAGCGTGTCGGAGTCGTGGCTGGCGTTGAACTTCACATTGGGCAGCGCCTGGGTACGTTGCTCGAGCTGGTCGCCGGAGTCGTAGACGCGGGAGATGCCCGACGCCCAGATCGAGAAGGACCGGGCACCGAAGGCGTAGAGCTCGTTGCACTGCCCGGCCGCGTTCTTGCCCGTGAGGCCGCCGTTGGGGGTGGTGGTGATCCGCAGCCGACCGAGGTTGGAGTCGAGGATCAGGTTGGCGGCATCCGGGAAGACAGCCGGATCGAGGCCCGCGGTGCAGTGGGTGCGCACCCGGGTCTCTTCGTTGAAGCCGGGCCAGTCGGCACGCGCATCGCCTTCGTTGGCGGTAATCAGATAGGTCTGCCCGTCTACCGAGTAGGCGGCGATCCCATCAGGCAGGTACATGCCCTTCACGAGGTACGGCTGGATCTTGATGGCGGGCGTGCCGGTGTTGGTGTTGACGCCCCCATCTTCGTCACTGGCATCGAGTCCCATGCCAGCCACGTTGTGGTCCTTGAATCCCAGACCGCGCACGTCCAGCACCTTGGCCGTGGCGATATCGACGACGGCGATGGCGTTGTTCTCCTGCAAGGTCACGTACGCGGTCTTGCTGTCTTCGCTGATGGCGATGTACTCGGGCTCGAGGTCCTGCGCCACCGTCGCGCCGGGTCCGAAGATTCGCACCCCCTGTGCCCGGAGCGCCGCTTCCTGGCCGTTGAAGGCACGGAAGTCGGCCGTACGCACCACCGACGCCCCACCGCGGTTGATGGTGACCACGCTGACCGACCCTTCAGGGTCCACGGCGCCGGGAACGCCGTAGCCACTGGGCTCGCCTTCGTTGGCCACCAGCAGGTAGCGGCCATCCGGCGTGAAGGTGAGCATGTCGGGCAGAGCCCCGACCTTGAAGGTCTCCAGCAGCTTCAGGTCGGCCGCGTTGTACAGCGCCACGGAGCCCGGGTCGGTCTTGGGCGAAGCCTCGATGGCCAGCGCCACCAGCCCGTCGTGCACGGCCACGCTGTTCACGCTCGCGCCAATGGAGGTGACGCTGATCGAGCCAACCTTCACCGGGTTGCGGGGATCCTTCAGGTCCAGCACGTCCACGGTGCCGTTTGCGCCGTTGACGACGAACAGCCGCGCCGTGGCGGCATCGAAGGCGGTGATCTCGGCCGCACCGATTGCGCCACCGCTGAATCCGCCGATCTTCTCCAGGGTCAACCCTGTGGGGGTCGGCTCCGAGGCCGAGTCGCTGCCACCGCAGGCGCTCACGAGCCCGACCACGGCTGCTACAGCCAGGACGGCAGGCACACATGACTTCAACACTGACAGGATCGACCGGTTCACGCCACGCTCCGAAAGTTGTCGCGGAAAGACCAGGACTGTGTCGATCGAATATGAAAGCTGTTTGAAAGCCTCGTGACGTTCAGCCTGGCGAGGTGTCACCGGGAATTCATGTGCACTGTCTAGCGTCGGCCTCCCATGCCGCCCGGTTTTCACCTGCTCATTGCCGCCCAGTTCGCCTCGGCGCTTGCCGACAACGCGCTGCTCATCGTGACCATTGCGCTGCTCATCGAGCAGGGACAGCCGGGCTGGTGGGCACCGATGCTCAAGTTCGGTTTCACGCTGTCCTATGTGTTCCTCGCTCCGGCGGTCGGCCCGCTGGCCGATGCCGTGCCCAAGGCCCGGCTCATGGCCTGGATGAATGGCGTGAAGGTGGCCGGTGCAGTGCTCCTGCTGTCGGGCATGCACCCCGTGGCGGGCTTCGCCCTGGTCGGCCTGGGCGCGGCGGCCTATGCGCCGGCCAAGTACGGGCTCATCACGGAGATCGTGCCCGCAGCGCGCCTGGTGGCCGCCAACGGCTGGATCGAGGTGTCGGTGGTGTGCGCAGCCCTCCTGGGCACCGTGCTCGGAGGGGCACTCGTCAGCCCGTGGCTGACGGGCTCGCCGGCTGCGACGCTGTGTTCCAGCCTGATGGCGACGATCAGTGGAGGAGTCGTCCACAGTGCCTATGTCGGTTCGCTCGTGCTCGTGCTGGCGCTGTACCTGGTCGCAAGCGGGCTGAACCTGGGCATTCCTGACAGCGGGGCACGCTACGCGCCGGGCCGCCATGACCTCCCGGGCCTGTTCCGGGAGTTCCTGGGCGCAAACCGCCGCCTGTGGCGGGACCGCGACGGTGGGCTGTCCCTGGCCGTCACCACCGTGTTCTGGGGGGTCGGCGCCACGTTGCAGTTTGCCGTGCTCAAGTGGGCCACCGATGTGCTGCTGCTGCCGCTGGAGCGCGCGGCCTACCTCCAGGCGGCCGTGGCGGTTGGAGTCATTGGGGGCGCATGGGCTGCCGGCCGCTTCGTGCCCCTGTCCTCGGCGCGCCGCATGCTGCCGCTGGGCATCGCCCTTGGGCTCGCCATGCCGGTGATCGGCTCCGTGGAGTCGGTCGGCCTGGCGGTGCCGCTGCTGGCCCTGGTGGGCGCGCTCGGCGGGCTGATGGTGGTGCCCCTGAACGCCCTGCTGCAGCACCGGGGCTGCACCGTGCTGACGGCAGGGCGATCCATTGCCGTGCAGGGCTTCAACGAGAACGCCAGCGTGCTGGCGATGCTGGGGGTCTACGGCGCGCTGCTGGCGCTGGACGTGCCCATCGTGCCGCTGCTGTGGGGATTCGGGCTGCTCATTGCGGCGACGATGGCCGGCCTGACGTGGCGCGCGTCCCGGCAGCCGGCCGAGCCCTGAGACGCCCCAGCATTTCGCGCAGGATGCCGCGACGGATGTCGCGATCGCTGAGCTCGGGCGACTCCCACCACCACCCGTCCGACTGCATCCGACGGCCTGCGGCCACGAAGCGCTGCAGGACCACTCCCATGTCCTCGTCGGTGTAGTTCAGGCTGAAGATGAAGCGCCCGGTGCCGACCCAGCTCAGCGCCAGCCCTTCGGCACGCAGGTAGTACTGCAGCATCCAGTTGTAGCGCGACGGCTTCGTGTAGGTGAGGGTCCAGACCGAGGACATGTTCGCCACCCGCATCGGCAGCCCCTCTTGTTCGAAGGCGGCGTTGAAGCGCGCCGCTCGGGCGTTCCAGCGCTCGTCCAGACCCTCGTAGAGCGCCTGGACTTCGGGGGTCTGCAGCCGCTCGAGGAACACGCTCATCGCGCCCACCACGTAAGGGTGGGCGTTGAAGGTGCCGCGCGCGAAGCAGATGTCCGCCGGACGGTCCTCACGGAAGCGCTTCATCCACGACCTGCGGCCGCACACCACCCCCACCGGGAGCCCGCCGCCCAGGGTCTTGCCGTAGGTGACGAGGTCTGCCTGCACGCCGAAGTAACCCTGCGCGCCGCGCGGCCCGAGCCGGAAGCCCAGGAACACCTCGTCGAAGATGAGGGCGATGCCACGCTCGTCGCACACCTCGCGCAGCTGCACCAGCCAGCGGGTGTAGGCCGCGCGATCGAAGCCGGCGCGACGGGAGCTGTCCACGAGCGACGAATCGGCAGGCGCATTCGCGTTCGGATGCAGCGCCTGCAACGGGTTGACCAGCACGCAGGCGATGTCGCGCCGGCGCCTGAGTACCTGCAGGCTGCGTTCGTTCATGTCGCGCAGCGTGTAGGTCTCGCGCGGCGGCAGCGGGTTGCCCGGACCGGGCTGCACATCCTCCCACCACCCGTGGTACGCCCCGCAGAAGCGAACGAGATGGGTACGGCCGGTGTGGTACCGCGCCAGTCGTACGGCCTGCATCACCGCCTCGGTGCCCGACATGTGGAACGACACCTCGTCCAGGCCGGACACGGCCTTCAACCCGTCGATGACCGGCAGCAATTCCGGGTGGTAGGCCCCGAGGACCGGGCCGAGTCCCCTGACGCGGGCGCTGGCCTCGTCGATGCAGGACTTGTAGAAGTCGTAGCCAAAGACATTGACGCCGTAGGAGCCCGTGAGGTCGTGGAACTCGTTGCCGTCGAGGTCGCGCACCGTGACGCCTTGCGACGCCTCAAGGAAACTGCCCACCGCCAGGTGCTGGCGCAGCACCGGCCCGTACTGGAACGGCACGCGGTAGCGGCTGGTGAACTGCAGGTCGGAGATCGATTCGCGCGCCAGCGCCGTGCTGGCCAGGCTGCGCGGGAAGCGCCGTTCGAACAGCGCACCCAGGGTGGCGAGCCCGGCGCGACGGCGCTGGACGATGGCCTGCGGCGCGCCGTCGCTGCCGTAGAACTCGTCCTCGTCATAGGCGTAACCGGGAATGCGGGCGCTGAGCCACTTGGCGATGCGCGAGTGACCGGCCAACGAGCGATGCTTGGCACGCGACAACTCGATGCGGCGGCGGGCCCGGGGGCCCAACCACGCCAGCGTACCGAGCGCAGCCGCCGAGAGCAGACTCAGCGAACCAGGGGCGAGGGCGTCTTGCATGGAATCTCCGCAGCAGCAGGCGCAAGGGGGGGACGGATGAGCAGGTCGGGTACAGGAGCCGGACCTGAAGAGGGCGCAGCGGCCGGGGCGCGTACGTCTGCCGACGCCGCCTCCAGCGAGTGATCGACAATCTCGAGCCGGCCGTCGTGGTGCTCGACCAGCGCCGTGAGCGACTCCACCCAGTCGCCGTCGTTGCAGTACAGGATCCCGTCGATGGTCCTGATCTCGGCATGGTGGATGTGCCCGCAGACCACGCCGTCTGCGCCACGGCGCCGAGCCTCGCGCGCGACGGCCTCCTCGAAATCGCTGACGTAGCTGACGGCCCGCTTGACCTTGAGCTTCAGGAACTTCGACAGGCTCCAGTACGGCAGGCCCAGCCGCGCCCTGAACACATTGAACCAGCGGTTGACCTTGAGCGTGAATTCATAGGCGACATCGCCGACATAGGCCAGCCACTTCGCGCACTGGATCACCCCGTCGAAAAGGTCGCCGTGCGTCACCCACAGACGCCGCCCGTCTGCGGTGACATGCATGCAGTCCTCCACCACATCCACCCCGCCGAAGTTGTGGGCCACATAGCGGCGCGCGAATTCGTCGTGGTTGCCGGGGACGAAGACGACCCGCGTGCCCTTGCGCGCCTTGCGCAGCAGCTTCTGGATAACGTCGTTGTGCAGCTGTGGCCAGTACCAGGAGCGACGAAGCTGCCAGCCATCGATGATGTCGCCCACGAGATAGAGCGTGTCGCAGCGCGTGGTGCGCAGGAATTCCAGCAGGGCCTTCGCCTGGCAGCCGGGCGTGCCCAGATGCAGGTCGGAGATCCAGACGGTCCGCACATCGAGAGTGGCCACAGGATCCTGTTCCATGCGAGTCGGGCTTCGTGGAGTTGCGCCATGGTGCCGACTGCCCATGACGGATCGATGAAGCTCGAGGGGGCCTTTCGTCACGAATGATTCACCGGTTCTTCATGCATGAGTCATGCATCGCGAGAACCATGCGCGGCATGGAAGACACCGCCCTGCTGCTTCGCCCGCCTCGAGAAGAGGCGTCTTCATCGTCTCCCGAGGCCGCCTGCACCTTGCGCGCGCGCTGGGCCCGCCATGCGGAGGAAGTCGAGGCCGCGCAGGCCCTTCGTCACCGGGTGTTCTGCGGCGAGATGGGGGCCGTGCTGCGCCCGCCTCCCGGCACGCCACCGGGGCTGGACGCGGATGAGTTCGATCGCTTCTGCGAGCACCTCATCGTCACGGCGAGCAGCGCCGATGCCGGCGAGCGGGTCGTGGGGACCTACCGCGTCCTCACGCCCGACGCTGCCCGGATGGTGGGCAGGCTCTATGCCGACGACGAGTTCGACCTCTCGGCGCTGGCGCCGCTGCGCCCGCGCATGGCCGAACTGGGCCGCTCCTGCGTCGACCCGCAGTGGCGAACCGGTAGCGTGATCCTGATGCTGTGGGGCCAGCTGGTCACGTTCATGGCGCGCAACGACCTGGACCTCATGATCGGTTGTGCGAGCGTGCCGATGCGCGACGGCGGACACCTCGCCGCCAGCCTGTGGACCCGCCTGCGCGCGCAGCATCTGGCGCCTGCGCCGTGGCAGGTTGTACCGAGGCTGGCCCTGCCCGTTGAGCAGCTGCGCGGCGACCTCGATGTGGAGCCCCCTCCCCTGATCAAGGGCTACCTGGCGTGCGGCGCCCGGCTGCTGGGCGCACCCGCCTGGGACGCTGACTTTGGCACGGCCGACCTGCCCATGATGCTGGATCTGAAGGACCTGCCCGCCGCCTACCGTCGGCGCTTCCTCAGGCCGGTGTGACAGGCTTGGCTGCTTCTGTCACGAAACTGTCGCATTCAAAGGCGCACACTGATAACGACATGACAGCCGCCTCGTCTCCCACCTCGACGCAGGATCACCCTCCTGCACTCGTCCTTCTGGACCGGGAGCGCTCGATCCTGGCCTTCAACCGGCGCGTGCTCGCGCAGGCCAGCCGCAGCGACGTCCCCCTGCTGGAGCGCCTGCGCTACGTCACGATCGTGTCCTCCAACCTCGACGAGTTCTTCGAGGTGCGGGTGGCCGACGTGATCGAGGCGGCGCGTCGGTACGGCAACGGCGCGAGCGCGGCGCTTGCCGAATTGTCGCAGGCGGCTCACGACCTCATCGACGAGCAGTACCGCGTCTTCAACGAGGAGGTGATGCCCGCCCTGCAGCACGAGGGACTGCTCGTGCTGAACCACGGCGAACGCAGCCCAGAGCAGCGCCGCTGGGTCGCGCGCTTCTTCGAGAGCCAGGTGCGGCCGCTGCTCGTCCCGGTGAGCCTCGATCCCTCGCACCCCTTCCCGATGGTGGCCAACAAGGCTCTGAACTTCATCGTTCGCCTGGGCGGGCGCGACACCTTCGGACGCGAGAACGGGATTGCCATCGTCAAGGTGCCCCGCGTGCTGCCGCGGGTCATCCGGCTGCCCGACGAGCTGTGCGCCGGGCGGCAAGGCTTCGTGCTGCTGACCAGCGTCATCCGCGCCCACCTGGCCGAACTCTTCCCGGGACGCACCGTGGAAGCCTTCTCCCAGTTCCGGGTCACCCGCGACTCGGACCTGGAAGTCGAGGGTGACGATGTCACCAACCTGCGTCAGGCGTTGCGCTCGGGGCTGACGACGCGCCACTTCGGCCGGGCGATCCGGCTGGAGGTGGTAAGCAGCTGCCCGCAGCCGCTGGCCAGTTTCCTGCTGGAGCAGTTCGACCTGCCAGCCTCGGCGCTGTACCGGGTCAACGGCCCCGTGAACCTCGTGCGCCTGAACCAGCTGATCGACCAGGCCGATGCCGATTCGCTGCGCTTCCCGCCCTTCGAGCCGGCTCGTCCGGCCTCGACCCCGGCACTTGGGCAGTCCTTCTTCGAGCGCCTGGCTGAATCGGACATCCTGCTGCATCACCCCTTCGAGAGCTTCGATCCGGTGGTGCAGTTCCTGCGGGAGGCGGTGAACGATCCGCAGGTGCTCGCCATCAAGCAGACCATTTATCGCACCGGCAGTGAATCGGTGCTCATGGACCTCCTCATCGAGGCCGCGCGACGCGGCAAGGAGGTGATGGTGGTGGTCGAGCTCAAGGCCCGTTTCGACGAGGAGGCCAACATCAACTGGGCCGAGCGCCTGGAGGCCGTGGGCGCGCAGGTCGTCTACGGGGTGGTGGGGCTGAAGACCCACGCGAAGCTGCTGCTGGTCACCCGGCGTGAAGGCGTACGCGGCAAGGGAGCGTCGGCCATGCCTCGGCTGCGACGCTACCTGCACCTGTCCACGGGCAACTACAACCCGCGCACGGCTCGGATGTACACCGACCTGGGCATGCTCACCGCCGACCCCGGCCTGACGGCCGACGCCGACACGGTCTTCCAGGAACTGGCCAGCCAGGCCCGCCTGCGGCCACCGCAGCATCTCGTGGCCGCCCCCTTCAGCCTGCACCGGCGCATGATGCGCCACCTGCAGCAGGTGGCCGACGCCGCGCGTGCCGGAAAGCCTGCCCGTGTGGTCGTCAAGGTCAACGCGCTCACCGACCCGGCCCTGATCCAAGGGCTGGCCGAAGCGTCGCAGGCTGGCGCCGACATCGATCTCATCGTGCGCGGCGCCTGCATGTTGCCGCCCGGCATCGCCGGGCTCACCGAGCGCATCCGCGTGCGTTCGGTCATCGGTCGTTTCCTGGAGCACCCCCGCATCGTCTACTTCCGCTGGGGCCCGGACGCGGAAGACGAGGTCCTGTACCTGAGCAGCGCCGACTGGATGTCGCGCAACATGTTCCGCCGCATCGAACTGGCCTGGCCGGTGCGCGATGCGCTCCTGCGCCAGCGGGTGATCGACGAGGCTCTGGTGCCCTACCTGATGGACAGCCGGGACGCGTGGCAACTCGCGGCAGACGGCGGCTACACGAGAGTCTCCGAAGACGGGGTGAGCGCCCAGCAGGCGCTCATGCGCCTGCACGCGGGCTGAGCCCGCCCGGCGTCCTGGCCCGGCTCAGTCGCCGCCCAGCACCGACAGGCGCAAGCCCGCCACCTTCGTCCAGGCCTGTTCCTCTTCGCTCAGCAGGAAGCAGGTGCGCGGGTGCTCGGCGGCCCAGGCCAGGTCCAGGGCGAGGTCGGCGCGCCCGTCGCGGAGCTTGAGCCGCCAGGCCTCGGCCTGGGCTGGCTGGCGGCTGTGGCAATGGATCACGGCCAGCCTCAGGCACAGGGCCTGGCGGGCGAAGGACTCGTCCCCGAGCCACTCCTCCACCTTGCGAAGGCCCCCCCGCTGCGACAGCACCAGTTGCCCCAGGCGCCGCTGCTCGCTCTGGGAGAAGCCGGCGGCGTCGATGTGGGAAAGCATGTAGGCGCTGTGCCGGTGGTGGTCGTGGTGGGACAGCGCCATGCCGATCTCGTGCAGCTCACAAGCCCAGCGCAGTTCCCGCAAGGCCTGCTCCTCCGGCTCGCTGGGCCTCGCCCCTGCATCGGGTGCGGGGCCATGCAGTGCCAGGGCGAGGTCGCGCACCCGGGCCGCCTGCAGGGTGTCCACGCCGAACCGGGCCTGGAGCGCACGCACGGTGTCCTCGCGCATGTCGTGGCCCTGTTCGTGGTGGGCCGCGAGCAGCCGCTCGTGCAGATCGACGATCACACCCTGGCGAAGAGCTCCCTTGGCGGGGAACAGCTCCTCGATGCCGAAGTGGGTCGCCAGCGTGTAGAGGATGGCCAGACCGCCTGGGAGCACGGCCCGGCGATCGTCGCGAAGGGCCGAAGCGTCCAGCGCATCGACGTGCCCGGCCTCGATGCAGGCGCGCATCAGCGCCGCCAGCGCGCG
>JBMOGN010000071.1:0-14583 GCA_049318345.1 Rubrivivax sp. | reverse complement strand
CTAACGTAATGTGTACGTGAAGTAGAAAGCAGTCGCGCGGCCTAAATCAAATGAGGCCGCTGGCTGGAAGGCGGGTGGAACAGGCCCGAAACGCCACGGCAACGCCCCTTTTGGGGGGTGCTTCGGGGCGATGGCCGAATCGCAATAGGCCGTCTAAAACGCGGCGGATGGGTCCGCATGGTTCTGCTCCCTTTCGTCTTGTGGACGAATCTTCTTCAGCTTCTGCAGGGATGGTTGCCGGCCAGGCGCCTGGCGTCAAGGGGGCGGGCCCGGACGGGCAGGCGGCTCCCCCGCGTCTGCTCGACCGGCTGCGCGCCGAGGTGCGGGTGCGCCACTATTCGCTGCGCACGGAGCAGGCCTATGTGGACTGGGTGCGGCGCTACATCCGCTTTCACGGGTTGCGCCATCCGCAGGAGCTGGGGCCGGGGGAGGTCACGGCCTTCCTGAGTCACCTGGCGGTGCAGCGCCAGGTCTCGGCCTCCACGCAGGCGCAGGCGCGCTCGGCGCTGCTCTTTCTCTACCGGCAGGTGCTGGGGCTGCAGCTGCCGTGGCTGGAGGAGGTGGTGGTGGCCAAGGCGGCGCGGCGGCTGCCGGTGGTGCTCACGCCCGGGGAGGTGCGCGCGCTGCTGGCCGAGCTCAGCGGCACCATGGGCCTGGTGGGCGCGCTGCTATACGGCACCGGCATGCGGCTCATGGAGGCATTGCGGCTGCGGGTGAAGGATGTGGCCTTCGAGCGGCGCGAGCTGGTGGTGCGCCACGGCAAGGGCGGCAAGGACCGCATCACCGTGCTGCCCGAGACGCTGGTCGCGCCGTTGCAGGCGCACCTCTCGCGCGTGCAGGCGCTGCACGGGCGCGACCTGGCCGAGGGGCATGGTGCGGTGTGGCTGCCCGATGCGCTGGCGCTGAAATACCGGCAGGCGCCGCGCACCTGGGGCTGGCAGTGGGTGTTTCCGAGCACCGTGCGCGCGGCCGATCCGCGCACGGGCGAAGTCCGGCGCCACCACCTGCACGAGGCCTCGGTGCAGCGCGCGGTCTCGCTGGCGGCCAAGCGCGCCGGCATCCACCGGCCCTGCTCACCGCACGTGCTGCGCCACTCCTTTGCCACGCATCTGCTGCAGTCGGGCTACGACATCCGCACCGTGCAGGAGCTGCTCGGCCACAGCGATGTCTCCACCACCATGGTCTACACGCACGTGCTCAACCGCGGCGGGCGCGGGGTGCGCAGTCCACTGGATGTGTAGGCGGGTGCGCGGGCGGGCGGCTCACTTCGCCAGAGGGGCAGCAGCCTCCCGCCGGCCCAGGCCTTGAGCGATCAGGCTGAGCACCAGGGCGTTGAGCGAGACCCCCTCCGCGCGGGCGCGCGTAGCCAGCTGCGCGTGCAGGGTCTTGGGCACCCTGGCCACGAACTTGCCGGAGGCCACCCCCCCGCTGTTGGGGGCGGGCACGGGCAGCTTGCGAGCCTTGAGGGCAGCGATCGTCTCCTTCAGGGCCTGCCGGCCGTTTTCCAGCGCCTCCTCGAGCGTCTCGCCATCGGAGATGCAATCGGCAAAGTCAGGAAAGGAGATGAGGTAGCCACCACCTTCCTCGGCCGTGAGGGGGCGGATCTCGAAGGGGTAGTCAGACTGCTTGCTCATGTGTCGGCTCCGTCCAGGAGTTCGATGAATCTCTTGATGTAGACAGGTTTGATCGGACGCCGAGCGGGCACGGGCAGCGTGCGGCCGTCTGGCCGGACGAAGATGCAATGGGAGCCGCCTTCGTGGCGCCAGCCCACGCCGTGTTGTCGCGCCACGGTCTGGAGCTGGCCGAGCTGCCAGTCCAGGGGATGACGGCGCATGGCCGTCAACAGCTTGGCGGCGGAGTTCACGTGCTGATGATACTGCGGGTAGCATCACACATTCGATGGCTGTGCGGGGTCGCCTGCCCGCGTCGCCGCACAATCCCCCCCTCGATCACCCGCGCCCGAGCCCCCTCCACCCCTGTTCCCCCGCCGGGGCCGGCGCCGCTGCAGAAGGATCCCCCCATGCTCCTCGGCTGCATTGCCGACGATTTCACCGGTGCCACCGACCTGGCCAACAACCTCGTGCGTGCGGGCATGCGCGTGGTGCAGACGATCGGCGTGCCGGGCGAGCACCCCGGAGAACACCCCGGCGCGGAAGTGGACCCCGCGCAGGTGGACGCGGTGGTGGTGGCGCTCAAATCGCGCACCGCGCCGGTGGCCGAGGCGGTGGCGCAGTCGCTGGCGGCCTGCCGCTGGCTGCGCGCGCGCGGGGCGCGGCAGGTGTACTTCAAGGTCTGCTCCACCTTCGACTCCACCCCTGCAGGCAACATCGGCCCGGTGGCCGAGGCGCTGCGCGCGGAGCTCGGCGCGGGCATCGCCCTCGTCACGCCGGCCTTTCCGGAGACGGGGCGCACGGTCTACAAGGGGCACCTCTTCGTGGGCGACGTGCTGCTGTCGGACAGCCCCATGCGCCACCACCCGCTCACGCCGATGACGGACGCGAACCTGGTGCGGGTGCTGCAGGCGCAACTCGCCACCACGCGCTGCGGGCTGGTGGAGCGGCGCACGGTGGCGCAGGGCGCGGCGGCGGTGCGGGCGCGGCTGGCGGCGCTGCAGGCCGAGGGTGTGGCCTTCGCGGTGGCCGATGCGGTGGACGACGCGGACCTGCACGTGCTGGCCGAGGCGGGGCGCGACGCGGCGCTCGCCGTGGCGGGCTCGGGCCTGGCCATCGGCATCCCGGCGCAGCACGGCCTGGCGCCGAGCGCGCAGGCGGCGCAGCTGCCGCCGGCCTCGGGCGCGCGTGCGGTGGTCAGCGGCAGTTGCTCGGCGGCCACCAATGCGCAGGTGGCGGATTTCATCGCCCGTGGCGGCGCGGCCTATGCGGTGGACCCGCTGCGGCTGGCCGCGGGGCACGACGTGGCCGCCGAGGCCCTGGCCTGGGCGCTGCCCCGGCTCGGGCCGCAGCCGGTGCTGGTCTACGCCACGGCCGCACCCGAGGCGGTGCGCGCGGTGCAGGCGCAGCTGGGCGCGCAGCGCGCGGGCGAGCTCGTCGAGCGTGCGCTGGCGCAGGTGGTGCAGGGCCTCGTGCGCGCCGGCGTGGGGCAGCTTGTCGTGGCCGGCGGCGAGACCTCCGGCGCCTGCGTGCAGGCGCTGGGTGTGGCGGCGTTGCGCATCGGGCCGCAGATCGACCCCGGCGTGCCGTGGTGCCACGCGGCGAGCCCGCTGCGCGCGCACGGCCTGCACCTGGCCTTGAAATCGGGGAACTTCGGCGGCACGGCCTTCTTCACCCGCGCCTTCGAGGTGCTGGCATGACGGCGCCGGGCCTGTCTGAGGAGTCGCGCCTGCGCGAGGAGATCTGCCGCGTGGGCCGCTCGCTCTTCGAGCGCGGCTACGTGCACGCTACGGCCGGCAACATCAGCGTGCGGCTGGAAGACGGCTTCCTCATCACGCCCACCGACGCCTGCCTGGGCACGCTGGAGCCCGCGCGCCTGGCGCGGCTGGACGCCCAGGGCGTGCAGACCGGCGGCGACCCCGCGAGCAAGACGCTCGCGCTGCACCGGCGCATCTACGCCGCCGCGCCCGAGGCGCGCTGCGTGATCCACACGCACAGCACGCACCTTGTGGCGCTCACGCTGCAGGGGGTGTGGAGCGCCGACGACGTGGTGCCGCCCATCACGCCGTACTTCGTGATGAAGGTCGGGCACGTGCCCCTGATCCCCTACCACCGGCCGGGCGACCCGGCCGCGGCCGGGCTCGTGGCGCAGCGCATCGAGGCCATGGCCGCGCGCGGCACGCCCATCCGCGCGGTGATGCTCGACCGCCTCGGGCCCAACGTGTGGCACCGCACCCCGGCGCAGGCCAGCGCGGTGCTGGAGGAGCTCGAGGAGACGGCGCGGCTGTGGCTCATGAGCCGCCCGCCGCCCGCGCCGCTCACGGCTATGCAGATCGAGGAGCTGCGCCAGGCGTTCGGGGCGAGCTGGTAGCGCTCAGGGCTTGCGGGCCACGACGAGCATCGACGAGGTGCGCGCCCCCAGCCGGGCACGCAGCAGGTCGAAGGCCGTCACGAGCGCCAGTGCCACCAGGCTTCTCAGGGGGTCGAAGAACCGCGCCAGCCGCGGCATCGGGAAGCGCCGGTTGTAGCGCAGCGCGTGGTGCAGCGAGTACAGCCAGAAGGAGTGCCCCGTGGTGTGCCGCAGCGACACGGTCTGAAGCCCCGCCTGCTGCAGCAGCCGCCCGAGCGTGGCGGCGGTGAACAGGTGCCAGTGCCGGGGGATGTGATACCCGCCCCAGTAGGTGTCGCGGAACAGCCGCGCATCCAGGGAGTCGAGGTTCGGCGTCTCGATGGCGAGCACGGCGCCCGGGCGCATCCAGCCGGCAATCCGCCCGATCACCTCGGCGGGGTCCGACACGTGCTCGATCACGTGGAACATCGTCACCACGTCGATGCTGCCCGGCTCGAAGTCGGCCTCCTCCACGCGCTGGTCGCGCACGTCGAAGCCTTCGGCCTGCAGGCGCGAGGCGGCGCGCGTGTCGAGCTCCAGCCCCAGGATGTCGGCCGGCGCGAGCCCCATCTGCTGCGCCTGCCGCAGGAACCGACCGCTGCCGCAGCCGATGTCCAGGAAGCGGCGGGGCGAGGAGGCGTTGCGGAAGATGCCGGCGAGCTTGGCGCGGTCGAGCATCGCCTTGGCTCGCAGCGCGATGGGGTTGATCTTCGACTCGAAGTCGTAGGAGTAATAGGTTGGCGGGTAGATGATGCCCAGCGCGTCTACTGTCGGCCGCGGGTTGAGCTGCACGTGGCCGCAGCGCGCACAGGCCGTGAAGCGCCAGACATTGCCGCAGGTCTGCAGCTCGTAGTCCAGCCCCTGCGCGAAGGCACGCGTCTCCTCGGCCCCGCACACGGCGCAACGCGCCACGGCCTCCTGCGCGATGAGCGGCAGCTGCGCGCCCTCGAACTCGGCGGGAAGCGGCAGCGTCTTCACGGGCGGCCCTCGAGCCCCGCAGCCGAGGCGTCGTGCAGGCTCGCCCACCAGGCCGCCAGCAGGAAGGCCACGTACGAGCCGCGCCACTCGATGGCCTGCGCCAGCGCCCTCCCGGCCAGGCGCGCCTCGGTCTGGCGCAGCCGGTAGCACGGGATGCCGGGCCACAGGTGGTGCGCGGCGTGATGGTTCATGCCCATGGGGGCGAAGAACTGGCGCTCGAGCCAGTTGCTGCGAAAGGAGACGAGGCGCATCGAGCGGTCGGCGTCGGCCTCGCTGCCCAGCGTGGCGTGCTCGCAGTACACGCGCGTGATGTCCGCGGCAAAGGTGAAGCCGTACACGGGCATCCACCACAGCACGAAGTAGGCCCACCACCCGATGGCCGCGCTCAACCCCGCCAGCAGCGCGAGCTGCCAGCCCGCGAGGATGGCCACGTCGCGCAGGCGGTAGCCGCCGCGGGCGTCCGGCGTGCGGGCCGCCGTCACCCCGAAGACGTTGCGCACGGCGCGCCACACGAACAGCAGGCCCGTGAGCGACAGCGCGAAGTTCAGGCCGCCGGCGCGGTTGGCGCGCAGGTACTTGTAGCGGTCGGGATCGGCAGGCGTGGCGGCCCGGCGGTGATGTTCGATGTGGTTGTGGCGGTTCAGCCGCGTCACCGCGCCGATGGGCCCGAGCAGCAGCAGGTCGTTCCACAGGTCGTTCAGCGCCACGGAGTGGCACAGCCGCCGGTGCAGCCCGTCGTGCCCGATGATGAACAGCGCGTAATAGCGGGTGCCGATGAAGGGCACCGCCAGCAGCACCGTCCACCAGGTCGTGTACCGCGCCACCACCGCCCAGGCCAGCACGATCTGCAGCCACAGCAACGCCACGTGCACGGCGGCCCGCCAGGGCTGCAGGCGCTGCGCCTCGCGCAGTTCCGCCTCGTCCAGCAGCCCGCGACGCAGCGGCTCGTAGGTCTGTGCGGGCGCGGCAGCGTCCATCATGCGCTCAGCCGCGGGCGCCCGCGCCCTTGCGCCGCACGAACACCACGCAGGCCATCAGCACGAAGTTCAGCGCCGGCACGAACACGCTCGTCAGCGCCAGAGCGGCCAGGGCGGGCAGGCCCAGCGTGGCGCCGAAGAAGTGGGTGCAGGCCAGCGTCAGGCCGAAGCACAGCACATTCGTGGCCAGGAAGCGGGGCACCTCCGAGGCCTTCGGCCCGGTGGAGCGGAAGGTCAGCCTGCGGTGGCCGAGGTAGGCGGGCACGAGGCTCAGGGCGAAGCCCAGCGCGGCTGCCGGCACGAGGCCCCAGCCCAGCAGGTGATGCAGCCCCTGGCTGACGAGCATGAAGACCAGCGCGGCAGCCAGCCCGACGCCTGCGTAGGCAGCGATCTGGCCGCGGGTGACGGTGGACAGGCCTGCGGGGAGCCAGGAGACCATGGGAAGGCTGAACAACGGCGCCCAGTGTAGGGCCGGGCCGGCCTGGGACGCTCACGGCGCTCACGGCGCTCACCGCGCCGGCGCCGCGTGCGCGGGCAGCCGCGTCACCACCGCGAAGGTCAGCACCGAGGTGGCCGCCATCACCCACAGCAGCGCGGTGAAGCCCGCGCCCTTGACGATGGGCCCGAGCAGCCACACCGCCGCGGAGCTCGCGCCCAGGGAGATCGTCAGCCGCAGCCCCGCCACGCGCGAGCGCACGCGGTCGTCCACGTAGCGCGCAAGCATGGCGTCGGTGAAGGGCACGGCGCCGAAGATGGCCGCCATGCAGGCCAGCAGCGCCGCGTAGAAGGCCCAGCCGCTGAGCTGCGTGGCCAGCGCCAGCAGCGCGCCCTGCACCACGATCACGCCCAGGTACAGCGTCTTCAGCGCCACGCGGTCGATGAGCTTGCCCACCACCAGCTGCGTGAGCGAGGCCAGCGCGTACACCACCGCCAGCAGCGCCCCGAGCGTGGCGGGGTCGCGCGTGATCTCGCGCAGCCGCTCGGCCAGCAGCTCGTAGTTGGCGTTGGTGGACAGGTTGAACAGCAGGTTGCCGGTGGTCGAGCCCAGCGTCATCACGAAGAGGATGCGCGCCAGCGACACGCCGCTGGCGCCGCCCTCGCCGGCGGCCTTGCGCGCGGCCGGGGGCACCTCGCTGCGCGCCAGCCGCGCGAAGGCCACGCCGCAGGCAATCGCCACCAGCCCCGGGACGACGAAGGCCGCGCGCCAGCCCAGGTGCTTGACGAGAAAGCCCGTGACGAGCGCGGCCACCGCGATGCCCAGGTTGCCCGCCAGGCCGTTGACGCCGATGGTCCAGCCCGGGCGGCTGGCGCCTTGCAGCAGCATCGGGATGCCCACGGGGTGGTAGATCGCGGCAAAGGTGCCCAGCAGCCCGAGGGCGAGGGCCAGCTGCAGCGGCGACTGCGCCAGCGCCACGAGGATGGAGGCCACACCGATGCCCACGAAGAACACCACCATCATCACCCGGCGCCCCCACTGGTCGCCGAGCCTGCCCGCGGGCAGCGAGCCCAGGCCGAACATCAGGAAGGCCAGCACGCCGTAGGGCATGAGGTCCTCCCAGCGCGCCAGGCCGAAGTCCTGCGCGATCGCCGTCACCGCGGTGGCGAAGATGAGCAGGAACATGTGGTCGATGGCGTGCCCGAGGTTGAGCAGCAGCTGCGTGGCGCGGTGGGGCATGGGCAGGAAGCGGGGGTGGGGCGGGCAGTGCGGAGTATCCGTCCGACGCGGGGGGTGCCGGGCGACAATGTGCGCATGAGTCCGCCCGCCCACCCCGGCCCCCGGCCCTCGCGGCGGCGCGTGATGCTGCGCGCGCTGGGCGGTGCCGCGGCCGTGCACCTGGCCGCACCATCCTGGCTGCCGCACGCCCGTGCCCAGGCGCGGTTCCCCGAGCGTCCCGTCTCGCTTGTCGTGCCCTTCGCCCCCGGCGGCATCGCCGACATCAGCGCCCGCGCAGTGGCCGAGCACATGGGCCGCACGCTCGGGCAGCCGGTGGTGGTGGAGAACCGGCCCAGCGCCGGCAGCATCGTGGCCAGCCAGGCCGTGGCCACCGCGCGCCCGGACGGCCACACCCTGCTGCTCATGAGCAACGGGCACGCGGTGAGCGTGGCGCTCTTTCGGCGGCTGCCCTACGACCCGCTGCGCGACTTCGCGCCGGTGAGCACCCTGGGCGCCTTCGACCTCGGGCTCTTCGTGCCGGCGGCCTCGCGATTCGCCACGCTGCAGGAGCTGCTGGCGGCCGCGCGCGCGCAGCCCGGGCGGCTGAACGTGGGCACCATCGCCGTGGGCAGCACGCAGCACCTGGCGGCCAAGCTCTTCGAGACCGAGGCCGGCATCGATGTGCTGGTGGTGCCCTACAAGGGCAGCCCCGCGGTGCTGGGCGCGCTGCGCAGCGGGGAGATCGACCTGGCCTTCGAGATCACCGGGCCGATGCTGCCGCAGGTGGCCGCCGGCGCCGTGCGCGCACTGGCCGTGTCGGGCGAGCGGCGCAACCCCGCGCTGCCGCAGGTGCCCACCGTTCAGCAGGCTGGCGTGGCCGGCTACGACGTCACCTCCTGGAACGCGATCGCCGCGCCGGCCGGCACGCCGGCGGAGGTGATCGCCACGCTCAACCGCGCCGTGCGTGAGGCCGTGGCTTCCGCGGCGGTGCAGGAGCGGCTCGGGCGCGCGGGCATGCGCCTGGGCGCGGGCTCGCCCGAGCAGCTGCAGGCGCTGCTGGCCGGGGAGATCCGGCGCTGGGGCGAGGTCGTGCGCCGCGCGAAGATCGAGCCCGAGTAGCCGGCCCGTCTGACCGACCCGCCCGGGTCATCACGTTCAGGCGTGGCGCGGCGCGGCGCCCTCAGCCCGCCCCTGTCCCGCCCAGCGCGGGCAGCACCTGGCGCGCCAGGCCGAGTGCGGCCGGCCCCACGAGCACGAGGAACAGCGCCGGAAAGATCGTCAGGATCAGCGGGAACAGCAGCTTGGTGGGCACCTTGGCGGCTTCTTCCTCGGCCCGGTTCTGGCGCCGCACGCGCAGGTCCTCCGCGTGCACGCGCATCGACTCGGCGATGGACACGCCGAAGCGGTCGGCCTGCAGCAGTGCGGCCACGAAGGACTCGATCTCGGCCACCCCGGTGCGCAGCGCCAGGTTGCGCAGGGCGCGCTCGCGCGTGGCGCCGATGCGCAGCTCCGTCTCCACCAGCGCCAGCTCCTCGGCCAGCGCCGGGCTGCGCAGCCCCATCTCGCGGCCCGCGCGCTGGATTGCCAGGTCCAGGCTCAGCCCGGACTCCAGGCACACGATCATGAGGTCGATGGCGTCGGGAAAGGCCTCGAAGAGCTGGCGCTGGCGCGCCCGCACCACGGCGCCGAGCACCGCGTTGGGCAGGTAGGTGCCGATGCTGGCGCACAGCACGAGCGCCAGCAGCGTGGCGCTGGCCGACAGCCGCAGCCCGCCCAGCGTGATGACGAGCCAGGCCGTCAGCGGCAGTCCCAGTGCCAGCAGCGACTTCAGCGCGAGGAAGTACAGCGGCGCGGCGCGCGCCCGCCAGCCCGCGTGCAGGAAGCGCGCGCGCAGCCGCGACACCGCCTGCTCGTCGCCCGGTGCGGCCAGCCGCGCCACCGGCTCCACCAGGCGCTGCGCGGGCGCCTGCTGCATCGCGTCCACGCTCGTGGAGGCCGCCTCGGGAACGGGCGCGCCGGCGGCCAGGCTCAGGCGTTCGCGCAGCCGTGCGCGCTGCTGGAGCAGCCACGAGCCGACCAGCACGCCAGCCGCCACGGTGAGGAAAATCGTGCCCAGCAGGGCGACTTCGAAGGTGTTCATGTTGGGGGGGCCTGCTCAGACGCGGATACGGATGAGCTTCCACATCCACACCGCGCCCAGTGCGTACAGGACGACGCAGGCCTGGATGAGCTGCAGGCCCACCGGGTCGCGCCACAGCTGCGAGACGAAGTTCGGGTTGATGAGGTTGAGCAGCCCGCCCACGACGATGGGCATGAGCCCGAGAATCCACGCCGAGAGCTTGCCTTCGGCCGCCAGCACCTGCACCCGCGCGAGCAGCCGCTGGCGGCTGCGCACGAGCGAGGCGATGTTGGACAGCACTTCCGCCAGGTTGCCGCCGGTCTCGCGCTGCAGCAGCACCGCGATGACGAGAAAGCCCATGTCCTCGCAGGGCACGCGCGCGGCCAGGTGGCGCAGCGCCTCGTCCATGCTCAGCCCGAAGTTCAGCTCCTCGTGGGCCAGGCGGAACTCCGCGGCCAGCGGCTCGGGCGACTCCTCGCCCACCATCTGCAGCGTGGCCGGCAGCGCATGGCCCGCGCGCAGGGCCCGCGCCATGAGGTCCACCGCCCCGGGCAGCTGCTCCTGCAGCCGCGCGAGTCGGCTGCGCCTGCGCCACGCGAGCCACAACCAGGGCCCGGCGCTGGCCAGCAGGGCCAAGGCGACCGCGATGCGCCACGGCAGGTGCACGGCCGCCGCGGCCACCCCGGCGACGGCCGCTGCCGCCGCGCTCATGCCCAGCAACCGCGCGCCGGTGGTCTCCAGGCCGGCCTGCTCGATCCAGCGCTGCGCGATGTCCAGCCGTGCGAGGTGCCGCAGCCGTGCCGTCCAGGGGTGCGCACCGCGGCCGTCCGGGCGCAGCCACGGCGCGTGCTCCGAGCTGTGCGCGGCCTGCTCGGCCGAGGCCGCCAGGCGCATGCGCCGCTGCAGGCGCTGCGCCTGCGGGCCCGCGCGGTCGTGCCACAGCATCCAGGCGCCTTCAAGCGCGGCCACCACCGCGACGAAGGCCACCACCAGGCTCAGGGTGAGGGTCGTGTCCATGGGCTCAGTCCTGCGCGCCGGCGCGCTCCGGGTCGTAGAGGTCCTCGGCCAGCTGCTGCCCCCAGGCTCGCAGCCGGTCCTGGAAGCGCGGGCGCACGCCCGTGGCGCGCAGCCGCCCGGCCACATGGCCTTGCTCGTCCACCCCGGACTGCTCGAAGACGAAGAGCTCCTGCATCGTCAGCACCTCGCCTTCCATGCCCGTGATCTCGGCCAGCGAGACGAGCTTGCGCCGGCCATCGGACAGGCGCTGCACCTGCAGCACCGCCGACAGCGCCGAGGCGATCTGCTGGCGCGCGGTGCGTGAGGCGAGCTGCGCCTGCGCCATGCCCACCATGTTCTCCACCCGCATGAGCGCGTCGCGCGGGGAGTTGGCATGCACGGTGGCCATCGAGCCCTCGTGGCCGGTGTTCATGGCCTGCAGCATGTCGAAGGCCTCCTCGCCGCGCACCTCGCCCAGGATGATCCGGTCCGGACGCATGCGCAGCGCGTTGCGCACGAGCGCGCGCTGCGTCACCTCGCCGCGGCCCTCCACGTTGGGCGGACGCGTCTCCAGGCGCACCACGTGCGGCTGCTGCAGCTGCAGCTCGGCCGCGTCCTCTATGGTGACGATGCGCTCCTGCGGCGGGATGAAGCCCGACAGGATGTTGAGCATCGTCGTCTTGCCGCTGCCCGTGCCGCCGGAGATGAGGATGCTCAGCCGCGCGCGCACCATGGCCTGCAGCAGCAGCGCCACCTCGGTCGTGAGCGTGCCCATGGCCACCAGGCGCTCCATGCGCAGCGGCACGCGGGCGAACTTGCGGATCGACAGCACCGGGCTGTCCAGCGCCAGGGGCGGGATGATGGCGTTCACGCGCGAGCCGTCGGGCAGCCGCGCGTCCACCATCGGGCTGCTCTCGTCCACGCGGCGGCCCACGCGCGAGACGATGCGGTCGATGATGCGCAGCAGGTGGCGCTCGTCGTCGAAGCGCGTGGCCGTGAGCTCCAGCTTGCCCGCGCGCTCCACGTACACCTCGTGCGGCCGGTTCACGAGGATGTCGGAGATGCTCCCGTCTGCCAGCAACGGCTCCAGCGGCCCCAGGCCCATCACCTCGTGCTCGATGTCGGTGACCACCTGGCGCCGCTCCTGGCTGTTGAAGGGCAGCCCGGCCTCGCCGATCATGCGGTCCACGAGGTTGCGCAGCTCCTCGCGCAGCCGCGCGGGCTCGAGTGCGCCCAGCGCCTCCAGGTCCAGCCGCTCCAGCAGCCGGCGGTACAGCTCGGTGCGCAGCGGGGAGTAGGCCTGCACGGCCGCGCCGCCGCCGTCTGCGGGCGCCGCCCCGGCGCCCGTGCCGGGCGGGCTCGCCGGGGTGCCCGAGCCGCCCAGCGGTCCAGTCGGGGGCCTCATCGGTGGCCCCGTGCGCGGAGTCGCTGCCGGCACGCCGGGCGCCGGGCTGCCGGCCAGGGGCGGGGGACGGGTCGCCCGCAGGCTGGGGGCGGCGGCCACGGCCGCGGCTTCCTCGGCCCCGTGGCGGGACCACTGTGTCAGGCGCTCGCGCAGATTCATCTCGGGTCGCTCCTCGTTCACGCTTCCACCCACGTGCGGCCGAGCCCGAGGCCCAGGCTGCGCAGCCAGCCCGCGGCGTGCGCGGGCGCATCGGTGCCGGGGCGGACCATGGCCACGGGCACGAGTTGCGCCGCCCACTCGGCCAGCGCCCGCGCGACGGGGTCGCGCGCGGCGTGCTGCAGGATCGGCGTGCCGCGGTCGATGGCCTGCTCGACAGCCTGCGCGCTGTCCGGGATCTCGCGTGCCTGCGCAAAGCCGAGTGTGCGGCGCAGGTCGGCGGCGGCCAGCTCGCTGCCGCGGTCGGCCCGGTTGACCACCAGCTCCTGCCGAGACTGCGGCAGCCCCAGGTCGCGCAGCATCGTGGACAGGCGTCGCGCGCCGTGCAGCCCGGGCAGCGTCGTGAGCGTCACCAGGCACACGCGGCTGGCCTGGTCCAGCGCGCGCAGCACGAGCGGGTCGGGGACGCGCGCCACGTCCAGCACCACGTGGTCGAAGCGCTCGGTGGCCAGCTCCACGATGCGCGCGACCGTCTCCGCGCGCAGGCCTACGACCGCCTCCAGGTCGCGCGGGGCGGCCAGCACGTGCAGCCCGGGCCCGCAGCGCAGCATGGCCGACTCCAGCAGGGCGCCGTCCAGCCGCCCGGCCTGCGCAGCCAGGTCGGCCAGCGTCATGCTGGCAGCCTGATCGCTGAGGAAGAGCGCGGCGTCGCCCACGTGCAGGTTCAGGTCGATCAGCGCCACGCGCGCGCCGCGCGCGGCCAGCGCGTGGGCGAAGCTCGTGGCCAGGAAGGTGGCGCCCGCGCCGCCCTTGGCGGGGATGAAGGCCGTCACCTGCGCGGCAGCGCGCGGCTCGGGCGCTCGCTGCTGCAGCAGCAGCCGTGCCACCTGGCGCGCCCAGGCTTCGCGGAACTCGCCATTGACCAGCGGCAGCGGCACGACCTCGCGCACACCCGCGCGCATGGCCCCGAGCAGGGTGCCAGGGCTGCTGTCGGGGGTGAGCAGGATCAGCGCCGTGGCGGGTCGCTCGGCCAGCGCCTGCCCGATCTGTGCGAGCTGCTCCGGCCCCACCCGCGGCAGCTCGAGGGCGACGAGGTCATCGTGCGCGTGCGCGAGCGTGCCACAGGCTGCCTCGGGGGCGGCCAGCTGCGCGCGGACCTCCAGGCCCGGGCTGCCGGCGCGCGCGTCGGCGGCCAGCGCGTCGATGAGCGCCGGGCTGGCGCAGATCACGGAGAGCTTGGGTGGGTGCATGGTGGGGCGATCGGTGGCGGAGGTGGGGGAAGGACGGGAAGGGTCGGGAAGGGTCGGGGCGTTCACTGGCACACGGCCGGGTTGAGCGAGCTGTCCAGCGACTCGCGCGGCAGGTAGGCGGTGACGGTGGGCACGCCCAGCGGCACGGGCAGCCACGAGGCGGCTGGCACCGCGTAGCCGCTGACCACCACCTGCACGCCGGTGCACACCGGCGAGCCCGAGGCGGAGTTGGCGAAGCAGCCCGAGGGCAGGCGCTGCACGCTCACGCTGCCGCCGCTGACCCCATCGAGCCACGGCGCCATGCGCCGGCGCACGGCCGAATCGGCATCGGGCCCGCACACGGCCGCGCTGCGCGCGCCCTCGCGTGCGGCCTCGCCTGCGGCGGCCAGCGCAAACACCCAGCGCGAGGCGTCGATCGTCACCAGCACCAGGCTCACGAACATCGGCAGCACCAGCGCGAGCTCCACTGCCACGCCGCCGCGCGGCCGGGGTCGGCGGTCAGAAGAACACATAGGGCACCGTCACGCTGATGGGGCCGAAGCTCAGGGCCGGCAGCGCGCTCCAGCCCAGCAGGGGCGGCGCATAGCCGGCCACCGACACCGTCACGAGGTCCAGCGTGCCCGCGCCGGTGGCCACCGCGCGCACGCCCGGGCTGCTCGCGGGCTCCAGGATGGTCACCATCTGCGGCGTCAGCCCCGGCAGCAGCACGGGCTGGCTGCAGCTGGACGCGCCAGCGGCCGCCGAGCCCGTGATGGCCAGGCAGCGCGCCTCGAGCTGGCGCGTGGCATCCGAGGGCGTGCCCACGGCAAGGTGCCGCGCCGCGGCGCGCGCCGAGCGCGCCAGCGTGTCCCAGGCGATGAGCGCGCGGCCCACCTCCACGGTGCCCAGCAGCATCGGCACGAGCACCAGCATCACGAGGGCAAATTCCACCGCCGCCGCGCCGCGCATCGCATGGAGTCTCGTGCGGAGCATCGTCGGGCCCTTCATTGCACGAGCGTGGGCACCGGCGGCCCGTATCGCGCGTGGGTCGGCACCGCCGAGGTCGGCCA
>JBMOGN010000070.1:0-14585 GCA_049318345.1 Rubrivivax sp. | reverse complement strand
TGCCGCCCTCGTGGCGCTCCTTCTGCTCCTCGAAGCGCTTCTTCAGCGTCTCCATGAGCTCGTCCCAGCCCATCTTCTCGATGGCGGCCTTCTCCTCGGGCGACAGCTCGAGCTCCAGGTGCTTGCGCAGCCACTCCAGCGGCACCTCCTGGGAGAAGTCGGCCGTGGCCTGCACGCCCTTGAAGTAGGCGGAGAAGGCGCGGTCGAACTTGTCGAAGTGCGCCTCGTCCTTCACGAGCGCGGCGCGCGCCAGGAAGTAGAAGCGGTCCACGCTCGGGCCGGACTCGTCGTCCAGTACCCCGGCGCGCAGCGCCTCCAGCAGCATCAGGTACTCCTTCACCGACACCGGCAGCTTCGCCGCGCGCAGCGTCTGGAAGAAGTCGATGAGCATTGCCGTGGCCCCCGGGTCAGCGCCGCTTGCGGCCGCCGGCGCCCACGTCGTGGCGACGCAGCCAGTCGAAGAACTCCGCGTACCACAGCCGGCTGTTGCGCGGCTTGAGCACCCAGTGGTTCTCGTCGGGGAACCACAGCAGCCGTGCGTCCACGCCGCGCGCCTTGAGCGTGTTGTAGTAGGCCAGGCCCTGGGCGTCGGGCACGCGGTAGTCCAGCGCGCCGTGCACCACGAGCGTGGGCGTGCTCATGCCCGCGGCGTGCGCGTGCGGGCTCTGGCGGTTCACCTGCGCCATGTCGTCCCAGTACCAGGCGCCCAGCTCCTTGGCGTGCCAGGTGTAGGCGTCGTCGGCGAACATGGCCGTCCAGTCGAAGCAGCCGGCGTGGCACACATAGGCGGCGTAGCGGCCGGCGGGCACGTGGGCGTTCATCCAGGCCACCATGTAGCCGCCGTAGCTGCCCCCCGTGGCGAAGACGCGCCGGCGGTCGACCCAGGGCTCGGTGAGCAGCCAGTCGGTGGCGGCCTCCACGTCCTGCAGCTCGAGCTCGCCCCAGCGGTGCGTGATGCTGTCCTTGAAGGCGTAGCCGAAGCTCGAGGAGCCGTGGTAGTTCACGCTGGCCACCACGTAGCCCTGCGCGGCGAAGACCTGCGTGTTCCAGCGGTAGTGCCAGGTGTCGCCTGCAGCGGTGTGGGGGCCGCCGTGGATGTTGTGCATCAGCGGCCACTTGCGCCGGCGGTTGAAGCCCGGCGGCCAGGTGAGCCAGACCTGCACCTTCTGCCCCAGCGCGCCCGTCACCCAGGCCTCCTCGGTGCGCCCGAGCTCGCAGCGCGCCAGCAGCGCGTCGTTGAGAGACTCCAGGCGCTGCGCGGCCGCGCCAGGCGGGTGCGCGTGCAGCCGCCCCGGGTGCTGGGCCGAGTCGGCCAGCGTCACGAGCGTGCCCGCGGCCTTGTCGAATTCGTGTACCCAGCCGCCGGCTACCACCACCTCGGCGCGATGGTCGGCCAGGTCGAAGCGCCAGAGGTGGCGCCGGCCGCGCTCCTCGGAGCACAGCAGCACCGCCTGCCCGTCCTCCTCCCAGCGCAGCGGCGCGTGGACCTCGTGGTCCCAGGCCTGGCTGAGCACCTCCCAGCGCCCATCCGCGCGCGTCCACAGCGCCAGCTGCTCGGGCATGGTGTGCTTCAGGCCCTGGTGGCTGGCGACGAAGGCCACGCGGTTGCCGTCGGGGCTGTAGCGCGGTGCGCCGAAGTCCCAGGCCGCGTCCTGCGCGATCACCCGCACGCGCCCGGTGCGCAGCTCCATCTCGGCCAGCGCGAAGCGGCCGTCGATGCGCTTGTCGGGCGCGGGGTCGAAGGCGAAGACGATGCGCCGGCCGTCCGGCGAGATGTCGAAGGTCTTCGCGTCGGGCTCGGTGCGGGTGAGCTCGTAGGGGGTGCCCTCGAAGAGATCGCGCACGCGCCCGCTGGCCGTGTCCAGCAGGTGCAGGTGCGCCACGCGGTCCATGGGCACGTGGTGGTCCCAGTAGCGGTACTGCGCCTGGCTCGTGACGTAGCCCGTCTCCTTGCGCGCCTTGAAGGCCGCATGAGCGCGGGCCTGCGCGGCCGCGCCCTTCAGGTTCGGGCGCACCCAGGAGACGAAGGCGATGCGCCGGCCGTCGGGGAACCACTTGAAGGCCTCCACGCCGGTGGCCACGCGCGCGGCGCGCCGGGCCTCGCCGCCGTCGCTCGGGATGAGGTACAGCTGCGCCTCGTCGTCCTTGCTGCCTTCCTGCTCGCGCCGCGACACGAAGGCGATCTGGTCACCGCGCGGGCTGAAGGCCGGCTGGCCATCCCGGGCTCCGGCCTGGGTGAGCGGGCGCGGGGCCGCGCCCCGCGTGCTGAACAGCCACAGGCTGCTGGAGGTGGTGTTGTCCTCCATCGAGCAGCGCGTGACGGCGGCCACGGCGCGGGTGCCGTCGGGCGACAGGCTCGGCGCGCCGATGCGCTCCAGCTGCCAGAGGTGCTCGATGGTGAGGGGCGTGCGGGAGGCCATGGCGCGTCGGGCGAGGAGGGGAAGGCGGGGTGGGTCAGCGGTTGTTGCGCTGCATGAACACCAGCTTCTCGAAGAGCGTGGTGTCCTGCTCGTTCTTCAGCAGCGCGCCCACCAGCGGCGGGATGGCCACCTTGTCGTCGGCCCCGTGCAGCGTCTCCAGCGGGATGTCCTCGGCCAGCAGCAGCTTCAGCCAGTCCAGCAGCTCCGAGGTGGAGGGCTTCTTCTTCAGCCCGGGCAGGTTGCGCACGTCGTAGAAGGTCTTCAGCGCCGCGCCCAGCAGCTCCTTCTTCAGCCCGGGGAAGTGCACGTCGACGATGGCGCGCATGGTGTCCGCATCGGGGAACTTGATGTAGTGGAAGAAGCAGCGGCGCAGGAACGCGTCGGGCAGCTCCTTCTCGTTGTTGGAGGTGATGAACACGAGCGGCCGGTGGACGGCGCGCACGGTCTCGCGCGTCTCGTAGACATGGAACTCCATGCGGTCGAGCTCGCGCAGCAGGTCGTTGGGGAACTCGATGTCGGCCTTGTCGATCTCGTCGATGAGCAGCACCACGGGTTGCTCGGCCGTGAAGGCCTGCCACAGCACGCCGCGGATGATGTAGTTGCGGATGTCGCGCACGCGCTGGGCGCTGTCGGCGTCGGCCAGCTGGCTGTCGCGCAGGCGGCTCACGGCGTCGTACTCGTACAGGCCCTGCTGGGCCTTGGTGGTGCTCTTGATGTGCCACTGCATCAGCGGCATGCGCAGCGCCTGCGCCACCTCCTCGGCGAGCATGGTCTTGCCGGTGCCCGGCTCGCCCTTGATCAGCAGCGGCCGCTTCAGGGTGATGGCCGCGTTGACGGCCAGCATCAGGTCCGGCGTGGCGACGTACTGGTCGGAGCCCTTGAACTTCATCGTGCACTCTGCTGCGAGGGGGTCAGGCCAGTATAAGGTGGCCCCCTATAATCGCGGTCGGACGAGGCAGACGATCCGAACACACTTCCAAGATGCCCAGCATGCACTCCACCAAGACCCACGCGCTGCTCCTGTTGCTGGCCCTGGCCGGCGCCGCCCCCGCCGCCTTCGCCCAGGACGCGAAGGCCGGCCGCACCAAGGCGGCCATGTGCATCGGCTGCCACGGCATCCCGGGCTACCAGGCCTCCTTTCCCGAGGTCCACCGCGTGCCCATGATCGCCGGGCAGAACGCCAAATACATCGCCGCGGCGCTGGCCGCCTACAAGAAGGGCGAGCGCAAGCATCCGTCCATGCGCGGGATCTCCGGCTCCCTCACCGACCAGGACATGGCCGATCTGGCCGCCTACTACGAGCAGCAGGGCGCCTCGTCGGTGAAGACCGTGGCCGCCAGCACGCCGGCCCAGCCGCCGGCTGCCGTGGCGGCGCTGCTGACCAAGGGGGCATGCGCCTCCTGTCACGGGGCCGACTACGCCAAGCCCATCGACGCGGCCTACCCGAAGCTCGCAGGCCAGCACGCCGACTACCTCTACGTGGCACTGAAGGCCTACAAGACCGAGGGCCAGGCGCAGCACGGCCGCGCCAACGCCATCATGGGCGGGCAGGTCAAGGCCTTCACGCTGGCCGAACTCAAGCAGATGGCCAGCTACCTCGGCTCGCTGCCGGGCGACCTGAAGACGGTGCCGGACCCGCGCTTCCGCTGACGGGCCCGGCCGGAGCGGCCGACGGCCGCCGGTCGCCGGTCGCGGCCCAGGCCTCAAGTTCGGCCCCCGGGCGCCGAAATCAGGGGACCCCCCGCCCCGGCCCGACCCCTTGGCTGCCCCGTCCTCCCTGAAGAAGATCTCTGTCGCGCATGCCCGTGTGGGCATGTTCCTGCACGCCGTGGAGGGTTCGTGGATCACGAACCCGTTCTGGAAGACGAAGTTCGTCCTCACCGAGCAGGCGCAGGTCCGCAAGCTGCACGCCAGCACGGTGCACGAGATCTGGATCGACCTCGCGCGCGGCCTGGATGTCGAAGAGGGGGTGGCCGAGGACAGCGCGGCACCCGCCGCAAGTCCCGCTCCTGCCGCGCGCCAGGTCGAGCCGGCGCTGGAGCCTCCTGCTCCTGCTGCCGAGCCGCAGCCCGAACCCGAGCCGCAGCCGGCTCCTCCGCAGGCCGCCTCGCCGGCGCCCACCGTTCCGGCCGAGCCGGCTCGTGCCCGCGCGGCGCCCGAGGCACCCGCCGAGGCCGAGCCCGCGCGCAACGCCCAGGCCCTGGAGACGCTGCAACCGCGCGTCTCGCTGGCCTCGGAACTCGAGCGCGCCGCCGGCGTGGTGCGCCAGGGGCAAGAACTCGTCGTCGGGCTCTTCGAGCAGGCGCGGCTGGGCCGCGCGCTGGACGCCGAGCAGTGCCTGCCGGTGGTGGAATCGGTGACGGAGTCGGTGTTCCGCAATTCGGGCGCCCTGCTGTCGCTGACCCGCCTGCGCAAGCGCGACGAGTACACCTACATGCACTCGGTGTCGGTGTGCGCGCTGATGGTGGCGCTGGCGCGCGAACTGCGTCTGGACGCCGAAACCGTCCGCGAGGCGGGCCTGGCCGGCCTGCTGCACGACATCGGCAAGGCCCTCATGCCCGAGGACATCCTCAGCAAGCCCAGCAAGCTCACGAACGAGGAGTTCTCGATCATCCGCACCCACCCGCGGCGCGGCTTCGAGTTGCTGCACGACGCCAACGGCACCACCGATCGCGTCATGGATGTCACGATGCACCACCATGAGCGCGTGGACGGCATGGGCTATCCGCACGGGTTGCCGAAGGACAAGATCTCGCTGTTCGCCCGCATGGGTGCGGTGTGCGACGTGTACGACGCGATCACCACCCACCGCGCCTACAAGTCGCGCTGGGACCCGGCGGAGTCCATCGCGCGGATGTACAGCTGGAAGGGCCACTTCGACCAGGAGGTGCTGAACAGCTTCGTGCGCACGGTGGGCATCTATCCGGTGGGCGCCATCGTGCGCCTGGAGTCGCAGCGCATCGCCATCGTCCACGAGCAGAACGTGAACGCGTACCTGAAGCCGGTGGTGCAGGTCTTCTACTCGCTGAAGACGCGGCTGCCCACGGCGCTGCAGCGCGTGGATCTTGCCGCGCCCGGCTGCCACGACCGCATCATCGCCCGCGAGGCGAGCGAGGACTGGAGCTCGCTCAACTTCGACGTGCTGTGGAAGTCCCGCCTGGCGCGGGCGTAGGCAGCAGCGCCGCGCGCGGCCGCCAGCGGCGCAGCAGCAGCGCGTTGGAGACCACGCTCACGCTGGACAGCGCCATGGCCGCGCCGGCCACCACCGGGCTGAGCAGGCCCAGCGCCGCCAGCGGAATGCCTACCACGTTGTAGGCGAAGGCCCAGAACAGGTTCTGCTGCAGCTTGCGGTGCGTGGCCTGCGAGAGCTCGAAGGCCTCGGCCACCACGCGCGGGTCGCCTCGCAGGATCGTCAGCCCGGCCGTCTCCATCGCCACATCGGTGCCGCCCGCCACCTGCGCCATGGCGATGCCCACGTCGGCCGCGGCCAGCGCCGGGGCGTCGTTGATGCCGTCGCCCACCATCGCCACGCCCGAGCCCGCGGGCAGCCCCGCCTTGAGCGACTCCACGATGCGCGCCTTGTCGGCGGGCAGCACCTGGGCGCGCACGTCGTCAATGCCCACCTCGCGCGCCACCGACTCCGCCGCGCCGGCGTGGTCGCCACTTATCATCACCGTGCGCAGGCCCAGCGCGTGCAGCCGCGCCACCGCCTCGCGGGCCTCGGGCTTGACGGTGTCGCCGAAGGCCAGCAGGCCGGTGGCCTTCTCGTGGCGCCCCGGGGCGCCCCGCACGAGCCAGGCCAGGGTGTGGCCGTCCTGCTCGTGCGCGCGCGCCTCGGCCTCGAAGCTGGCCCCGCGCACCACCTCGAGCTCCTCCATCCAGCGCGAGCTGCCCAGGCGCCAGGTGACCTCGCCGATCACGCCCTCGATGCCGCGGCCGGGCAGGGTGTGCAGGTCGGCTGCCGGCTGGACCTGCAGCCCGTCGTCGCGTGCCCGCTCGAGCACGGCGCGCGCCAGCGGGTGCTCGCTGCCGGCCTGCAGCGCTGCGGCGCGCTCCAGCACGCGCGCGGCCTGGTCGGCGGGCTGCACATCCACCAGGCGCGGGCGGCCCTGGGTGAGCGTGCCGGTCTTGTCGAAGGCCACCACGCGCACGTGGCGCAGCGCCTCCAGCGCCTGCGCGTCGCGCACGAGCAGCCCGCGCCGCGCTGCCAGACCCGTGGCCACCATGAGCGTGGCCGGCGTGGCCAGCCCCAGCGCACACGGGCAGGCGATGACGAGCACGGCCACGGCGTGGATGGTGGCCGCCGCCCAGTCGCCGCCGGCCAGGCCCCAGCCCAGGAGCGTGAGCAGCGCGATGGCCACCACCACCGGCACGAAGATGGCGCTGACCTCGTCGACCAGCTGCTGGATCGGCGCCTTGCGCGCCTGTGCGTTCTCCACCAGGCGCACGATGCGGGCGAGCTGGGTCTCCGCGCCGATGGCGGTGGTGCGAACGACGACCAGCCCGTCCACGTTCAGCGCGCCGCCGGTCACGCGCTCGCCCGGCTCGCGCGCCACGGGCAGGCTCTCGCCGGTGAGCAGCGACTCGTCCACATGCGTGCGGCCCTCGAGGATGACGCCGTCGGCCGGCAGCCTCTCGCCCGGGCGCACCACCACCTCGTCGCCGCGGCGCAGCGCGGCCAGCGCGATCTCCTGCTCCTGCCCGTCGCGGCGCACCCTCGCCACCTCGGGGCGCAGGGCGCGCAGCGCCTGCAGCGCGGCCAGCGTCTGGCGCCGCGCTCGCGACTCGAGCCACTTGCCCAGCAGCACCAGCGTGATCACCACGGCTGCGCTCTCGAAATACAGGTGTGGGTGGCCCTGCGGGTCCTGTGCCCACAGCACGAGGCTCAGGCCGAATGCGGCGGAGGTGCCCAGCGAGACCAGCAGGTCCATGTTGCCGCTGCGGTTGCGCAGCGCCGGCCAGGCGCCGCGGTAGAAGCGCGCGCCGAGCCAGAACTGCACCGGGGTGGCCAGCAGCGCCTGCAGCCAGGGCGGCAGCATGAGATGCAGCCCGAAGACGGCCGCCAGCATCGGCAGCATGAGCGGGGCGCTGAGCGCTGCCGCCACGGCCACGCGCCAGCCCGGGTCGTGGTCGCGCTTCGGCGCGGGCGGCGCCTCGGGCTTCAGCACCGAGGCCTCGTAGCCGGCCTGCCGCACCGCCTCGCACAGCGCCTGCTGCACGTCTTCAGGGGCCGCGGCGGCACCGGGGGCGCCAGGGGTTTGCGGGCCCGCGTCGGCGAGTTGCACGTGCGCCTGCTCGATGCCGAGGTTGACCGTGGCGTCCTCCACGCCCGGCACCTTGCGCAGGGCACGCTCCACGCGCAGCACGCAGCTCGCGCAGGTCATGCCATCGATGGCCAGATTGATCTGGGTCATGGCGGAACTGTACGGCCTCGCGCGCACAATCGGTCTGGCGAACTGAACCCCTGGAGAGGCCCGACATGAGCCTGGACAACACCCTCGAACTCACCCTGCCCGGCATGACCTGCGGGCACTGCGTGAAGACCGTCACCGCCACCGTGCAGCGCGTGGACCCGCAGGCCCGGCTGCAGGTGGACCTGCCCGCGCACCGGGTGAGGATCGAGTCGGGCTCGCCGCGGGAGGCCTTTGCCAGCGCCCTGGCCGATGAGGGTTACCCCCCGGCCTGAACGGGGCCGGCCAGGCGTCGGCCCTGCCTACACTGCGGGCGCAGGGCGCGTGGTGCCGCCCGCGGAAGGACGCATGATGACGAAGACGGGACCTCTGGCCGGCCGCGCGCTGGCCGCGCTGGCGCTGGCCGGCGTGCTCGCCGGGCTCGGCCTGCCCGGGTGGGCCGGTGCGCAGACGCTGCGCTGGGCCAGCCAGGGCGATGCCCAGACGATGGACCCCCACTCGCAGAACGAGGGCCTGACGAACGCGCTCAATGGCCAGGTCTACGAGACCCTGGTGCGCCGCGACAAGCAGCTCAACCTCGTGCCCGGCCTGGCCACGGAGTACGTGCAGACCGGCCCCACCACCTGGCGAATGAAGCTGCGCGCGGGGGTGAAGTTCCACGATGGCGCGACCTTCGGCGCCGACGATGTGGTGTTCTCCGTCAACCGTGCCAAGGAGCTCACCTCCCAGCTCAACGTCTACGCCAATGCGGTGGGCAACCCGGTGGCCATCGACCCGCTCACGGTGGAGTTCCGGCTGCAGCGGGTGAACCCGGTGTTCCTGCAGCACATCGCCGCGCTGTGGATGATGAACAAGGCCTGGGCCGAGCAGCACAAGGTGCTCAAGCCGCTGGACTTCAAGAACAAGGAGGAGAGCTACGCCGGGCTGCACGCCAATGGCACCGGCCCGTACATGCTCGTCAGCCGCCAGCCCGGCATCCGCACCAGCTACCGCCGCAATCCGGCGTGGTGGGACCGTCACGAGGGCAATGTGCAGGAGTTCGTCTACCTGCCCATCGCCAACGACGCCACGCGCCTGGCAGCCATCGTCTCCGGGGAGATCGACTTCGTGCTCGACCCGGCTCCGCGCGACGTGGCCCGGCTGCGCAACACCCCGGGCGTGAAGGTGATCGACGGCCCCGAGAACCGCATCATCTTCATCGGCATGGACCAGTTCCGCGACGAGCTGCTGTACAGCAGCGTCAAGGGCCGCAACCCCTTCAAGGATGTGCGCGTGCGCCGCGCGCTGCAGCACGCGGTGGACATCGAGACCCTGCGCACCAAGCTCATGAACGGCCAGAGCGTGCCCACCGGCGGCATGACGCCCTCGCCGCTGGCTGCCTACAACGACCCCGAGATCGAGCGCCGGCCCGCCTTCGACCTCGCGCTGTCGCGCCGGCTGCTGGCCGAGGCCGGCTACCCCGACGGCTTCGAGGTGACGCTGGACTGCCCGAACAACCGCTACATCAACGACGACGACATCTGCGTGGCGCTGGCGGCGATGTGGGCGCAGATCAAGGTGCGCGTGCGGGTGAACGCGATGCCGCGCACCACCTACTTCCCGAAGCTCGAGAAGTTCGACACGAGCCTGTACATGCTCGGCTGGGGCGGTGCGGTCACCGACGCGGAGACCACCCTCACGCCGGTGATGCGCAACCCCAGCGACAAGGGCGTGGGGCTGTACAACTACGGGCGCTCGCGCAACGACCGCTTCGACGCGCTGGCCGCGCAGTCCAGCAACGAGGCCGACCCGAAGAAGCGCGAGGAGATGATCCGCACGGCGCTGCGCGAGTGGCGCGAGCAGGTGCACACGATCCCGCTGCACCGGCAGGTGATCCCGTGGGCCGTACGCAGCAACGTCACGGTCGTGCACCGCGCCGACAACGTGCTGGAAGTCTCCTGGATCACCGTCGGGCCGAAGTGACCGCTCAGCGCGTGGCGCGCCGGCGCACCGCCTCCAGGTAGGCCTGGCCATCGGGGGGCAGCCCGCTGCGCTGGCTGGCCCACAGCATCTCGCCCAGGCATTCCATCACCTCGTGGTGCGCCGCGTGCAGCGAGCCGCGGCGCGAGGCCAGCAGCTGCACCGCCTGGCGGATGCCCGTGGGCTGGTCGATGGAGACCTGCTCGGCGATGCTCAGGTGCATGCTCAGGTGCAGGAAGGGATTGGTGCGGCCGTCCTCCACGGCGTAGGAGGCCTGCAGGGCGCGCTCGAGGTCGGCCAGGTCCTCCTCGTACTCGGGGTGCTCGACGATCCAGGGCACGGCCTGGGCCTGCATGGCGTCCAGCGGGCCGCCGCTGCGGTGCTGGCGAAAGGCGTCGCAGAAGAAGCGGCGCACATCGTGCTGGGAGGGCTGGAACATGCGGGCATTGTGGCGCCGGCGGGTTCGGCACGTTCGGCACGATCAGCGCGGTCAGTGCGGAGACTCAGGGACAGTCCCGAGTTGGCGCAGCCGCCCTCGGCCGCTACGATGCCCCCAGACCTTCGCGCATCATGCCGAAGCAGGCGCGACACCGCCTGCCACTGCACCATCACAAGAAGAGGGAGCAAGAGCCCCGTGAACGCCTGTACCCCCGATACCCCCGACATCCCCACCGCCCCCGCCCCGCTGCGCATGGCCCGGCTGCAGGACCTGCAGCCCCTGGTCGGCCAGGAAATCGCCACCAGCCCGTGGGTGCTCATCGACCAGCGCCGCATCGACCTCTTCGCCGATGCCACGCAGGACCACCAGTGGATCCACGTGGACCCGGCCCGTGCCGCGCAGGGGCCCTTCGGTACCACCATCGCGCACGGCTTCCTCACCCTGTCCCTGCTGCCCATGCTCATGGAGTCCGCGCTCGTCATCGAGGACGTGCGCATGGGCGTGAACTACGGCCTCAACCGCGTGCGCTTCACCAGCCCCGTGCCGGTGGGCTCGCATCTGCGCGGGCGCTTCAGGCTGCTGTCCTGGCAGCCCATCGAGGGCGGTGCGCAGCTCGTCGTGGAAGCCACGATGGAGCTGCAGGGCTCGAGCCGGCCGGCCTGCGTGGCCGAGTCGGTCAGCCGCCGCTACACCTGAGCCCACCCCGTCCCGGGAGCACCGCCATGACGGCCGCCAGGCAGCCGATGGTCCACCCGCCCTGATCGGGTGCGCCCGTCTTTCGTCACGCCCGCAGCGGGGCCCCAAGCAGGCCCGGCCGGATGCGCAACAGTCTGGGAGGACCTGATGATGAAAGTGATGCTCATAGACGACCACCCCCTGATCCTGGCGGCCCTGCAGGGGGTGATCGAAGGCCTCGACGATGGTGTCGAGGTCACGGGAGTGCAGGCCGCGCAGCAGGCGCGCGCGGCCCTGCAGGCCGATGCGGACTTCGACCTCGTCCTGCTCGACCTGAAGCTGCCCGACGCCGACGGCCACGCGCTGCTGGTGGAGTTGCGAGCGACGTACCCGGCGCTGCCCGTGGTGGTGGTCTCGGCTTCGGAGCGTTCGTCGGATGTCGTGCGCGCCATCGATGCCGGCGCCATGGGCTATGTGTGCAAGCGATCGAGCTCCGCCGAGCTGCGCCAGGCGCTGGGCATCGTGCTGTCCGGCGGTCTGTTCGTGCCGCCGCGCCTGGGCGCCGACGATGGCCTGGCCCATGACGACGGCCTGCCGCCGCTGCCCGGCCCGGGCGGCGCCCCGGCGGCTGCGGGCTGGGCACCGGTCCGCCCGGGCGAGCCGGGCGGGCTGGACGCCCTGCAGGGGCTGGCGCTGACCCCGCGCCAGCGCGATGTGCTGGGCCTGCTGCTGCAGGGCAAGCCCAACAAGCTCATCGCACGCGAGCTCCGGCTGTCGGTGGAGACGGTGAAGGACCATGTGGCCGCGGTGCTGCGGGTGCTCAATGTCAACAGCCGCACCCAGGCGGTGCTGACCGTGGGCCGGATGCTGCAGCCCACCGGTGCAGGCCGCCCCTGGAAGCCATGGATGGCCTCCTGAGCGCGGGCGCCCCCGCGCTGCCCGGGCCGGCGCGGCTCGACGCCGCCGACCGCATGCGCGTGATGGTGCTGCAGACGCCATCCGTGCTCGTGGGCAACGCGCTGGGCGTGACGCTGGTGGCGGCGATCTTCTGGGAGGCCGCGGGCGCGCCGCTGGTGCTGGGCTGGGTGGCCGTGGCAGCAGCCCTGTGGGGCATGCGCCTGGCGCACTGGTGGCGCGGTCGCGGGCTGGGCGAGGCAGAGGTGGCGGCCATGCTGGGCTGGCGCGTGCGCTGGCGCGTGCTGGTGGTGGCCATGGGCGCGGCCTGGGGCCTGGCGGTGTGGATCTTCTGGGACAGCGGCCAGCCGCACCAGCGCCTGCTGCTGATCCTCATCGTCTACAGCTACTGCCTGGGTTCGGTGCAGCTGCTGTCCACGCAGCCGCGCGTGTTCGCGGCCTTCGTGGCCGTGGTGCTGCTGCCCACCATCGCGCGCGTGGGGCTGGACGCCGCCCAGCCCTGGCACTGGCAGCTCGCCGGCGTGCTGGCGCTGCTGTTCGGCATCACCCTGCTCATGGGCCGCACCCACGGCGATGCGCTGGCGCGCACGCTGTGGCTGAAGGCCCGCACCGAGACGCTGGCGGCGCAGCTGCAGGCCGAGAAGGCCCAGGCCGAGGCGGCCCGTCGGCAGGCCGAGGAGGCCAGCCGCGCCAAGACGCAGTTCCTGGCCGCGGCCAGTCACGACCTGCGCCAGCCGCTGCACGCCATGGGGCTGTTCGCCGAGGCGCTTCGCGAGCGCGTGCACGAGCCGGCGCTGGCCGACCTGGTGGGCAGCATCCACGATTCGGTGGACGCGCTGCAGGGCCTGTTCAGCGAGCTGCTGGACATCACCCGCATCGACGCGGGCGGCGTCGAGCTCGACCCCATCCCGGTGCGTCTGGACGAGCTCTATGCGCGGCTGCGCCTGAGTTTCGAGGCGGCCGCCCTGGAGAAGGGCCTGGCGCTGCGGCTGCATGGCGGCCATCACGTGGTGAGGGCCGACCCGCTGGCGTTGGAGCGCATCCTGCGCAACCTCGTGTCCAACGCGCTGCGCTACACCGACGCCGGCGGCGTGCTCGTGAGCTGCCGCCGGCGCGGCCAGGCGCTGCTGCTGCAGGTCTGGGACAGCGGCATCGGGGTGCCCGAGGCGAGCCTGCCGCGCCTGTTCGACGAGTTCTACCAGGCGCATCCGCAGCGCCCGGTGGGGCCGCGCCAGCGCAAGGGACTGGGGCTCGGGCTGGCCATCGTGCGCCGCCTGGCCGAACTCAGCGGCACGCAGGTCGAGGTGCGCTCGCGCCCGGGGCACGGCTCGGTGTTCTCCTTCGTGCTGCCGCGCGCCCGCGCCACGGCCTGGCCGCCCGGCGCCCCGGCGGCGGCTGCACGCGAGCCCGCACGCCTGGCGCAGGCCCTGCGCGGTCGCCACGTCGTGGTGGTGGACGACGACGCGCCCGTGCGCCAGGGGCTGCAGGCACTGCTGCAGACCTGGGGCGCAGCGGTCTCGGCCTTCGACAGCCTGGAGGCGGTGCAGGCCTGGCTGCGCGCCGGTGGGGCGCAGCGGCCCGACCTGCTCATCGTCGATCACCGGCTGCCCGCGGACGCCACCGGCGCGCAGGTGGTGCAGGCGCTGCGCGCGGCCTTCATGGCCCCTGAGCTGCCCGCCATCCTGGTCACCGGCAGCATGCTGGAGGCGCCTGAGCTCGCCCGGGCTGGCACTGTGCCGGGGCTGCCCCTGCTGCTCAAGCCGGTGCTGCCCGCGCGGCTGCGTGCGCTCGTGGAGCATCTGCTGCCGCCCCTCTCCGGCTGAGGCGTTGCGCAGGCCGAATGCCGCCGAGCGGGTGCGGCTGAAGAATGGACGCGATGGACCCTGCCGACCGCAAGACGCGCTGGAGCATCGGCTACTGGGTGCTCGCGGTGCTGGCCCTGCTGGCGCTGCAGTCGTGGTGGCAGGCCGGCGGGGCGCTGCAGGTGGTGCCCTACAGCGAGTTCGAGCGCGCCCTGCAGGAAGGCCGCGTGGCCGAGGTACTCGTCAGCCAGCAGCGCCTGACCGGGCGCTTGCGCCAGGCCGATGCCCAGGGCAAGACCGCCATCGTCGCCACGCGCGTGGAGCCCGCGCTGGCCGAGAGGCTGTCGCGCCAGGGCGTGCCCTTCTCGCAGGCGACTGAGAACACCCTGCTGCACGAGGTGCTGTCGTGGGTGGTGCCGGCGGCCGTCTTCTTCGGCCTGTGGATGCTCGTGGTGCGGCGCCTGTCCGAGCGCCAGGGGCTGGGCGGCTTCATGAACATCGGCAGGAGCCGGGCCAAGGTGTACGTCGAGCGCGTGACCGGCGTGACCTTCGCCGACGTGGCCGGCGTGGACGAGGCCAAGACCGAGCTGCAGGAGGTGGTGGCCTTCCTGAAGGACCCCCGCGGCCACGGGCGGCTGGGCGCGCGGCTGCCCAAGGGCGTGCTGCTCGTGGGCCCTCCGGGCACGGGCAAGACGCTGCTGGCCAAGGCGGTGGCCGGGGAGGCGGGCGTGCCCTTCTTCAGCATCTCCGGCAGCGAGTTCGTGGAGATGTTCGTGGGCGTGGGAGCGGCGCGTGTGCGCGACCTCTTCGAGCAGGCCCGCGCGCGCGCGCCGGCCATCATCTTCATCGACGAGCTCGACGCCCTGGGGCGTGCACGCGGCGTCTCGGGCCTCGTAGGCGGGCACGACGAGCGCGAGCAGACGCTCAACCAGCTGCTGGCCGAGCTCGACGGCTTCGACAGCTC
>JBMOGN010000069.1:0-14816 GCA_049318345.1 Rubrivivax sp. | reverse complement strand
CCTGAAGGGCCTGTGGAACAGCTCGCCGATCTTCGCCAACGACCTGTCTGCGGTGTCCTGGGGCTGACCCGGCGGCACGGCGGCGCACCCGGGAGACCCACGCGATGGCGCAGCTGCACGAACTGAGCGCGGCCGAGCTGTCGGCCCGCTACGCCACGGGCGAGGTCTCGCCGGTGGAGGCGCTGGAGGCGGTGCTCGCGCACATCGCGCGCTGGGAGCCGCAGCTGTGCGCGCTCTACGCCTTCGACCCCGAAGGTGCACGCGCCGCGGCGCGCGAGTCCGAGGCGCGCTGGCGCGGCGGCGCGCCTCGCAGCGCGCTGGACGGCGTGCCCGTGACCATCAAGGAGAACATCGCCTCGCGCGGCGTGCCCGTGCCCCTGGGCTCGGCGGCCACCGAGCTCGTGCCCGCACCGGAGGACGCCCCGCCCACGGCGCGGTTGCGCGAGGCCGGCTGCGTGATCCTGGGCAAGACCACCATGCCCGACTGGGGCATGCTGTCCTCGGGGTTGTCGAGCTTTCACCGTCTGGCGCGCAACCCCTGGGACCTGCGCACCAACCCCGGTGGCAGCAGCGCCGGGGCGGGCGCGGCCGCCGCCGCCGGCTACGGCCCGCTGCACGTGGGCACGGACATCGGCGGCTCGATCCGGCTGCCGGCGGCCTGGTGCGGCGTCTTCGGCTTGAAACCCAGCCTCGGGCGCATTCCCATCAAGCCGCCCTTTGCGGGGCGGGTGGCCGGGCCCATGACGCGCACCGTCACCGACGCGGCGCTGATGATGGACGCGCTGGCGCGGCCGGACTGGCGCGACAGCATGAGCCTGCCTGCGCAGCGCATCGACTGGACGAGCCTGGAGCTGGACCTGAAGGGCCTGCGGCTCGGGCTGCAGATGGACGCAGGCTGGGGGCTGCCGGTGGAGCCACAGACAGCCGCGGCCGTGCAGGCCGCCGCGCGCGCCTTCGAGGCCGCGGGCGCCACCGTCGAGACGCTGGCGCCGTTCACGACGCGCGAGATGATGGACGGGCTGGACCGCTTCTGGCGCATGCGCTCCTGGCTTGACTACTCGGCGCTGCCGCCGCCGCGCCAGGCCCAGGTGCTGCCCTACATCCGCGAGTGGATCGCACCGGCGGCCGGCTACAGCGCCGCGCAGGTCTTCCACGGCTTCAGCCAGATCGGCGCGATGCGCGAGGCGGCCGTGGCGGCCTGTCAGCCCTTCGACTTCGTGCTGTCTCCGGTGAGCCCGGTGCCCACCTTCCCGGCAGAGTGGGCCGGCCCCACCAACGACCCGGCCCGGCCCCTGGAGCACATCTGCTTCACGGTGGCCTACAACATGAGCGAGCAGCCCGCGGCCAGTGTGGACTGCGGCCGCACGCGCGACGGCCTGCCCATCGGGCTGCAGATCGCCGGCAGGCGCCACGACGATCTGGGCGTGTTGCGCCTGGCGCGGGCCTGGGAGCGCTTGCGGCCGGCGCCCGTGCCGTGGCCGCAGCCGCCGGCCTGAGGACATGAAGGCCGAGGACCCGCGCGGCAACCCCTGCGGCAGTGCCAGCGCCGCCGCCCGCGACGCCTGCGAGCGGGCGCTGTGGCGCATGATGTCCTTCTACGACACGCCGCTGGCCGACCTGGACGCCGCCCTCGAGGCCGACCCGGGCTGGGCGCTGCCGCACGTGATGAAGGCCGGCTTCCTGCTGAGCCTGACCGAGCCGGGGCTGGTGGCCGAGGCGGCGCAGCACCTGCAGGCCGCCCGCGCCCTGGAGGCCGGCTGCTGCGCGCGCGAGCGCGCCCACCTGGAGGCGGTGTCGCAGCTGCTCGAAGGTCGCTGGAGCGCCGCCTGCCGGACCTGGGACGAGCTGCTGGTGCAGCACCCGCGCGATGCGCTGGCCCTGCAGTGGGCGCAATTGTGGGACTTCTACCGAGGCGACGCATCGGGCCTGCGCCTGCGGCCGGCCCGTGTCCTGCCCGAGTGGCCGCAGTCCGACCCGCTGTACGCCTACGTGCTGGCGCTGCACGCCTTCGGCCTGGAGGAGTGCAACCTCTATCCGCAGGCCGAGGAAGCCGGGCGCCGCGCCCTGCAGGCCAACCCGCGCGTGCCCTGGGCGGTGCATGCGGTGGCGCACGTCATGGAAATGCAGGGCCGCTTTGACGAGGGCAGCGCCTGGTTGCGGCAGCAGCAGGCGGCCTGGGCCGAGGGCAACGGCTTTGCCGGGCACCTGTGGTGGCACAAGGCGCTGTTCCGGCTGGAGGCGCTGGACATGGCCGGCGTGCTGCGCCTGGTGGACAAGCACCTCAGCGGCGCGGCGCTGCAGATCACGCTGCAGCGCGTGGATGCAGCCTCGCTGCTGTGGCGGCTGCACCTGCTGGGCACCGACGTCACCGCGCAGTTCGGGGCGCTGCTGCAGGGCTGGGCGCTGGATGACGGCCAGGCCGGCTACTACGCCTTCAACGACCTGCACGCGCTGCTGGCGATGATCGGCGCCGGGGAGGTGGGACGCGCCGAGGCCTGGGTGGCACGGTGCGCCGAGCGCGCCATGGCCGCTCAGGACGCCCGCAGGCTGAACCACCACATCGCGCGCGAAGTCGGGCTGCCGCTGATGCGCGGGCTGCTCGCGCTGGCGCGCGGCGACGCTGACACCGCGGCGCAGACCCTCTACAGCGCGCGCGCGCAGGCCGTACGCTTTGGCGGCAGCCATGCCCAGCGTGACCTGGTCGACCAGACGCTGCTGGCCGCCGGCGCGGGCGGCGGCAGCCGCGCGCAGGCCATCGGCCGCGCCCTGCTCAACGAGCGGCTGCTGGCCAAGCCGGCCACGCCGCTGACGCGCCACTGGGCCGAGGCCCTGAAACCGGCTCCGGGCGCGCGCGCCTGAGGCAGCGTGCCCTGGGCGGGTTCAGCGCTCCGGTTCGCCGCCGTCCAGCCAGCGCGCCGCGCGCGCCGCGCTGCCCGCACGGGCAGCCTGCCCGATTGTGCCGACAATGCGCGTTGGCCCCACCCGGGCCGCGCTGCCCCCCGATGACCCACCCGCCCGTGACCCCCTGCGCCGACCTGGATACCGAGGTACTGGTCGTTGGCGCCGGCCCCTGCGGCCTCATGATGGCCATCGAGCTGGCGCGCCGCGGGGTGCGCTGCCTGGTCGTCGACCGCAAGCCCTCCACCGCCTTCAACCCGCAGGCCAATGCCACGCAGGCGCGCACGATGGAGCACTTCCGGCGCCTGGGGCTGGCCGAGCGCATCCGCGCCCAGGGCCTGCCGGGCGACCACCCCACGGACGTGGCCTACCTCACCCGCTTCGCCGGCCACGAGCTCGCGCGGCTGCGTCTGCCCACGTCTGTACAGGCCCGCTCGCTCATCCGCACCCTGTCGGGCTCGTGGAGCGCGGCGGAGCTGCCGCACCGCGTCTCGCAGAAGTTCGTGGAGGCCGCCCTGCGCGAGCACGCGGACACGCTCGGCGCGGCGGACATCAGCTTCGGCTGGGAGCTGCGCAGCTTTGCCGACACGGGCGAGGAGGTGCGCGCCACCATCGCCCCCGTGGGAGCGGGCCCCGAGCAGGTGCAGCACGTGCGCGCGGCGTACCTGCTGGGTGCCGACGGGGCGCGCTCGGCGGTGCGCGCGCAGCTGGACATCGGCTGGGAGGGCGCCACCGGCCTGCGGCGCAACTTCATGGGCGGGCGCATGCTGGCCGTGTACCTGCGCGCGCCGGACTTCCACCGTCTCAACCCCAACGACCGCGCCTGGATGTACGTGCAGGTGCACCCGCGCATGCGTACCTTCCTGCTCTCGGTGGACGGCGTGGACGAGTTCGCCTTCCACGCGCAGCTGCCCGATGGCGTGGACCCCGACTCGCTCGGGCCCGCGCAGGCGCGCGAGTTCTTCGCCCAGGCCAGCGGCCTGGACATTCCCGTGGAGATCCTGTCCACCTCGACCTGGCTGGCCGGCCACGCGCTGGTCGCGCGCGCCTTCCGGCGCGGGCGCGTGTTCCTCGGCGGCGACGCGGCGCACCTGTTCACGCCCACCGGGGGCCTGGGCTACAACACCGCGGTGGAGGACGCCGTGAACCTGGCCTGGAAGCTGCACGCCGTGCTGCGCGGGCAGGGCGGGCCCGCGCTGCTGGACAGCTACGAAGCCGAGCGCCAGGCGCTGGCACGGCGCAACACCGGCTACGCGCGGCAGTTCGCCGACTCCATCGGCCTGTTCGACGCCGTGCCCGAGCTCGATGAGGACGGGCCCGCGGGCGAGCAGGCGCGCGCGCAGGCCGGCGCCTACCTGGACGGCCACGCGCGGCGCGAGTTCAACATACCCGGCGTCACCTTCGGCGGCCGCTACGACGGCTCCCCGGTGATCGTGCCCGACGGCAGCGCGCCGCCCCCGGACGAGGCCAACACCTACGTGCCCAGCGCCTGCCCCGGGGGCAGGCCCCCGCATGCCTGGCTGGAAGACGGCCGCTCGCTGTACGACACCTTCGGCCTGCACTGGACGCTGCTGCGGCTGGGCGCGTCGCCCGCCGAGGTCTCGCGCTTCGTGCAGGAGGCCCGCGCCCTCGGCCTGGAGCTGGAGGTCGTCACGCTGGCGAGCCCCGCGCTGGGGCAGCTGTACGAAGCGCCCCTGGCGCTCATCCGGCCCGACCACATCGTGGCCTGGCGCGGCAGCGACGATGCGCACGCCGCGCAGGTGCTGCGGCGCGCCAGCGGCCGGGCGGTGCCGTGAGCGCGCGCCCCGCGCTGCTCACCGGCACGCTCTTCGCCCTGGCCGCGGGGCTGACCTGGGGGCTGGTGTTCGTCGCGCCCCTGATGCTGGCCGACTACCCGGCGCTGTTGCTCAGCTTCGCCCGCTACCTGGCCTACGGGCTGCTCGCGCTGCCGCTGGCCGCGCTGGACCGCGCGGGCCTGGCGCAGCTCACCCGCGCCGACTGGCTCGAGGCGCTCAAGCTCTCGCTCGTGGGCAACTTGCTTTACTACCTGTTCCTGGCCGCCTCGATCCAGCGCGCCGGCGGGCCGCTGCCCACCATGATCATCGGCACGCTGCCGGTGGTCATCGCGGTGGTGTCCAACCTGCGCGGAGGCGGCCTCGGCGCGGGGGCGCGGCGGCTGCCGTGGGCCCGGCTGGCGCCGTCGCTCGTGCTCATCGGCGCGGGCATCGGCTGCGTGAATGTCGCGGAGTTGCGGCGACTGGCCGACGACCCTCAGGCCGACCTCGGCCGCTACGCGCTCGGTGCGCTGCTGGCGCTCGGCGCGGTGGCCTGCTGGACCTGGTACCCGATCCGCAACGCCGACTGGCTGCGCCGCCACGCCGACCGCAGCCCGCGCGCCTGGGCCACCGCGCAGGGTCTGGTCACGCTGCCTCCGGCGGCGCTGGGCTTCGCGCTGTTCTGGGGCGTGGCCGAGGCCGCGGGCAGTGCCTTCCCCATGCCGCTGGGCCCTCAGCCGGCGCTGTTCGTGGGCCTGATGTTCGCCATCGGCCTGTTCGCCTCGTGGCTGGGCACGCTGTGCTGGAACGAGGCGAGCCAGCGCCTGCCCACCACGCTGGCCGGCCAGCTCATCGTCTTCGAGACGCTGGCTGCGCTGGCCTACGCGCAGCTGCAGCGCGGCGCCTGGCCGGACGGCTTCAGCCTGCTCGGTGCGGCGCTGCTCGTGGCCGGGGTGGTCTGGGCGGTACGGGAGGTCGGGGCGGCGGCGGCACGCGAGCCCGACCCTCCCGAAGCCGCTGCGCCCTGAGTCAGGGCGCAGCGTCGAACGCGTGCGTGGCGGCCAGGGCGTGCGTGCGCAGCTCGCGCATCTCGCAGGCCAGACCGTCGGGTAGCGCGGCGTGTAGCGCCTGGCCGATGAGCGGGTGCAGCGAGGCGGCGCGCCCGGCCACTACCACCGGGCGCGGGCCGTGATGGCGCACGAGCAACGTGGCCAGCCGGGCGAGCTCCGCGCCGGCGCGCTCCAGGATCTGCCGCGCCAGGGCATCCTCCTCGGCAACCGCGGCCACGGCCAGCGCCAGGCGACCGAACTCCCCGCGGCTGGCCAGGTGCACGAAACGCCGCGTCGCCGCCCAGTTGTCGGCTCCCGGGCCGATGGCCCGCAGCAGCGCGCCGGCCAGGGGCGATCGGCCGAGGAAACCCGGCTGCTCGTCCTCGTGGCGCCACACCGCCGCCAGCGCCTCGCGCGCGATCCACCAGCCGCTGCCCTCGTCGCCCAGCACGCCGCCGCGACCGCCCACGCGGTGCATGGCGCCGGCCTCGTCGACGAAGACGCCGATGGAGCCGGTGCCCGCATACACGAGGTAGCCGGCGCCGGGCGCGAAGCACAGCCGGCAGGCGAGCTCCACGTCGTTGTGCAGCCGCACCGCCTGCGCCGGCAGGGCCAGCGCCGCGGCCAGGAGCTCGCCCAGCGCCGGGCCGGAGGCGGCGTCGTAGCCTGTCACGCCGGCCCATACGCGCTGCACGGGGCCCCCGCCCAGCGCGGCTGCGGCGGCAGCAGCGGCCTCGCCCATCACTCGCAGCTCGTGCTCGATCTGGCTGCGCCCCAGTTCGGTGAGCACCTGCTGCCCGCTGAAGCCGCCTGCGGTGCCTTCGGCCAGGACCGGCCCGCCCGGGCGCGCCAGCGCCCAGCGCGACTGCGTGCCGCCCACGTCCAGGCCCAGGGTCAGCCCCGGCCCCAGGGCCTCGGGATTTGTCTGGCCAGCGCGCGTGAGGGAGGAGTCGGTCATGGCCGGGAGAGGCTCGTGGGTGGGCATCCGCCGCGCCTGCGCCTCATCGTGCAGGACGCGGCTGCCCGCGGCGGTCCACGATCAGCTCCAGCTGCCCGTACCGCGCCGCGGCGTGAACGATGCCGTCGGCCGGTGCCGCAATCGGCAGCGTCAGCGCCTGCAGGATCGCCCAGGAGCGGCCATCGTGCCCGATCAGATGGTAGCGCCCGGCCGGCGCCGGCGGCAGCCTCCAGGCCCGCTGCGGCCCGTCCGTGCCGTCAGCGGCTGCCTGTGCGGGGGCACCCAGCGCCGGCTCCAGCGGCCGCGCCGGCTGGCGCCAGTCCGCCGGAAAGTGCGGCGAGTGCGCGGGCCCGGAGGCGGCGTAGAAGCCGGCCAGCTCGCCCGGGAAGCGCTCCAGCACCCCGCGGCTGAACCACAGCACGTGCCCGGCCTGCCCCAGCCGGCGCACGAGCAGCATGGAGTCGCGCAGCTGCGCCCAGCTCGAGTCGGGGCCGTCGCCGACGACGCGGATGCCCGCCACCAGCGACGCCGCCCGGTAGGTGCCTGCCTGACGCAGCTCGTCCACCTGCTCCAGCCAGGTCCGCTCGAAGGCCTCGTAGCTCATGCGGTAGGCCTGCGGCACGAACTCGCTCCAGCCCTCGGCCACCGGCCAGCCGGCCCATTTCGGCCACTCCAGCAGGTAGTGCTCCCAGCTCCAGGGGTAGGGCGCGGGGCTCAGCGAGACGAACAGGGCGGGTCGCGCGGCGCGCAGCTCGGCCACGAGGCTGCGTGCCAGGGCCTGCAGCTTGTCGGCGCGCCAGCGCATCCAGCCGGGCTCGCGCGGGTCGTCCGGCGGCTGGCGCCCGCCGTGCTCGGCGGCGTAGACGGCTCGCGTGTGGTCGTCGTAGCCCATGGTCACATAGGGCCAGACGATGCGGTCGTCCAGCTGCACGCCGTCCAGGTCGTAGCGCTCGATCGCCTCCAGCATGAGGTCGCGCAGGAAGGCCCGTGCCTGCGGGTGCAGCGGGTTCATCCACACGAAGCCGTTCGGGGCCACCTCGTTGCCAGAGCGGTCGCGGCTGAGCCACTCAGGCTTCATGCGCCGCAAGTGGTTCATCGTGCGGCCGTGCGCGGCCATGAAGCCGTACTCGAACCAGGCCACGTGCAGCAGCCCGTTGCGGTGGGCCTCGATCACGGTCTCCTGCAGCAGGTCGCGCGCGGGCGCGGGGCCCGGCGGGTCGGAGGGGTCCTGTGCGGCCTGTGCCGGGCGCTGCGCCACGCCGATCGTGCGTGCGAGCACCTGCGAGGGGAACTGCGTGTAGCCGTTCTTCCAGCTCTCCACGTACACCGTGTTCAGCCCGATCTCGCGCAGCCGGCGCATGGTCTGCGCGGTGTGCGCCGGACTGGCCAGGGCGGTGTTGGCGGTGGTGGTCAGCCAGGTGCCGCGCACCTCGGGCGCGCCGGCTTGGGCCGGTGCGGCCTGCGCGCTGCCAGGCTGTGCCCACACGGCGTGCGCGGCCCATGCAAAAAGGGCGGCGCAAAGCGCCGCCCGGGCTCTCAGGCGCGCGACGCCCTCAGATCTTCGCGCGCAGGGCCAGGAAGAACTGGCGGCCGTTCTGGTGCCAGTAGCCGGGCGCGTTGGTGTTGAGGTAGTACGTGTGGCGGATCGGGTCATTCAGGTTGTTGCCGTCCAGGTGCACGCTGAGGTCCTTGCTGATGCGGTAGCCCAGCGACAGCGACAGGCTGCCCGCGCCGGCATAGCGGTGCTGGCCGTTGTACTGCGTGATGACGCCGGCGCTGTTGACGATGGGCTTGAGCGTGCCGTCGCCGACGAAGCCGATGGCGTAGTCGGTGCGGTAGTTCCAGGCCAGGCTCGCGCTGAACTTGTCGTCCTCGTAGAAGCCGCGCAGGTTGTAGGTCCAGGTGGAGGTGCCCAGCAGCGGCGCGCCGTCCTCGTCCTTGGAGTCCACGTAGGTGGCGTTCGCACCGAACCCGAAGCCGCGGCCCAGCGGCATCTCCAGGGCCGCCTCGGCGCCCTTGAGGTCGGCCGACACGCCCTTGCGCGAGGTGACCATGTAGGTCGTGATCTTGTTCTGCGCGATGTTGTAGTAGTCGATGTACGACACGCCGGTCTTGACGTAGTTCGAGATGCTCTGCGCGAACAGCCCGGCCGAGACGTAGGCGCGCGGTGCGAAGTACCACGCGAGCGAGAGGTCGACGTTGTCCGACAGGATCGGGCGCAGATTGGGATTGCCGCTGGAGCCCGTCAGCAGGGTGTCGTTCAGGGTGACGGAGCCGGCGAGCTCGTTGTAGTTCGGGCGCCCGAGGCTGCGCGACACCGCGGCGCGGCCGATCATGTCCTTGCTCAGGTCCCAGCGGATGTTGAAGCTCGGCAGCGCGTCGGTGTGGGTGGTCGTGACCAGGCGCGGCACGTAGGTGGCCACGCGCGAGGTGTTGATCGCCTCGGGCACCGAGCAGGGCTGCAGCACCACGCACTGGCCCACGCCGGTGCCGCTGGTCAGCGCCTGGTACGACAGCGAGGCCACCTTGGTCTCCACCAGGCGCACACCCACGTTGCCCGTGATCTTCGGGTCGAGCTCGAACTCGGCCATCACGTAGCCCGCGTTGTTGTCCTCCTTCACCTGGAAGCCGCCGGACCAATTCTTGTTGAGTACCGGGTCCCAGTTGATGTACTTGTCCGTGAAGGCCTTCATCTGCCCCATGTCGAAGCGGAAGATGTCGCGCGGGAAATTGCCCGAGGCAGCGTTGAACCAGTTCGAGGGGTACAGCGTGGCGGGCGCCGGCCGCGCGGCATCGGCCACCACGGTCTGCTTGATGAGCGTGCCGCCGGTGATGGGGATGAAGGGGTAGTCGGGCGAACTCGTCGGAATCGGGCCGGCGGCGTTGTCCTGTGCGTTCCAGCGTGGGTTGATGACGTCGTAGGTGCGGTTGTGGCGCGAGGAGCGGGCGCCGAACTTGATCACCGGGATGATCGCGTTGTCCAGCCGGTACTCCAGGTCGACGTGGGCGTAGCTCTCGGTGTCCTTCGCCTTCACCGCCGCGCCCTGGTTGGTCAGCAGCGAAAAGTTGCCCACCTTGGTGAGGTCGATGGACTTGCCGGCGGCGTCCAGGATCACGTACTCCGCGGGCGCCCCGGGCGTCTGCGAGAAGTTCACCGAGGCCGGATTGAGCAGGCCGTAGACCAGGCTCGGCTGCGAGGCCGTGGTGCCGGAGCCCTCGGTGGCGCCGATGCGCACGCGCGCGCTCAGCGACTTGCTCAGGTTGAACTTGCCGTCCACGTCCCAGAAGGCGCTGGTGGACTGCGCGCCCTGGCGGTTGAAGTGGTCGAACTGCAGCCCCACCACGTTGGCGGTGGAGCCGGTGGGCCGCACGATCTTGGCGCTCGTGACGACGTCGCCCGTGATCACCGCGTCCCTGATCAGGTAGCCGGCGGTGTTGACCAGGCCGAAGGGCAGGGCGTAGGCGGAGCTGTTGTAGTTGTCGGCGTCCAGGGTGGTGCGGAAGACGCTGAGGTTGATCTCCATGTCGGCGTTGGGCTTGAACTGCGCGCCCAGGTACCCGCCGGAGCGCTTGCGCACGCCCTCGAACATGGCCGAGTTCAGGCTCCCGGTGATGCGCTTGCCCGCCAGGTCGGGGTTGCCCGCGGCCGTGGCCTGCGCGGCGGTGATCACGTTGTAGCCGAAGATCTCCTGGCCGTCGCGGCGCAGGTGGCGGTCTTCCTTGAAGGCCTGCACGAGCAGGCCCAGCGTGTTGTCGGCGTTCTTCCAGGCCACCAGGCCGCTGACCTGCGGGTCGGTGGTGCCGGCCAGCGTGGCATGCGCCGCGCCGATGGAGACCTCGCCGTTGAGCTTGTTGCGGAACGACAGCGGCTTGCGCATCAGGATGTCCACGCTGCCGGAGATGCCGCCTTCGGTGATGTCGGCGCGGCTGCTCTTGTAGACGATGGTCTGGCCGATGAGCTGCGAGGGCATGAGGCCGAAGCCCACGCTGCGGCCGCTGCCGGCCTGGTCGCCCACGTGCCAGTCGCCGGCGCTCAGGGCGTGGCCGTTGAGGGTCACGAGGTTCAGGTTCGGGCTCGTGCCGCGGATGGCCACGCGCTCGGCCTCGTCCATGGCCAGCGCGCCGCCGTACTGCACGTTCACGCCAGGCAGGCGCGACAGCGCGTCGGCGATGTTCTTGTCGGGCATCTTGCCCACGTCCTCGGCCGAGACCACGTCCACGTTGGTGTCGGCCGCGCGCTTGGTCACCAGCGAGCGCTCGATGGAGCCGCGGATGCCGGTGATCTCGATGGTCTGCGCGGGGTCCTTCTTGTCCTCCGGCTTGGCCGGCGCGGCGGCCTGCTGCGCCTGCGCGGACACGGACAGGGCCACGATCAGGCTCGATACGGCCAGGGCGACGGGTTGGCGGCGGAAGGTCATCGGCTGTCTCCTGATGGAAGGGTCTTCGAGGGGCGCGGGACGCGAGTCCGCCCCCGTCGGCGGCCGGATTCGCATCAAATAGACCGCAGGTCCATTTTATGGATTCCGCGCGGTACCTCCAGCTAGACCAATTGCTCGTTTTCCCTAGCGTGAGGAGCCGGCCATCGCGGCGGCAAACCAGCCCGTGGCCACTTCCAGGCGCGTGAGCGCCGAGCCCACCGTCACTGCCCAGGCGCCCGCGCGCAGGGCCTGCGCGGCCAGCTCTGGCGCGTCGTAGCGGCCCTCGGCCATGACGCGGCAGCCGCTTGCAGCCAGGCGCCGCACGAGCGCGAGGTCCGGCCCCGCGGGCACGGGCCCGCCGGTGTAGCCCGACAGCGTCGTGCCCACCACCGTGAAGCCGGCGGCCCAGGCCTGCAGCGCGTCGGCCTCGCAGGAGGCGTCGGCCATGGCCAGTGCGCCCTGCTGCTCGATGGCCTCGCGCAGCGCGGCCACGGCCACGGGCCGCGGGCGATCGGTGGCGTCCACCGCCACCACGTCGGCGCCGGCGGCCACCAGCGCCTGCACGTCCTGCAGCCAGGGCGTGATGCGCACCGGCGAGTCGGGCAGGTCGCGCTTGACGATGCCCACGATGGGCACCTGCACCGCCTGGCGCACCACGGCCAGGCGCCGGGCGCCCTCGATGCGCAGGGCTGCCGCCCCGCCGGCCACGGCCGCCTGCGCCAGGCGCGCGACGGTGGCGTCATCGTCCAGCGGGCCGCCGTCCACGGGCTGGCACGACACCACCAGGCGCCCGCGCAGCGCGGCGTCCAGCGCCTGCGCCGTCCAGCGCATCCGCGCGCCCCGTGCCGGCGCGGTCACGAGGCGCCTCCGCCCTCGGCGCCGGCGCGCCCGACATTGACCTCGAAGCGGTAGCGGTCGGCGCGGTACAGGCTCTTGCCGAACTCGACGATCTCCCCGGCGGTGGAGAACACCTGGCGCTCCACCAGCAAGGCCGGGCTGAAGGGCGCGACGTCCAGCAGCCGCGCCTCGTCCTCGGTCAGCACGGTGGCCTGGATCTCCTGCGCGGCGTTGCGCACCACCACCGCGTGGTCGCGCTGCAGCACGCGGTACAGCGACTGCGTGGCCAGCACCTGGGGGTCGAAGCCCGGCAGCCGCTCGCACGGCAGGTAGGCCTCCTCCAGCGCCATGGGCTCGCCGCTGGCCAGGCGCAGCCGCCGCACCTCGAAGACCTCGCTGCCGGGCATGCTCTTGAGCTTGAGCGCCACCTTGGCGCTGGCGCGCAGCCGGCGCATGGACAGCATCTCGCTGGACGGCACGAGCCCGCGCTCGTGCATGTCCTCGCTGAAGGAGCGCAGCACCAGCGGCTTGACCCAGCTGTGGCCGGCCACGAAGGTGCCTGCGCCCTGGCGACGCTGCAGCACGCCCTCGGACTGGAGCTCGCGCAGGCAGCGGCGCAGCGTCTCGCGCGCCACCCCCAGGCGCTCGGCCAGTTCGCGCTCGGGCGGCAGCCGCATGCCGTCGCCGGTCTGCTGCAGGATCGCCTGCAGGCCGCGGCGCAGGTGCTCTCGCTTCTGGGCTCGGTCCATGGGGTGTGGGGGCGGGCGGATGGGCCGGCACGCCGGCTGGCTGGTCTGGAGAAACCGCAATATAGACCAAGTGGCCTATTATTGGGAGGCCGGTGGTATATTGAGTCGCACCCGACATGCCTGTTCTGCGCCGACGCTCGCTCCTGGCCCTGCTTGCGCCCGCGGCCGCAGGCCGGGCGCGGGCGCGCGCCACCGGCCCCCGTACCCTGGTCTTCTGGACCATGCAGCTCGCGCCCTTCCACAGCGACTTCGTGCACGGGCTGATCGCACGCTTCGAGGCGCAGCACGCCGGCGTGCGGGTGCGCTGGGTGGACGTGCCGTGGTCGGAGATGGAGCGCAAGGTGCTGGCCAGCCTGGCTGCGGGCACGGCGCCGGACGTCGTCAACCTCAACCCGCAGTTCTCCGCCCGGCTGGCCGAGCTCGGCGCGCTGGCCGACCCGCGCGCCCACCTGGACGCGCCGGCCATCGCGACCTACCTGCCCTCGGCCTGGTCGGCCAACGAGCTCGCAGGCGTGCCCTTTGCCCTGCCGTGGTACCTGAGCACGACGGTCACGCTGGCGCGACGCGACCTGCTCGAACGCGCCGGGCAGGAAGTGCCCCGCGACTTTCCCGCGCTGCTGCGCGCGGCCGAGGCGCTGCGCACGCGCACCGGCAGCTACGCCTGGTTCCCGGCGCTGGACGGCAGCGCGCCGCTGGAGGCGATGGTGGCCATGACCGGCTCGCTGCTCAGCCCCGACCGCTGCCGTCCGGCCTTCGAGGGTGCGCCGGGCGAGTCGGTCTTCGCCTTCTACCGGGAGCTGTACGCCCGGCGCTGGATCCCGCCGAGCGTGCTCACCGAGGGGCACCGCAGCGCGGTGGCGCAGTTCCTCGCCGGGCAGGTGGCGATGGTGTCCACCGGCATGCAGTTCATCGGCCAGCTGCGCAGCGGCCACCCGGCGCTGCACGCGCAGGTGGTGGCGGTGCCGCAGTGGCTGGCGGGCGCGGCGCGGCCCAACATCGCGGCGATGAACCTGGCCGTGCCACAGGCCTCGCGCGAGCCGGCCCTGGCCTTCGAGTTCGCGCGCTTTGTCACGGGCCCGGCCAGCCAGCTCGAGCTCGTGCGCCGCGTGCCCCTGCTGCCCAGCACGCGCGCGAGCTACGACGACCCGCTGTTCCAGCGGCCCGGGGGCGACGCGCTGCTCGACGCCGCGCGCGCGATCTCGGTGCGCCAGGTCTTCGACGGCGTGGTCCAGGTGCCGCCGATGCGCCGCTACCACAAGCTGCGCACGAGCTTCGTGCGGGCCCTGCACGGCTGCATGCTCGGCCGCATGCCGCCGCGCGCGGCGGTGCAGGAGGTGGTGCGGGAGTGGCTGCCGCTGCTGGGGTGCGCGGCATGAGCGCCCTGGCGCGGGCCGCGGCCGCCGCGCGCCGCCGCACGATCGACCGGCCCTGGGTGCCGGTGCTCTTCCTCGCCCCGGGCTGCGCGCTCATCGCGCTGGTGTTCCTGTACCCGGCGCTCAAGGCGCTGGCGCTGAGCTTCACCGACTTCAACATGATCACCCCGGCGCGCCCGGTGGGCCTGGCCAACTACCTGCGGCTGTGGGCCGACCCCTTCTTCTGGGCCGCGCTGCGCCACACCCTGGTGTACCTGGCGGTGGTGGTGCCCGTGCTCGTGGTGCTGCCGATCTTCCTGGCGCTTCTCGTCAACCGCGCGCTGCCCGGGCGCGCCTTCTTCCGCGCCGCGCTGTACCTGCCGGTGGTGACCTCGCTGGTCATCAGCGCACTGGTGTGGAAGTGGGTCTACGAGGAGCGGGGGCTGCTGAACCACTTCCTGCTGGCCACCGGCCTGACCGACGAGCCGGTGCGCTTCCTCACCGACCCGGCCCACGCGCTGTTCTCGGTGATGGCGGTGACGGCCTGGAGCGGCATGGGCTACTACATGGTCATCTACCTGGCCGGGCTGCAGTCCATCCCGCGCGAGCTCTACGAGGTGGCCGAGGTGGAGGGGGTGGGGCGCTGGAAGCAGACGCTGCACATCACCATCCCGCTGCTGCGGCCGCAGGTGGCGCTGGTGGCGGTGATGTCCAGCATCGGCGCGATGAAGGTCTTCGAGGAGGTCTACGTGATGACCCAGGGCGGGCCGCTGGACAGCA
>JBMOGN010000068.1:0-14896 GCA_049318345.1 Rubrivivax sp. | reverse complement strand
GCATGCCGAGGGCGTCGAGATCGAGTACGCCATTGGCCATCAGCACCACGGCGCGTCCGCTGACCTCGCTGTAGCCGACGAAACTGCTGAACCCGAACGTCCCGCCGTTGTGCCAGACGATGCGGTCACCGTGCTTCTCGGTACGCATCCATCCCACACCCACCGAACCCGTGGCATGCCGCCGGGCCTGCTCGCGCTGCGCCCCGGCGTCGAAGGGCGTGCGGCCGAGCCGCGCGGCCTCCAGCAGCGCGAGCATCTGCGGCAGGTTGGCACGCAGCGCGCCAGCCCCGGCAAAGGCGCCCATGTTCCAGGCGGGTGTGGGGCGCCCGCTGGCGTCGTGGCCCTGGACCTGACCCACGGCGAGTTCGGGCTCCAGCCCGGCCCCGGAGGCGGCGGCGGGTTGCAGGATCTCGCTGGCCATCAAGCTTGCCAGGGGTCGTTCGGCGGCGCGCTCCAGCGCCAGGCCGAGCAGGGCGAATCCCAGATTGGAATACTCGAACTCGGTCTGCCCCGGGGGAGTCCAGGCGCGCAGGTACGACAGCATGTCGGCAACGCTGTAGTGCCGGTAGGGGTCGTGCGGGTTTCTGAGGCTCGACCACAGAAAGGCCGCCGACATCGGCAACCGTGGCAAGCCGGAATGGTGCGTGGCCAGGTTGCGCAGCGTGAGGTTGCCCGCGGGCGTGCCGTTCAACTCGGACACCCAGCGCCCGACGGCGTCATCCAGCCCCAGGCGGCCCTGTGCCGCCATCCGCGCCAGCAGGCTGCCAACCAGGGCCTTGGTCACCGAGCCGAGCTCGAAGCGCGCATCGGGCGTGAGCGGCGTACCGCGGTGCGAGGCGGTGCCCAGCATCAGCAACTCGGGCTCGCCCGCACCCAGTCTTCCGACCACGAGCGCACTGGCCGAAGGCAAGTCCTGCCCCGTCGGGGTGCCCAGGCGTTGCTGGAGCAGCTCTCGCTGATCGGCAAAGGGCTCCGCGGCTCGGACGTCGCCTGCCGCAGACAGACTCATCGCCAGGGTCAGGGCCAGGGCCGCCGTGGCACGAACGAGCGGGAGCGGCTTCATTGGCGCGCCGCCGTCAGCACCGCCATCAATGCCACGATGCGCTCGGGCCGCAGCGCGTATCGGCCGCGCTGCGACGAGTGCAGCCAGCCTGTGGCTTCGAGTTCGCGCAGATGGTGGTAGAGCTGGCCGCTCGTGCCCATGCCAGGCTGCGCGGCGAGATCCGCCACCGCACCCATGCCGTTGAGCAGCAACTGCACCAGCCGCAGCCTCACCGGGTGCCCGAGGGCGGCCAGGCGGGGGGCGAGTTCGCTCCAGTCCTCGTCGAGAAGCGCTTGCTGCGGCCGGCCCATCTGCCACTGCACCTCTCCCCCGGCGGGGTGGCTGTATCGGCCTGCGTAGACCACACCGCCCTGCCCTGCGCCCAGGCGGCTCAACAGGCCGTTCAGGGCCCACAGGGCACCCTCCTCGCCTGATGCGGGGGGCGCCGGAGGCTCCACACCCGCGGTGGCCGGCGGGTGCGCGGGCGGCACCGCGGGGCGGGCGGGGGATTCTTCGCCTCGCGCTGGGGCGAGGCCCTCCAGGGCCCGAATACGGGCCTCCAAGGCGAGCAAACGTTGTTCGAGTGGGGACGTGCGCATTCTACGATAATACGACATTACGTACTTACGCCGTCAATGCCTCCTCAGCAACAGGTGATCGAGTCCGGACAGGAAGGAACTTCTCTTCAAGGATGTCGCCGCGCGAGACACACACCGGCTCCCAGGCGCTGCAGGCGCACAAGCGGCTTGGAACCAAACACGTCTTCGAGGGTCTTGTACGCAGGCGTGGTCACTCGCGCTTTCAATGCGCTGTCGCAGCGCATCCCGTCCGCCCCTGCGTCCGTCGCACCGATTCGCCACTCGTCGCAACGGGCTGGAGGGGCCGGCCGACAGGCTCCACCATCGTCGTTGTCACGTCTTTCACAGGAGTTCTCCCCATGCCCAGGTTCAGTCTGGCCACGATGACCCTCGTGGCTGCAGCCGCGGCCGCCGCCTCGCACGCCCTCGCACAGGCTCCGGCCGGTGGCCCCGCCCCGCAGCCCAGCGCGCGTCAGGTGATCACCTCGGCCGAGCAACTGCCCCGGCGCGTAGTCAAGCTCGACAAGCTGCCCAGCCAGTACCTGGAAGCACCTCGCACCGAGGTGCTGGCCCTGGCCGATACCCTGGAGAAGAACCTGCGCGAGGACCTGCAGAAGTTCGAGATCCAGGATGCCGCAACGCAGCGCGTCTACTACGGCGCGCTGCTGACGCTGGCGCAGTTCAAGGGCGATTGGGCTGCGGTCCACGCCCTGGTGGAGCGTCGCGAGGCGCTGCAGGACAAGCCCGGCCCGCGCGCCACCACCGGCACCATTGCCAGCATCCTGGCCGAGCAGCAGCTCGGCAAGCGTGACGCCGTCTGGGTGCAAGCCGAGGTGCAGCGTCGCTACGGCACCATGAACTGGACCGATGTGGCCGATGGCGTCAAGGGCTTCAAGGCGCAGATGGAGCTCATGAACCCGGCGCTGACCAAGCCTGCCTTCGAGCAGCAGCTCGACGTCGTCGCGCGCAACATGCAGATGACCGTGCCGGAGGGCCTGGTGGGCTCCATCATCGGTGCACGCCTGCAAAACGAGCTGGTGGCGCCGCTCAAGGGCGCCGTGGTGGCCGGCCTGCAGGCGGTGATCGACGCACAGGCCAAGGCTGCGCCGGCCAAGCCCGATGTGTGGACGCCGCGCCTGTTTGCCATCGCCCCCACGGCCAAGGCAAGCGAGGTGGGCATCGGCATCTGGGACTCCGGGGTGGACCTGTCCTTGTTCAAGACCACGCCGGGCCGGGGCATCGCCTTCGACCGCGAAGCGAAGCCGTCCACCGACCTGCTGCGCCCGCTCGGGGAGGCCTCTGCCCGCTGGCCCGTGCTCAAGCAGCTGGTCAAGGGTGCGATGGACCTGCAGGCCGGGCTGGACTCGGAAGACGCCCGGCGGCTCAAGCAGGCTGTTGCCACGCTGGACCCGGCCCGGGTGAAGGGCTTCCAGGAAGACTTGAGCCTGGCGGGCGTCTACACGCACGGCACGCACGTGTCGGGCATCGCGGTGGAGGGCAACCCCTTTGCCCGCGTCTACACCGCCACCATGCTGTGGGAGCACCGCTCCGAGCCGGTCAAGCCCACCGAGGAGATGTCGCGCCGCACGGCCGCCAACTACAAGCAGATCGTGCAGGCCTTCAAGGACCAGAAGCTGCGCGTGGTGAACATGAGCTGGCGCTACGGGGCCTCGGCCTACGAGGGCATGCTCGCCTGGCACAACGTGGGCGCCACGCCCGATGAGCGCAAGCAGCTCGCGCGCCGGCTCTTCACCATCGAGCGCGACGCGCTGCGCGAGGCCATCGCCTCGGCCCCGGAGATCCTCTTCGTGGCGGGCTCGGGCAACGAGGACAACAACGCGGACTTCGAGGACTACATCCCCGCAGGCCTGAACCTGCCCAACCTGATCACGGCGGGCGCCGTGGACCAGGCGGGCGAGGAAACGAGCTTCTCCACCTTCGGCAAGACGGTGGCGGTGCATGCCAACGGCTTCCAGGTCGAGAGCGTGCTTCCGGGCGGCGACCGCGTGAAATTCAGCGGCACCAGCATGGCCAGCCCCCAGGTGGCCAACCTCGCGGCCAAGCTCTTCGCGCTCAAGCCCGAGCTCACGGTGGCCCAGGTGCGCCAGGCCATCGTCGAGACTGCCGAGCGCAAGGGGCGGGTGAACTTGATCCACCCGCGCCAGGCGGCGCAGCGGCTCGGCCTGCAGCCCTGAGCCCGATGAAGCTCTGGACCTACCGCAGGCCCTTCACCACCCACGGTGAGACCTTCGTCGTCCTGATCGAGACCGGCTTCACCAGCCTGCGAAGCCGGCTCTTGAGCGGGCAGCAGGAGCTCGCCCGGGACCAGACCACGCTCAGCCCGAGTGAAGCCGACTACCGCAACCACGTGCTGCGCCACACCTTGGCCGACGGCTCACGGCTCGAGGTGGAAACCGGCTACGTCAGCTGGTGGTCGGCGGGCATCGCCGTGCGCGTGGACGGCCGCACGGTGCACGAGAGCCACCCAGGACGCACCATCGCCTGGCCCCTGCTCAAGGGCCAGGGGCCGATGACGCCCGAGCGCGTGCAGCAGATGCAGGCGAAGCAGCAACGTGACCGCGAACAGTGGCAGCGCAGCAAGCCTTCCCTGTACGTGGACATCGCGCTCGCCCTGCTCTTCTTCGTCGTCAGCAAGGCCACGGGCAACCTCACCACCGCCGCGCTCGTGGGTGCAGCGGCGGGCCTGTCGGTGGTGGTGGCGCAGCGGTTCGTCAAGGTCGACCTGCTCGGCGGCCTGGCAGCATTCGGCGTCTTCACGCTGCTGCTGTCGGCGGGCTTTTCGGTGCTGTTCCAGGACGAGAAGCTGGTGCAGCTCAAGGGAACGATCCTCGGCCTGCTGATCGCCAGCCTGATCCTGGGCGATGCGCTGCTGAACCGGGGCCGCTACTTCGGGGTGCGCATGGCACGCTACGCGGTGGGCTGGTCGCTCGATCCGCGCCGCCTCGCGATGGGCGTGGCCGGGCTGGGCCTGACGATGGCGCTGCTGAACCTGCTGGCCACGCAGTGGCTGAGCAAGGACGCGTGGCTCGTCTACACCACCTTCATCGACGCGCCGCTGGGCGTCGGGCTCGGGCTGCTGGCGCTGCGGTGGGCCAGGCTGCGCGAGCAGGAGGAGACTCCCGGCTGACCGTGGGTGGGGGCTGCCACGGCAGTGCGATACTTCCGGCCGAGGGGTCCACTCACCCCGAACGCCCGCGTGACGAAATCGGTAGACGTAGCGGATTCAAAATCCGCCGCCGCAAGGCGTGCCAGTTCGAGTCTGGCCGCGGGCACCACACCGATCCCCGCTGGAGCCCATCGATGAGCCGACCCGCAAAGGCCTTGACCTTCACGCTGGCTGCCCTGGCAGCCGCTGCATTCGGCAGCGCGCAGGCGCAGGGCACCGTCACCGCGCTGTGCAGCACCGACCAGGCCTGGTGCGAGATGGCGGCCCTGGAGTTCCAGAAGGCCACCGGCATGCGCGTGCTGCAGACGCGCAAGCCCACCGGCGAGGCGCTGGCGCAGCTGCGCGCCGAGGCGGCCAACCCCAAGACCGACCTCTGGTGGGGCGGCACCGGCGACCCCTTCCTGCAGGCCGCCGAGGCCGGGCTGCTCCAGCCCTACCGGCCGGCCTACATCAACGACCTGCACGCCTGGGCCGTGCGCCAGTACGCCATGTCGCAGAACATGGTGGGGGGCTTCTACACGAGCGCCATCGGCTTCGGCTGGAACACGGAGCTGCTCAAGAAGAAGAAGCTGCCCGAGCCGAAGTGCTGGTCGGACATGATCAAGCCCGTCTACAAGGGCGAGATCGAGATCTCGCACCCGGCCTCCAGCGGCACGGCCTACACGATCCTCGCCGGCCTCGTGCAGCTCATGGGCGAGGACAAGGCCTTCGACTACATGAAGGCCCTGCACCGCAACATCACGAGCTACACGCGCAGCGGCACCGCGCAGGCGCCCAACGTGGGCAAGGGCGAGGTCGCCATCGGCATCAGCTTCATCTTCGGCTTCGACGGCTGGCGCCACAACAACTACCCGGTGGCCTCCACCGCCCCTTCGAGGGCACGAGCTACGAGATCGGCGGCATCGCGCTCATCAAGGGCAGCCGCAACGCCGAGGGCGCCCGGCGCTACTACGACTGGCTGATGAGCCCCACGGGCCAGGCCATCGGCGCCAAGGCCAACAGCCTGCAGTCCCCGGCCAACCGCACCTTCAAGCCCGACCCGCGCATCCCGAGCATGGATAGCGTGCGCCTCATCAAGTACGACTTCGAGAAGTACGGCTCGGCGGCCGAGCGGCGGCGGCTGCTCGAGCGCTGGCAGCGCGAGGTGGAGTCGCTGCCGCGCTGAAGACCGCGCGCGGGCGCGCTCAGCGCGTCAGGATCGTGGCCACGAGCGCCCCGCCAACCAGCAGCAGCGCCAACAGCCAGCGTCCCCAGGCGAAGCGTTTGTCCGCATAAGGATCGGAGGCGGCCAGCAGCGCGCTGGCCGGGCGCTGCGGCAGCGCCGTGAGCGTCGCGCCGAAAGGCAGGTTGATGCGGGCGCGGATGTTCACCGCCCAGCCGTTGGCGTCCAGTAGCGGCCCGAGGTTTCGCCGGCGCAGCTTCAGCCACGCCAGCACCATCGAGGGCCCGGAGATGAGCAGCAGGATGCCGGCCACGGCCAGCGCCATCTTCCACAGCGGCAACCCCAGGAAACCCGTGACGACAGCCACGATCGCCGTGCCGATCGCGCCCAGCGCCAGGCCGATGGCAGCGAAGATGCCCGCAAACTTGGCGATGTCGAAGGGCGCGGCCGGGGCGCCCGGCGCAGCCGATGACGCCGGCGGGGGCGGCGCAACCACCTTCTGCGAGGCGCCGGCCAGGCCAGCCCCGGCCTTGGCGTCGACAGCCTTGTCCTGGGCAGAGGCCACCTTTTCCACAAGATTGCGCACCATGGCCGCCACGCGCCTGTAGGGCGTCCAGAAGGCTTCGCGTACGCTGATGGGGTTGGCGACGATGCGCACCACCTGCGCGTGCCAGGCCCGGCCCTTCCGGTCGTAGAACACGCCGTTGCGCCCCACGACCATCATGTCGTCGGCCGAGCCGGCCGTCATGGCCGCCACGATCGTGATGGCGGCCTCGCCCGGGCAGGTGCACTCGCAGTAGACGAGGTAGGTGCCCGAAAGCGGCGCCATGCTCGCGTGCCGCGCCATGTCGGCCACCCGCAGCACGAGCTCGCAGCTGCGCTGGTCGAGGTACAGCGTGCCGGCCTGGAAGACGGCGCGGCGACCGGGATCGTAGAAGTCAGCCAGGTTGACGAAGTTGCGCAGCAGCGTGGCCAGGTCGCGCCGGTAGTGCAGCAGCCGCTGCAGCGCCTCGATCTCGGCCGCTGCGGTGTCGGCGTCCAGGTCTGCGGCGATGAGCGCGCCCACGCGCTCGATGCGGTCTCCAGCCAGCAGCTCGCGCAGCACGCCCACCTCCACCGCGCCCACGGGCGTATTCGGGCGTGCGGCCTGCCACTGCCGGAAGGCCTCGAAACGCGCCGCCAGGTCGCTCCACTGAGCGTGGGTGATCGACTGCAGGTCGCCCAGCAGCGGCTGCACCACACGTGCGCGCAGCGCGGCCAATCGGGCCTGCCAGGCCGGGTTGATGCCCACCACGAGCGGCAGCTCGGCCGCAGCCGACACGCGCGCCAGGGGCAGCGCGGCCACGCCGGCGTGGTCGGCCGCCAGGGCCGCGGCAGACAACTCCGCGTAGACCTGCTCGGCCGGGTTCAGGGCTGCAGCCGCGCGCTCGTCGAAGGCGGCCAGGCGGCAGCGCGTGAACCAGTCCTCGACCTTGGCGTGCACGGCATCGAAGGCGGCCATGGCCTCGGCGGTGTCGCCGCCCAGCGCGAGGATGGCGCCGCCGGCTGCCTGAGCCTGGTCGTGCCAGTCGCACAGGGCGCGTGCGCCGGCCACGAAGGCGTCCAGGCCCTCGCGGTCGATGCCAGCCTGGCCGCTGCGGTCAGGCCTGCCGCCAAGGGTCTGCACCATCAGCGTGATCGTCTCGGCCAGATCCGGCTCCGGCGCCACGGCCGGCGGCACGATGCCGTCGCCATTGAAGTGATGCGGCTCGAACAGCCGCGCCGTGTCGGCCAGGTCGGCCACCGACACCGAGTCGGCATCGGCCTTGCCGAGATACGCCAGCACCTGGCGGGCGGTGGCGGAGAGCTGGGCACCGGTGGGCACCTCGGTGTGGAAGGCCGACAACGGCACGGCGTCGCCAGGCTCGAAGATCAGCCCCGGGTCGCGCAGCGCCGCGCACAGGAAGCGGGCGGCATCGAGCACTTCGGCGGCGCCCACGTGGCCCTCGTGGTCGGCGTCCAGCAGCTCGAGGGTGCGGGTGTCGAACTCCAGCCCCGAAGCCGGGCAGGCCAGCACGGCCCACAGCTTCTGGTCCAGCTCGTCCAGGTGACGGAGGTCCTCGGCGCGGTCGATGCGCACCTGGTCGAAGCCGCCGGAGCGGAAGAAGCGCCACTCGTGCGGCGCGCTGGAAGCGGGGGCCATGGTTCGTACTCCTCGTCGGGACAGGCGGCGACGGGCCGCATGATAGGCGCGCGCGTGACGGACGCTTCATGCTACAAACCCGGCTCACCTCGCCCGCGGACCTCCCCGATGCCTGCCCTGCCTCCCGTCACCAAGGCGCTGCTGCTGACCTGTGTGGCGGCCTTCTGCCTGAACCTGTTCTTTCCGCTGACCTGGCTCGCCCTGTGGCCCCTGGGTAGCGGGCAGTTCATGCCCTGGCAGGTGGTGAGCTACTCGCTGCTGCACGGCAGCGAGATGCACTTGTTCTTCAACATGCTGGGCCTGTGGATGTTCGGCTCGGAGATCGAGAACCTGTGGGGCGGGCGGCGCTACTCGCAGTACCTGCTGGCCAGCGTGGTGGCCGCGGCGATCACGCAGCTCGTCTTCAACTGGCTCACGCGCTCGATGGCGCCCACCGTCGGCGCCTCGGGCGCGCTGTTCGGGCTGCTGCTGGCCTACGGGCTGCTGTTCCCCAACCGCACCATCATGCCGCTGTTCCCGCCCATCCCGATGAAGGCGCGCACCTTCGTGATGGTGTTCGGCGCGGTGGAGCTGTTCCTGGGGATGACCGGACGCACCGGCATCGCGCACTTCGCGCACCTGGGTGGGATGGTGGGCGGCTGGCTGATGATCGCCTGGTGGCGCGGCCGCTGGCCCTTCGGCGGCCGCCGCTGAGCCCCTGCGCAGGGGATGGACATCGGCCCGCGGCCGGCAGCATCCTCGCAGGCCCGGCACGCTGTGTGCTTGGAGGTGCCGCGATGAATCCTCGCAGACGAAGCCTGGTGGGTGCGTGGGCAAGATTGGTCGGATGGGCCGTGTGCTTCGCGCTGGCCGCGCCGGTCGCACCCGCATGGGCGCAGGCCGCCCCCACCTCGGCGCTGGAGAGCCAGTCTCAGGCGCTGCAGCGCGCCAGCGACGCCGTGGTCGGCTTGTCCGTCACGGCGCTGGACGATGCGCGCTCCAGCGCCACGCTGGGTGCGGTGCGCCTGGGCTCCGGGGTGGTGATCGGCGACGAGGGGCTCGTGCTGACCATCGGCTACCTGGTGCTCGAGGCGCAGACCGTGACCCTGCTGCCGGACGACGGCCGCCAGGTGCCGGCGCGCGTCGTGGCCTACGACCTGGCCACCGGGTTCGGCCTGGTGCAGGCGCTCGCGCCGCTGCGCCTGGCCGGGGTGCCGCTGGGCGCGGCCGGCGGCCTCTCCGACCAGGCGCCGCTGGTGTTCATCAGCGGCGGGCCGCAGGGCACGGTCAGCCCGGTGCGGCTGCTCGCGCGCAGCCCCTTTTCCGGCAGCTGGGAGTACCACCTCGAGCAGGCGCTGTACACCGCGCCGGCTCGGCGCGACCAGAGCGGCGCCGGGCTCTTCGACGAGGCCGGCCGCCTGGTGGGCATCGGCTCGCTCTTCCTCGGCCGCGCCGGTGACACACCGCAGACCGCCCAGCCGGGCAACATGTTCGTGCCGGTGGATCTCCTCGTGCCCGTGCTGCAGGAGCTGCGCACGGCCGGCCAGAGCCGCGCGAGCCTGCGCCCGTGGCTCGGGCTGAACTGCGTGGAGACGGCTCAGGGCCTGCGCGTGGTCCGCGTCACCGAGGACAGCCCGGCCGATGTGGCGGGCGTGCAGCCGGGTGACATCGTCGAGCGCATCGACGGCGTGGCGGTGCTGGCGCTGGCCACGCTGTGGAAGACCCTGTGGAGCCGGGGCCCGGCCGAGCGCGAGGTGACCCTGGAGGTGCTGCGCGAGGGCCGCCGCGAGACCCTGGCCGTGTACAGCGTGGACCGGCTCAAGACCTTCCGGCGCGAGCAGGGCATCTAGGCTGGCGGCGCCATGCCTTCGCGCACGGTCGGGTGGCGCGGGCGCACGCGCAGCTCGTCCTTGAGCCGGGCGTTGACGAGCCGGCGCGACTCGGACATGAAGCTCAGGGTGACCGCCGGCAGCTGGCGCACTGCCTCCTCGCGGGTGACCCGGGGCGGGCGGGTCAGGCCCCAGAGATCGGCCACCAGGTCGTAGCAGTCGCCCATCTTCAGATCGCTGTCGTCGCTGGCGTGCACCACGCGCTGCGGGCGGCCACGCAGGAGCGCCACGACGCAGGCGCGGGCCAGGTCGTCGGCGTGGATGTGGTTGGTGTGCACATCGTCGTCGGCCACGAGCACGGGGGCGCCGCGGATCACCCGCTCGCGCAGGTCGCCCCCGGCGCGGTCGGGAGCGTAGATGCCCGGAATGCGCAGCACGGTGGTGGTGCAGCCGCTGGCGCGGCCGAAGTGGCGCACGCGGCGCTCGGCCTGCACGCGGCGCAGCGCGCGGGCAGTGGCGGGCTGAACGGCACGGGTCTCGTCGACGAGCGCGCCGGCGCAGTCGCCGTACACGCCGCTGGTGCTGCCGTAGACGAGCTGGCGCACGCGCCCGCCCCGCCACAGCGCGCGCAGCAGCGCGGCGGTGCGCGGGTCGTCCTCGCCCTGGCCGGGCGGCGGGGCCAGGTGCAGCACGCGCTCGGCGAGCGGGCCCAGGCGGCCGAGGGTGCGGGGCTCGTCGAGATTGCCCAGCAGGGGCACGGCGCCAGCGGCCCGCAACTCGGGCACGCGCGCCGGGCTCGAAGTCAGGGCATAGACGCGCCAGTGGGCCGGCAGCAGGCGCAGCACGCGCAGGCCCACATCGCCGCACCCCACCACCAGCAGCGTGGGCTGGCGGGCACGGAGCGTGGCAGCGGGAGCGTTGAGCATCGGCGGGTGCGGGGGCAGGCACAATTCCTGGTCCCAGTGTACGGGCGCACCGCGCGCCCCTCTCCCCTGCCATGAGCCTGAACATCACGCTGCAGCCCTCCGGGCGCGCCTTCACGGTCGAGCGCGACGAGCGCATCCTGGCCGCAGCCATCCGCCAGGGCATCGGCCTGCCCTACGGCTGCCGCGACGGCGCCTGCGGCTCGTGCAAGAGCCGCCTGCTGGAGGGCCGTGTCATCCACGGCGCTCATCAGGGCAAGGCCCTGTCGGCCGACGAGGAAGCCGCCGGTCTCGTGCTGACCTGCTGCGCCACGCCCCAGACCGACTGCGTGATCGAGGCGCGCACCGTGGTGGGCGCAGGCGAGCACCCAGTGCTCAAGCTGCCCAGCCGCGTGCTGTCCATCGAGCGCCCCGCGCCCGACGTGGCGATCCTGCGGCTGCAGCTGCCGGCCAACCAGAACCTGCAGTACCGGGCCGGCCAGTACGTGGAATTCATCCTGCGCGACGGCGCGCGCCGCAGCTACAGCATGGCCAACGCCCCGCACCTGCTCGGGAGCCCCCCGGCCATCGAGCTGCACATCCGCCACATGCCTGGCGGGCGCTTCACCGACCACGTCTTCGGGGCGATGAAGGAAAAGGAGATCCTGCGCATGGAGGGGCCCTTCGGCAGCTTCTTCCTGCGGGAGGACAGCGACAAGCCGATGGTGCTGCTGGCCAGCGGCACGGGCTTTGCCCCCATCAAGGCGCTCATCGAGCACATGGAGCACCTCGGCCAGCAGCGCCCGGCGGTGTTGTACTGGGGTTGCCGCTCCCGGGCCGACCTGTACCTGCACGACTGGGCGGTGGCCGCCGCGCAGCGCCTGCCCTGGCTGCGCTACGTGCCGGTGCTCAGCGAGCCCCGGCCGGAGGACGGCTGGAGCGGGCGCACGGGCTTCGTGCACCAGGCGGTGATGGCCGACCTGCCCGATCTCTCCGGCCACCAGGTCTACGCCTGCGGCGCGCCGGTGATGGTGGAGTCGGCGCAGCGCGACTTCGTCGCGCGCTGCGGGCTGCCGGCCGAGGAGTTCCACGCCGACAGCTTCACCTCCGAGGCCGACAAGCAATCCCCCGCCGGCGGGGCGCAGGCCGGCTGATCGCGGCGGGCAGGATGCACGCACGCACCGGCAAGACGACTGAAGGCTCCCGCAGCCTGGAGCAGGCACTGGGCGAGGCGCCCACGCTGTCGGCGTTGCTCGACAGCCACCGCCAGGCGGCGGCGTGCTACGCGCTGGTGGAGCCGCTGCTGCCTTCCGGGCTGGCCTCGCAGCTGCGCCCCGGGCCGCTGCAGGACGGGGTGTGGACGGTCTTCGCAGCCGGCTCGGCCAGCGCCTCGAAGACGCGCCAGTTGCTGCCACGCCTGCTGGGCCGGCTGCAGGACAACCGCAGCGATGTCACCGAGGTGCGGGTGAAGGTGGTGCCGGTGGCCGACAGCAGCCCTCACTCCCCGAGGTAGGCGGCCCGCACGCGCGGGTCGCTGAGCAGCTCGCGCGCCGGGCCCTGCATCGTGACCTCGCCGGAGTCCATGACATATCCCCGGTCGGCCAGCGCCAGGGCGCGGCTGGCGTTCTGCTCCACCAGCAGCACCGTGGTGCCGCGGGAATGAATGTCGCGCACGACCTCGAAGATCTTGTCGACCATGATCGGCGACAAGCCCATCGAGGGCTCGTCCATCAGCAGCAGCCGCGGGCGTGCCATGAGCGCGCGGCCCATGGCCAGCATCTGCTGCTCGCCGCCGCTCATCGTGCCGGCGAGCTGGCGCGCCCGCTCGCGCAGGCGCGGGAAGAGCTCGAAGACGCGTTCGATGTCGGCCTGCACCTCGGCGTCACGGCGCAGGAAGGCGCCCATCTGCAGGTTCTCCAGGATCGTCATGCGCGTGAAGGTGCCGCGGCCCTCGGGCACCATCACCAGGCCCTGGCGGACGAGGTCCCAGGCGCCCTGCCCGGCCACGTCCGCGCCCATCACCTCGATGCGGCCGGCAGCGGCGGGCTGCGTGCCGGTGATGGCCTTCAGCGTGGTGGTCTTGCCCGCGCCGTTGGCGCCGATGAGGCACACGAGTTCGCCCTCGCGCACCTCGAAGCTCACGCCCTTGACGGCCTGGATGCCCCCGTAGGCGACCTTCAGGTTCTCGACCTTCAGCAGCGTGGCGCCCATGTTCGTGTGTCCCTCGTGCGCGCCGCGCTCAATGCGCCTGGTGGCCGGTGCCGAGGTAGGCCTCGATCACCTTCTGGTCGCGCTGCACCTCCGCCGGCGTGCCCTCGGCGATCTGGCGGCCGTAGTCCAGCACCGTGACGCGGTCGCACAGCCCCATGACGAGCTTCACATCGTGCTCGATGAGCAGGATGGTGCGGCCGTCGCGGCGGATGCGGTCGATGAGCTCGCGCAGCACCACCTTCTCCGTGGCGTTCATACCCGCGGCCGGCTCGTCCAGCGCGATGAGCTGCGGATCGGTGGCCAGGGCGCGCGCGATCTCCAGGCGGCGCTGGTCGCCGTAGCTCAGCGTGCGAGCCTTGTACTCGGCATAGCGCCCGATGCCCACGTAGTCGAGCAGCTCCTGCGCCCGCTCGGCGATCTGTGCCTCCTCGCGCCGGAAGGCGGGGGTGCGCAGCACGGCCCCGAGCAGGCCCGAGGAGGTGCGCACATGGCGCCCCACCATGACGTTCTCCAGCGCCGTCATCTCGGCGAAGAGCCGGATGTTCTGGAAGGTGCGGGCAATCCCGGCCTCGGCCACCTGGTGCACGGCCTGCGGCCGGTAGGGCCGCCCGCCGAGCTCGAAGCTGCCCCCGTCGGGCGTGTACAGGCCGGTGATGACGTTGAAGAAGGTGGTCTTGCCCGCGCCGTTGGGGCCGATGAGGCCGTAGACCTGGCCGCGCTCGATGGTCACGCCCACGTCGGTGAGCGCCTGCAGGCCCCCGAAGCGCTTGGACACTGCCTGCACGCGCAGGACGATCTCGCTGCTCATGGCCGGGCCTCCTCAGCGCGCCTCGGGCACCGGCTGCGGCGCCGCCTTGCCGTGCTCGCGCGCCGGCCACAGCCCGCGCGGGCGCAGCAGCATGATGGCGATCATCGCCAGGGCGATGAGCAGCTGGCGCAGGATGGACGCATCGATGCGCCCGCCCGTGAGGTTCTGGACGTCGCCGGCCACATAGCGCAGCACCTCGGGCAGCGCGGCGAGCATGAGCGCGCCCAGGATCACACCCGGGATATGGCCCAGGCCCCCGAGCACCACCATGGCCACGATCATCACGCTTTCCATGAGGCTGAAGGACTCGGGCGAGACGAAGCCCTGGAAGGCCGCGAACATCGAGCCCGACACGCCGCCGAAGGTGGCGCCCATGCCGAAAGCCAGCAGCTTCATGTTGCGGGTGTTGATGCCCATGGCCTTGGCGGCGATCTCGTCCTCGCGGATGGCCATCCACGCCCGGCCGATGCGCGAAGTCTCCAGGCGGTGGCAGATGATCACGCTGAAGACCACCAGCACGAGGAAGAGGTAGTAGTACAGCGTCACCGACGGGATCTTGAAGTCGCCCACCATCACGGCGCGGCCCAGGTCCAGGCCGGCGACGTTCATGGGATCGATGCGGTCCAGGCCACGCGGCCCGTTGGTGATGTTGACCGGGTGCTCGAGGTTGTTCAGGAAGACGCGGATGATCTCGCCGAAGCCCAGCGTGACGATGGCCAGGTAGTCCCCGCGCAGCTTCAGCGTGGGCGCCCCCAGCAACACGCCGGCGGCTGCGGCAAAGGCGGCGGCCGCAGGAATCACGAGCCAGATGGGGGTATGCAGGCCGTTCGGGAACAGGGCCTTGAAGCTCTCGAAGTTCTCCGACAGGTGGGGCGAGGCCATCAGCGCGTACAGGTATGCACCCACGGCGTAGAAGGCCACGAAGCCCAGGTCGAGCAGCCCGGCGTAGCCCACGACGATATTCAGGCCCAGGGCCAGCAGCACGTACAGCAGCGCCAGGGCCATGATGCGCACCC
>JBMOGN010000067.1:0-14970 GCA_049318345.1 Rubrivivax sp. | reverse complement strand
TGCCGATGAAGCCGGCCACGAAGAGGTTGCAGGGGTGCTCGTAGAGCTCCAGCGGGCTGCCCACCTGCTCCACGCGCCCGGCCGAGAGCACGACGATGCGGTCGGCCAGCGTCATGGCCTCCACCTGGTCGTGCGTGACGTAGATCATGGTGGCCTGCAGCTGCTCGTGCAGCCGCGCGAACTCCACGCGCATCTTCACGCGCAGCGCGGCGTCCAGGTTGGACAGCGGCTCGTCGAAGAGGAAGACCTCGGGCTTGCGCACGATGGCCCGGCCGATCGCCACGCGCTGGCGCTGCCCGCCGGAGAGGTCGCGCGGCTTGCGCTGCAGCAGGTGCTCGATATGCAGGATCTTCGCCGCCTGGCGCACCGCCGCGTCAATCTCGGGCTTGGGGACCTTGGCCAGCTGCAGCCCGAAGGCCATGTTGTCGTACAGGCTCATGTGCGGGTACAGCGCGTAGCTCTGGAAGACCATCGCGATGCCGCGCTCGGCCGGGGGCACGTCGTTGACGACACGCCCGCCGATCGACAACTCCCCGCCCGTGATGTCCTCCAGCCCCGCGATCGTGCGCAGCAGCGTGCTCTTGCCGCAGCCGGAAGGCCCGACGAAGACCATGAACTCGCCGTCGCGCACCTGCAGGTCGATGTCGCGCAGCACCTGCACCTCGCCGTAGGACTTCTGCACCCCGACCAGCCGTACCTCTGCCACTCTGCGTTCCCCTGCCCGCCCGGTAGATGTAGACAATATACAGCTCCAGTGGCTCACGGGGCAACGGGTATCCACCCGGAACCTGCGCTCAAAGTCCATATGAATCAACAACTTAGTGCTTCATGCGGGCATTTCTGATGTAGTAGAACTACATCCTGTGGCCACTGAAGTGAGGCCGTACCATCCTGCCCTGACCCGCCACACCCGCCGACCTGGCCGTCACGGCTGACCCAGCCGACCCGACCGCCCGCCCTCCGATGCTCAGCGACGCCGATCTGCAGGCCCTGCTGCAGGCCCGACACCCGGACCCCTTTGCGGTGCTGGGCATGCACACGGACGCCGACGGCGAGCTGTGGGTGCGGGCCTTGCTGCCGGGCGCGGCCGAGGTGGCGCTGCAGGACACCCGCGGCGGCCGGCGCGTGGCGGGCCTGCTCGAGCGCGCGGGCACGGGCCTGTTCGAGGCGCGGCTGCCCCGGCGCAGGCGGCACTTCGACTACCGGCTGCGCGTGTCCTGGCGCGGCGCGGGCGGGGCGGCGCAGCCCTGGCAGGTGCTGGCTGACGCCTACCGCTACGGCCCGCTGATCGCGCACGAGGACCTGCAGGCCCTGGCCGAGGGGCGCCACCTGCGGCCCTTCGAGGTGCTCGGGGCGCACCCGCTGACGCTCGGCGAAGGGCCCTACGCCATCGACGGCGTGCGCTTTGCGCTGTGGGCGCCCAACGCGCGGCGCGCCAGCGTGGTGGGCGACTTCAACGCCTGGGACGGCCGGCGCCACCCCATGCGCCACCGCGGCGCCAGCGGCGTGTGGGAGCTCTTCGTGCCGCACGCGCAGCCGGGCGACCGCTACAAGTTCGAGCTCCTCGGACCCGACGGCGCGCTGCTGCCCGCGCGCAGCGACCCCTATGCGCGGCAGGCCGAGCTGCGCCCGCACACGGCAAGCCTCGTCGCGCCGGCCCTGCCGCCGCCACGCGCGCTGCCGCTGGCGCGCGCCGCGGCCAACACGCGCCGCGCGCCGATGGCGATCTACGAGGTGCACGCCGGCTCGTGGCGCCGGCGCGCGGACGGCAGCTTCCTGTCCTGGGACGAGCTCGCGCAGGCGCTGCCGGCCTATGCCGCGGACCTGGGCTTCACCCACGTCGAGCTGCTGCCCGTGAGCGAGCACCCCTTCGACGGCTCCTGGGGCTACCAGACGCTGGGGCTGTATGCGCCGAGCGCGCGCTTCGGTCCGCCCGAGGGCCTGCCGCGCTTCGTGCAGGCCTGCCACGCGCAGGGCCTGGGCGTGCTGGCCGACTGGGTGCCGGCGCACTTCCCCGCCGACGCCCACGGCCTGGCGCAGTTCGACGGCACGGCGCTGTATGAGTACGCCGACCCGCGCGAGGGCTTCCACCGCGACTGGAACACGCTCATCTACAACTTCGGCCGCCACGAGGTGGCCAACTTCCTGCTCGGCAGCGCGCTGTACTGGGTGGAGCGGCTGGGGGTGGACGGCCTGCGCGTGGATGCGGTGGCCTCGATGCTGTACCGCGACTACTCGCGCGAGGCGGGGCAGTGGATCCCCAACGCCCACGGGGGGCGCGAGAACCTGGAGGCGATCGCGCTGCTGCGGCGCATGAACGAGATCATCGGCGCGCACGGCCCGGGCGCGGTGACGGTGGCCGAGGAGTCCACCGCCTTCCCCGGCGTGTCGGCCCCCACCTGGGCCGGCGGGCTGGGCTTCCACTTCAAGTGGAACATGGGCTGGATGAACGACACGCTGCGCTACATGCGCGAGGACCCGGTGCACCGGCGCTGGCACCACGAGCGCATGACCTTCGGCCTGGTGTATGCCTTCAGCGAGAACTTCGTGCTGCCGCTGTCGCACGACGAGGTGGTGCACGGCAAGGGCTCGATCCTGGGGCGCATGCCCGGCGACGACTGGCAGCGGTTTGCCAACCTGCGCGCCTACTACGGCTTCATGTGGGGCCACCCGGGCAAGAAGCTGCTGTTCATGGGCCAGGAGTTCGCCCAGCCCGGGGAGTGGAACCACGACACCGAGCTGCCCTGGGCCCTGCTGCAGCAGGGCCCGCACCTCGGCGTGCAGCGCCTGGTGCGCGACCTCAACCGGCTGCTGCGCGAGCAGCCCGCGCTGCACCGGCTGGACGCCGAGCCGCAGGGCTTCGAGTGGATCGACCCGCACGACGCGCTGCACTCGGTGTTCTCCTGGGTGCGCCGCGACGACGCGGGCGGCCAGGTGCTCGTGGTCTCGAACATGACGCCCGTGCCGCGCACGCTCTGGCGCCTGGGCGTGCCCGAAGGCCCCGCGGCCTGGCGCGAGGCGCTGAACACCGACTCCCACCACTACGGCGGCAGCAACCTGGGCAACGGCGCAGCCGCGCTGGCTGTGCAGGACGTGCCCGCGCACGGGCGCGCGCGCTCCATCGTGCTGACACTGCCGCCTCTGTCCACCCTCTTCCTGCTGCCCCACCACCCATGAACCTGCACCAACGCGCCAGCGGCATCCTGCTGCACCTCACCTCGCTGCCCGGGCCCCACGGCATCGGCGACTTCGGCCCCGACGCCTACCGCTTTGCCGACTGGCTGCAGCGCTGCGGCCAGACGCTGTGGCAGTGGCTGCCGACCACCCCCATCGGCCCGGGCGACTCGCCTTACCAGAGCGTGAGCGCCTTTGCCGGCAGCCCGCTGATGGTGGCGCTGGAGCCGCTCGTGGCGCGCGGCTGGCTGGCCGCACCGGAATTGCCCGATGGCGGCTTCGAGGCGTCGCGCACGGACTTCGCGCGCGTCGTGCCGTGGCGCCTGGCCCAGCTGCGCGCGGCGGCGGCCGGCTTCCTGGCGCGCGGCACGGCCGAGGAACGCGCGGCCTTCCAGGCCTGGCGCGAGGAGCAGGCCTCGTGGCTTGCGGACTACAGCCTCTTCATGGCGCTGGAGTCGGCGCACGCCGGGCTGCCCTGGTGGACCTGGCCGGCGGCGCTCGCCGGGCGCGACCCCGGCGCGCTGGCGCAGGCGCGGCAGGCGCACGCCGGGGAGGTCACCTTCTGGGAGTTCGTGCAGTGGTGCTTCGACGAGCAGTGCAGCGCGCTCAAGCGCTACTGCAACGAGCGCGGCATCGGCATCGTCGGCGACCTGCCCATCTTCGTGGCCCATCACAGCGCCGACTGCTGGGCCCGGCCGGACCTGTACCTGCTGGACGAGCACCACCAGCCCACCGTGGTCGCCGGCGTGCCCCCGGACGACCTCGGGCCCATGGGCCAGCGCTGGGGCAACCCGCTGTACCGCTGGGACCGCATGGCCGACGAGGGCTTCGCCTGGTGGACGGCGCGGGTGCGGCGGGCGCTGCAGCAGGCCGACATCTTCCGCATCGACCACTTCCGGGGCTTTGCGGGCTACTTCGAGATCCCGGCGTCCAGCCCGGACGCGCGCACCGGGCGCTGGGTGCGCGGGCCGGGCCACGCGCTGTTCGAGGCGATCGCGCGCGAACTCGGCGAGCTGCCCATCATCGCCGAGGACCTGGGCTTCATCACGCCCGATGTGCACGCGCTGCGCGAGGCCTGCGGCTACCCGGGCATGAAGATCCTGCAGTTCGCCTTCGGCGGCGACGGCGAGCACGAGTTCCTGCCCCACACCTGGCCGCGCCACGTGGTGGCCTACACCGGCACCCACGACAACGACACCGCGCGTGGCTGGTGGCAGCAGGCGGCCGAGCGCGAGCGCCACTTCGCCGGCACCTACCTGGCCTGCGGCGGGCACGACGTGCACTGGGCCATGATCCGCGCGGCGCTGAACTCGGTGGCCAACCTGGCGGTGTTCCCGCTGCAGGACGTGCTGGGGCTGGACAGCAGCCACCGCATGAACACGCCCGGCACGCTGGGCGGCTCGAACTGGGCCTGGCGCTTCACCTGGGAGATGGTGGGCAGCGACGCGGCGCGCGTGCTGGGCATGCTCACGGCGGCCAGCGGCCGCGGCGACTTCGCCCTGCTGGGCATCGGCGTGCCGCCCAAGTCGACGGTGCCGGTGGACTACTGACCCCGGCCATCCGGGCCAGCCGGGCAATCCGGGTCGTCTGATTTCCGCGGCGCGGCCCCCGCGCGGCGAAACTGGCCGCGGCGGTACAGTGGGACCCCTGCAACCCCTTGGGGCGGCCCCGCAGGCCGCCCGCCCCATGCCCCTTGCCGACCCTGCGGACGCGGCCTTCCTCGCGCACGAGCTGCGCGTGCACCAGGCCGAGCTCGAGACCCAGAACGAGGAACTGCGCCAGGCCCAGCTGGCGCTGGCCGCCGCGCGCGACCGCTATCGCGACCTCTTCGACTTCGCCCCGGTGGGCTACCTGACGCTGGATCCAGCCGGCTGCATCGTCGAGCTCAACCTGACGGGGGCCCGGCTGCTCGGCGGGGAGCGCACGCGGCTGCTCGGGCGGCCCTTCGCACGGCTGGTGGAGGCGGCCGACCGGCGTCGCTGGCATGCCCACCGCACGGCCCTGGCCGCCTCGCCCCAGCGCGGGCGCATCGAGCTGACGCTGCGCCGGCCGGACCGCTCCACCTTCGCGGCGCAGCTGGACGTGCTGGCGCGAGAGGCACCCCAGGCACCGGGCCAGGCCGAAACGCTGTGGCTGGCCCTGAGCGACATCAGCGAGCGCCGCGCCGCCGAGACCGATCGGCGCATCGCCGCGCACCTGGTGCAGGCGCGCGAGGACGAGCGCCAGCGCGTGGCCTACACGCTGCACGAAGACCTCGGCCAGCGCCTGATCGCGCTGAAGATGAACGGCCCGCAGGACGCTGCTGAGCAGCTCGACGCGGCCATCGCGGTGGTGCGGCGCATGGTCAACGAGCTGCGCCCGACGATGCTCGATGAACTCGGGCTGCAGGCGACGCTGCAGTGGCTCGCGCGCGACGCGGGCCGCCGCCTGGACATCGACGTGTCGATGCACCCCCTGGCGCAGGAGCTGCGCCTGGGCGAGCACACGAGCATCGGGGTGTACCGGGTGATGGAGGCGCTGCTGGCCGACCTGGCCCGCCACGCGCCCCGCGGCAGCGTGGCCATGCGCGTGCGCCAGGAAACCGCGCAGGTGGTGCTGGAGGTGGAGGTGCAAGCCAGCGGCTGGCCGCTGGATCCCGCACCGCCGTCGTCTGCGGCGCCGCCACCGTTGGGCCTGGCCGTGCTCGACCCGCTGCACCTGCTGGGCGCGCAGGTGCAGCAGCACCTGCAGCCCGACGGGGCGCGGGTGGTCGTGCTCATCATCCCGCTGGCGCCGCGCCCGCCAACCGGTCAGGCCCGGGCGTGAGGCTGCTGCTCGTGGACGACCACGCGATGGTGCGCGAAGGGCTGCGCCGCGTGCTGTCAGGCCCCGGGCCGGGCTGGACGATCAGCGAGTGCGGCTCGGCCGAGGAGGCCCTGCAGCGGCTGCAGCGCGAGCCTTTCGACCTGGTGATCACCGACCTGTCGATGCCGGGCCTGGGCGGCCTGGCCCTGCTGCAGCAGCTGCAGCAGGCGCACCCCGGGCTGCCGGTGCTGGTGCTGAGCATGCACGCCGAGACGGCCTACGCCCGGCGCGCCTTCGAGGCCGGCGCCCGGGGGTACGTGGCCAAGGACCGCTCGGCCGAGGAGCTCGTGCAGGCCGTGCGCCGGGTGGCCGAGGGCGGCGTGTACATCAGCGCCAGCCTGGCCGAGCAGCTCGTGCCCGGGTGGGGCGCCGGGATCGGACCGGGTGGCGCGGGCGGGTCGCCCGGCGCGGCCCTCACGGCACGCGAACGCGAGGTGATGCGCCGCCTGGTCGACGGGCAGCGGCCCACCGACATCGCCGCGTCGATGCAGCTGTCGGTCAAGACGGTGAGCACGCACAAGACCCGCCTGCTGGCCAAGCTCGGCCTGCCCTCGCTGGCGGCGCTGATCCGCCACGCCATGGACGATCGGCCATGACCGGGCGCACCTCCCGGCCCCGGCGCCGCGCCCCGGGCACGCCCGCCGGCTCCAGCGGCACGCCGCCCTGCGCGGTCGTGGCCCTCGGGGCGTCGGCGGGCGGGCTGCAGGCGCTGGAGCAGTTCTTCGGGGGCGTGCCCGCGCACAGCGGCCTGGCCTTCGTGGTGCTGCAGCACCGCGACAGCCGGCACCCGGGCCTGCTGGCGGAGATCCTGCAGCGCGCCACCACACTGCCGGTGGTGCAGGCCGAAGCCGGCACCGTGCTGCTGCCCGACCGCGTGCACGTGCTGCCCCCGCACCGCGCGCTCGTGCTGCAGCACGGCACGCTGCAGGCCGGCCCGGCCGAGGTTCCTGGCGCGCAGCCGATCGACGACTTCTTCGAAAGCCTGGCACAGGACCTCGGCGCGCGGGCCACCGCCATCGTGCTGTCCGGACAGGGCCGCGACGGCTCGCAGGGCCTGCGCGCCGTTGCCGCGGCGGGCGGGCGCTGCCTGGTGCAGGAGCCGAGCACCGCGCGCGCGGCGTCGATGCCCCGCAGCGCGCTGCAGGCCGTGCCCCAGGCCCGGGCCCTGGCTGCGCCGGACATGGGCGCGGTGCTCGCGCAGCCGCTGCCACCGGCCGGCGGCGGGGCCGCTGCGCCGGCCGGCGAGGCCGGCGAGGCCGACGACGCCGACGAGGCCAACGAAGCCGAGAAGGGCGTGGGCACAGCAGGCCCCGAGGCCGAGCTGCTGCAGGACCCGCAGCAGCTGCAGCGCGTGCTGCTGCAGCTGCGCGCGGCCACCGGCCACGACTTCTGCGGCTACAAGCGCAACACCATGGCACGCCGCGTGGCCCGGCGCATGGCGCAGCTCGGGCTGGCCGATGTGCAGGCTTATGTCACCCACCTGAAGGAGCAGCCCGCCGAGGCGCAGGCCCTCTTTCGCGAACTGCTGATCAACGTGACCCAATTCTTCCGCGACCCCGAAGCCTTCGCCGCGCTGCGCACCGAGGTGCTGCCGGGGCTGCTGGCCGGCCTGGATCCGCTGCGCCCGCTGCGGGTGTGGGTGGCCGGCTGCGCCACTGGCGAGGAGGCCTACTCCATCGCCATCCTGCTGCGCGAGGCCCTGGACGGCGCGCACGCGCCGCTGCGCACCCAGATCTACGCCACCGACCTGGACGAGGAGGCGATCGCGGTGGCGCGCGCCGGCCGCTACCCGGCCAGCATCGCGCAGGATGTGGGCCCCGAGCGGCTGGCCCGCTTCTTCACCGAGGACGACAAGGGCTACCGGCTGCGCAAGGAGATCCGCGAGATGGTGGTCTTCGCGGTGCAGAGCGTGGTGCGCGACCCGCCCTTCAGCCGGCTGCACCTGCTGAGCTGCCGCAACGTGATGATCTACCTGGAGCCGGCGCTGCAGGAGCGCCTGGTGCGCACCTTCCACCATGCGCTGGAGCCAGGCGGGGCGCTGATGCTGTCGCCCTCGGAGAGCGTGGGCGAGCACGCCGAGCTCTTCGAGCCGGTGAGCCGCAAGTGGAAGCTCTACCGGGCGCGCCCGGCCCTGCCCGAGACGGCGCGCGCGGCGCTGACGGCCGGGGTGTCGTGGATGCCCGAGCGCGGCGGCCCGCTGCCGCCGGCCGCCGGGCCGCGCGCGCGCGAGTCGCAGCTGTCGGAGCTGGCGCGGCACGCGCTGCTCAGTGCCTTCGCGCCGGCTGCGGTGGTGGTGGACCGCCAGGGCGGGGTGCTGTACGTGCACGGCGAGACCGGGCCCTTCCTGCGCCCGGCGCCGGGGCTGCCCTCGCTGAACGTGGTGGAGATGGCGGTGCAGGGGCTGCAGGCGCCGCTGCGCGAGGCCCTGGACGAGGCGGTGCAGGGCGGGCGGCCCACCCTGGCGCGGGTGGTCACGCTGCCGGCCGGCGACGCGCCGGCCATGACCGTCAGCCTGGGCGTGCGCCCGCTGCCCGCCCAGGACGAATCGCCGGGGCTGCTGCTCGTGAGTTTCCAGCCGGCCGGGCCGGCGGGCGCCGCGCCCGCCCGGCGCCGGCGCAGCGGGCGGCTGGCCGAGGACGGCCGGGTGCAGGAGCTCGAGCGCGAGATCGCGTATGTCAAGGAGAGCATGAGCGCCGTGCTGGAGGAGCACCAGGCCGCCAACGAGGAGCTGAAGTCGGCCAACGAGGAGCTGCAGTCCACCAACGAGGAGCTGCAGTCCACCAACGAGGAGCTGGAAACCTCCAAGGAGGAGCTGCAGTCGCTCAACGAGGAACTGGTGACGGTGAACGCCGAGCTGGAGAACAAGATCGAGCAGATGGCCGTCATGCAGGACGACATGAAGAACCTGCTGGACAGCATGCGCCTGGGCATCGTCTTCCTGGACACGCGGCTGTGCATCCGCCGCTTCTCGCGCGACGCGGCGCAGATCTTCAGGCTGCAGGCCGGCGACATCGGCCGCGCGCTGGCCGACATCCGCAGCGAGGTGCCCGGCGAGGACCTGCTGGCCGACGCCCAGCAGGTGCTCGACACCCTGGTGCCGGTGGAGCGCGAGGTGCTCACGCAGGGGCAGCGCCGCTACACCGCCCGCATCCAGCCCTACCGCACCGTGGACAATGTGATCGACGGCGTGGTGCTGACCTTCGCCGAGGTGCCCTCACCCGAGGCGGGGGCGGCCGGGCCACGATCGTGAAATCACTCTCCCGCCCTGCCCGGAGCCCCTGGCCATGAAACCGTCCGTCCACCTGCCCCCGGCCTTCTTCGAGCCGGCGGGGGACCGCACCTGGCAGCCCACGACGGCCACCATCGGCCCGTGGTCGCGCGAGTTCCAGCACGGCGGCCCGCCCATTGCGCTGCTCGCGCGCGCGCTGCGCCTGCACCCCGGGCCCGCGAGCCTGCAGATCGCACGCCTGACGGTGGAGTTCCTCGGGCCCGTGCCGGTGGCGCCGTGCACGGTGGAGGTGAAGGTGCTGCGCCCGGGCAAGCGCATCGAGCTGCTGCAGGCGCAGATGACGGTGGGCGGGCGCGCGACGCTGCTCGCGCACGCCTGGCGCCTGGAGCGGCTGCCGGGCAGCTCGCCGCCGGTGGCCGACCCGTATGTGCCGCCGGCGCTGCCCGCGCAGGAGAGCACCGAGTTCTTCCCCGGGGTGGAGACCTTCCCCTACGGCGAGGCGCTCGAGTGGCGCTTCGTGCACGGCGGCTTTCGCCAGGCCGGACCCGCCCTCGTCTGGGGCCGCCCGCGCATCCCGCTCGTGGCCGGCGAGGATACGCACGGGCTGGAGGGGCTGCTCACGCTGCTGGATTCGGCCAACGGCGTGAGCGCCGCGCACGACATCCGCACCCACACCTTCGTGCCGGTGGACCTCACGCTGAACCTGCACCGCGAGCCGGTGGGGCCGTGGTTCGGGATGGACGCACACACGATGGCCGACGAGGGCGGCATCGGCACCGTCACCACCTCGGTCTTCGACAGCCAGGGCCCGGTGGGGCGCAGCCTGCACACGCTGTTCGTGCGGCCGCGGTAGGCGCAGGCTCAGGCGCAGGCTCAGGCGCAGGCTCAGGCGCAGGCTCAGACGCAGGAACGGGCACAGGCGGCGGCACCCGTCATTGCGCAGGCGCACGGCGCGGGACCCGCCGGGCGCCTAGCCTGTGGCGCATGCACACTCGACGCACGTTCACCGGCCGGCTGCTCGCGCTGGCCGCGACCTCGCAGCCGGTCTACTGGCTGAGCGCGGCATCCGCGCACGCCTCCACCGCCGAGGAGCTGCGCCAGGAGGCGCAGGCCGCGCTCGCCGCGCTGCACCGTCGCAACCCGACGGCACTGGCCATCTCGCGCCAGGCCCGCGCCACGCTCGTCTTCCCGAAGATCGTCAAGGCCGGGCTCGTCTTCGGCGGCAGCTACGGCGAAGGCGTGCTGCTCAAGGGCGGCGCGGTGGCCGGCTTCTACAACTCCGTCTCCGCCTCCTGGGGCTGGCAGGCCGGTGCACAGACCTACGCCTACGTGCTGTACCTGATGAGCGAGGCGGCGCTGCAGGCGCTGGAGGAATCCAGGGGTTGGGAGTTCGGCGTCGGGCCGACGGTGGTGGTGGTCAACGAGGGCGTGGCGCGCAACCTCTCGACGACCACGCTGCGCGAGGACGCCTACGCCTTCGTCACCGACCAGCAGGGGCTGATGGCCGGCGTGAGCCTGGAGGGCACGAAGGTGTCACGGGTGAAGCGGTAGGAGCCGCAGGGCCCTGAGCGCGCCCTGAGCGGGCCCTCATCGCGCCCGCAGCGTGGCCACGTAGCGCAGCATGCGCTCGCGCAGGCCGGGCGCGGCGGCCGAGCGCACGAGCGCGGCGAGGTCGGCATCCAGGGCCGCGGCCTCGTGCAGCCGAGTAGCCTGGCGGATCGCCGCGGCGGTGGCGGTGTCCACCACCGGCTCGGGCAGCGAGCGCTCGGCGTCGGGCTCGCCGTGCGTGGCCAGGCCCCAGGCCAGCGCCTGGGCGGCATCCACCTCCCCGCCTTCGGTGACGAGGCGGCGCGTGCGGTCCGCGCCGATGCGCGTGGCCAGCCGCCGCGTGCCGAGCACGAGGCCGAAGCGTGCGCCGGGAAAGCGCAGCGTCGTGCCCGGGCGCACCACGCGCACCTCGCACGCGGCGAGCAGCTCCGCGCCCGCGCCCCAGGTGCGGCCGTGGGCCACGGCCACCATGCGCTGCGGCGCGGACCACACTTCGGCCAGCAGCAGCTCGATGCGCACCACGCGGCACAGCAGCTCGCCCTCGCCCACGGTGGGCAGGTCCGACAGGTCGAAACCCGTGCAGAAGTGCGGCCCCTGCCCGCGCAGCACGATGGTGTGCACCGAGGCGTCGTGCCGCGCCGCGCGCAGCTGCGCCAGCAGCGCCTCCACGAGGTCGTCGGCCAGCGCGTTGCCACGCTCGGGCCGCGCGAGCTCCAGGGTGAGGGTGCCGCCCTGACGTTCAACGAGCAGCGGCGCCATCAGCGGGCTCCCGCAGTCGCCGCGGCGGCCTGCCCTGCGCGCACCGCGGCCGAGCGGTCCCAGAGGTTGGGCAGCTCGGTGCTGTCGTAGCCGGAGACGAAGTCGACGACGCGCCCGCTGTCGTCCACGCGGTGGCGGCGCACGGCGCCGATGTTGGCGCCGTAGACGTGGATGCTCACGGTGGGGCCGTCCTCGCGTGCGCTGCCCACGCGGTGCCAGTCGCCCACGGTGGGCGAGACGGCCTCGATGTCGCCGGGGTGCATGAGGTGCGAGGAGCCGCTGACCTGCGGCACGGCGCCGCCGGGCTGCACCTCCTCGCAGCGCTCGGCCCCGCGCAGCACGCCCACCAGGCCCCAGACGGTGTGGTCGTGCACGGGCGTGCGCTGCCCCGGCCCCCACACGAAGCTCACGACGCTGAAGCGCTCCAGCGGGTCGCAGTGCAGCAGGTACTGCGCGTAGCGGTCGGCACGCGGGCGGGTGAAGGCCTCGGGCAGCCAGGTGTCTGAAGCGATCAGGCGCGCCAGCGCCGCGCGGCCCTCGGCCAGCAGCACGCGTTCCTCGGTGGTGCGCGTCACCAGGGTGGTCATCGCGACGACGAAGTCGCGCAGGGGAGCAATCGGGTCGGGGTGGGCCGGGCTCATCGCGGGTCGTCCTCCAGGTTCACGCCTCGGCCGGCCGGGGCGCGTGGGCCTGCGCGCGGCGGCGCAGCTCGGCGCCGTGCTCGTCCAGCGCCGGCGGGCGCGTGTCCACCTCGGGCACCTGGCCGTCGATGCGCACCGGGCTGCCCACGGTGCGCGTGGCGTGGCCGCCGGGCAGCTGCTGCGGGCGAACGAGCTGCAGGTGCTGCGCCTGCGGGTCGGCCAGCGCGGCGCCATAGCCGTTGATGGGCGCGCCGGGCACGCCGGCTGCGGCGAAGGCGGCCAGCCAGTGCGCCACGGGCTGCGCCGCAAAGCGCGGCGCCAGCAGCGCGGCCAGCTCGGCCTGGTGGCGTGCGCGCAGGCTCGGGCTCGCAAAGCGCGCCTCCTCACGCCAGCCCGGCTCGCCCACCACCTCGCACACGCTGGCCCACAGCTTCTGGTTGCCCGCGGCGATGGCGAACCACCCGTCGGCCGCCTCGTAGGCCTGGTAGGGCGCGTTGCGCGGGTGCGCCGAGCCGAGCTTGCGCGGGTCGCGCCCGGTGCCGAAGTACTCGCTGGTCTGCAGCGCGGAGATGCCCAGCGTGGTGGCGAACATCGGCACGTCCACGTGCCCGCCCGGGCCGCCGGCGCGCACGCGGGCGATGAGCGAGGCGATGGCGTAGGCGGCGTACAGGCCGCAGGCGAAGTCCGCCAGCGGCACGCCGGCCTTCACGGGCGCGCCGTCGGGCTCGCCGGTGACGCTCATCACGCCGGCGGCAGCCTGGATCGTGAGGTCGAAGCCGCCCTCGGCGCCGCGCGGGCCGTCCTGGCCGTAGGCGGAGATGGAGCAGTAGACGAGCTGCGGGCGGCGCGGCGCGAACCACTCCCAGCCCAGGCCCAGGCGCGCCATGGCGCCGGGGCGGCTGTTTTCCACCAGCACATCGGCCTGCAGCGCCAGGGCGCGCGCCACCTCCAGGTCGGCCGGGTTCTTCAGGTCCAGCGCAATGGAGCGCTTGCCGCGGTTCAGGCTGGCGAAGTTCTCGCTGTAGCCCGCGCTCAGCGGCGGCCAGCTGCGCATCGCGTCGCCCTCGGGCGGCTCGATCTTCACCACCTCCGCGCCGAAGTCGGCCAGCAGCATGCCGCAGAAGGGGCCCGAGGCGATCTGGCAGAACTCCACCACCTTCACGCCGGCCAGCGGGCGGGTCGCCAGGGCAGAGTCCGTGGAGGGAGGGACTGCGGGCGGGACGACGGGCGGGTGGGTCGCAAACATGGCCGCATTCTGCCGCCGCGGCGCGGCCCGACCCGCATCAGGTCATGAGCGCGCGCACCCGCTCGCGCAGCAGCTGCGGGCTCACCGCGTGCGCGGGCACCGGCTCGCCCACGGCCAGGCCCACCACGTTGAACAGGCCCCGGCGCAGCGGCCGGGCCAGGGCGCGGCCGCCCTCGATGCGCGAGAAGGTGGAGCCCCAGAGGTTGTTCAGCGCCATCGGCACCACCGGCGCCGGATGCCCCTGCAGGATCTTCATCACCCCGCCCTTGAACTCACCCAGCGTGCCGTCGCGGGTGATCCCGCCCTCGGGGAAGACGGCCAGCAGGTCGCCCTCGCGCAGCACGGCGGCGGCCTCGGCGAAGGCGCGCTCGTAGGTGGCCGGATCCTCGCTGCGGGGGGCCACGGGAATGGCCTTGGCCAGGCGGAACAGCGCGCCGAGCACGGGGATGGCGAAGATGCGGTGGTCCATGATGAAGCGGATGGGGCGCGGGCTCGCGGCCGTGAGCACCACCGCGTCGACGAAGCTGACGTGGTTGCACACGAGCACCGCCGCGCCCGAGGCCGGGATGTGCTCGCTGCCCTGCAGGCGCAGGCGGTAGACGCAGCGCGTGAGCACCCAGGCCACGAAGCGCAGCAGGTACTCCGGCACGAGCAGGAAGATGTACAGCGCCACCAGCGCGTTGAGCAGCGCCACCACCAGGAAGACCTGCGGGATGGTGAGCCCGGCGGCCAGCAGCGCGCCGCCCACCAGGGCGCTGACGACCATGAAGATGGCGTTGAGGATGTTGTTGGCGGCGATGATGCGCGCGCGGTGCGTGGGGCGGCTGCGCATCTGGATGAGCGCGTACATCGGGACGCTGTACAGGCCCGCGGACAGCGCCAGCAGCGCCAGGTCGGCCAGCACCCGCCAGTGCGCGGGCTGGGCGAGGAAGGCGCCCACCGCGTAGGGCGCGGCGGGCGCGGCCGGCAGGCTGCTGGCGGCCCACCACAGGTCCACCGAGAACACGCTCATGCCGATGGCCCCCAGCGGCACGAGGCCGATCTCCACCTGACCGCGGCTGAGCAGCTCGCACAGCAGCGCGCCCGTGCCGATGCCCAGCGAGAACACCACCAGCAGCAGCGAGGCCACGCGCTCGTCGCCGTGCATCACGTCGCGCGCGAAGCTCGGGAAGTAGCCGAGGAACACCGCGCCGAAGAACCACATCCAGGAGATGCCCAGCAGCGAGCGGAAGACGGCGCGGTCTTCCCACGCCAGGCGCAGGTTGCGCAGCGTCTCGGACACGGGGTTCCAGTTGATGGTCAGGCCCGGGTCGGTGGCCGGGGAGACGGGCACGGCCTGCGCCGCCACGCGCCCGAGCACCGCCAGGCCCAGGCAGGCCGCGCCCACCCAGGCGCGCCCCACCTCGGGCAGGCTGATGAGCAGCCCGCCGAGCAGGTTGCCCAGCAGGATGGCCACGAAGGTGCCCATCTCCACCATGCCGTTGCCGCCGGTGAGCTCGCGCTCGTCCAGGTGCTGCGGCAGGTAGGCG
>JBMOGN010000066.1:0-15167 GCA_049318345.1 Rubrivivax sp. | reverse complement strand
CGGGCGGGACTGCAGTCCTGCCGAAACCTGCCGATAACCCGGACAGCCCGCTAGGCGCGGGCGTGACTGACCAGGAAGGCCCGACATGTTCCCAAGACCCGAATCCCCGCCCCGCCGCCTGAGCGCGGTTGCCGCCGCGGCCGCCCTGGCCGCCTCCGCCGTGCTGCTCGCCGGCTGTGTGGGCGACCGCAAGGAGAAGTCCGCCAGCCAGACTGCGGCCAAGGTGAACAAGGAAGAGATCACCGTCCACCAGATCAACCATGCCCTGCAGGGCCAGCGAGGCGTCGCCCCCGAGCAGGCCGAAGCCGCCGGCCGCCAGGTGCTGGAGCGCCTGATCGAGCAGCAGCTCGCCCTGCAGAAGGCCGAGGAGCTGAAGATCGACCGCGACCCGCGCGTGGTCCAGCAGCTCGAGGCGGTGCGGCGCGAGGTGATCGCGCGCGCCTACGCCGAGCGCGTGGCCGAAGGTGCTGCCAAGCCCACGGCCGAAGAGGTGCGCCAGTACTACGAGAGCAAGCCGGCCCTCTTCAAGGAGCGCAAGGTCTACAGCCTGCAGGAGCTGTCCATCGAGACCAAGCCCGAGCAGATCGAGCGCCTGGGCGAGAAGCTGCAGTCCTCGAAGAACATCGGCGAGTTCGTCGAGTTCCTCAAGGCCTCGGGCCTGAAGTTCGCCGCCAACCAGGCCGTGCGCGCCGCCGAGCAGCTGCCGATGTCCAGCCTCGACCAGCTCGCCCGCATGAAGGACGGCGAGGCTGCCCTGCAGCCCATGCCCAACGGCGCCAACGTGGTGGTGGTGGTGTCCTCGAGGTCCGAGCCGGTGGCGCTGGACAAGGCCTCCCCGCTGATCGAGCAGTTCCTCTCCGCCGAGCGCCGTCGCAAGGCCATCGACGACGACGTCAAGGCGCTGCGCGCCGGCGCCCGGGTGGAGTACGTGGGCAAGTTCGCCGAGAACGCGCCCAAGCCCGCCGAACGCCAGGCCGCCGCGCCTGCCGCCGGCAACGCCCCGGCCGCGGGCGGATTGAGCGCGGCCGACATCCAGAAAGGCATGGGAATCAAATGACCGCTTCCGCCGTCCGGGCTCTTCTGCGCGCTCTCGGGCTCGCCGCCTTCCTCAGCCTGGGCGGCGCAGCCGCATGGTCTCAGCCGGCCGCCCCCGCGGCCGCGGCCGACTACCGCATCGGCTCGGGTGACGTGCTGCGCATCGGCGTCTACCAGAACCCGGACCTCTCGATGGAGACGCGGGTCACCGAGTCGGGCATCGTCTCCTACCCGCTGCTGGGCAACATCCGGCTGGGCGGGCTCTCGGTGACGGCCGCCGAGAAGCTGATCGCCGACGGCCTGCGCAACGGCAACTTCGTGCGCCAGCCCCAGGTGAGCGTGGTCGTGGTGCAGGTGCGCGGCAACCAGGTGAGCGTGCTCGGCCAGGTCAACCGGCCCGGCCGCTTCCCGCTGGAAGTGTCCGACCTGAGGCTGAGCGACCTGCTGGCGATGGCCGGCGGGGTGTCGGCGGGCGGCTCGGACATCGTCGTGCTCAGCGGCACGCGCGAGGGCCGGCCCTGGCGCACCGAGGTCGACCTGCCCACGCTCTTCACGCCGGGCGGGCGCGGCCAGGACATCTTCGTGCAGGGCGGCGACACGATGTGGGTGGACCGCCAGCCGATCGTCTACATCTACGGCGAGGTGCAGCGACCCGGCCCGATGCGGCTGGAGCGCGGCATGACCCTCATGCAGGCCCTGGCCACGGGGGGCGGCCTCACGCAGCGCGGCACCGAGAAGGGCATCCGCGTGCACCGACGCAACCCCGAGGGGCGGGCGCAGGTGGTGCAGCTGACGATGGACGAGCGCATGCAGGACGGCGACGTGGTGTACGTTCGCGAGAGCCTGTTCTAGCCCGCACCCGCAAGACGAGGCCCCGCGATGACCTTCGGACAGTTCCTGGCGATCCTGCGCGCGCGCTGGTGGGTGGTGGCGCTCGTGGTCGCCCTCACGGTGGGCGCCGTCATGGGCGTGAGCCTGCGCCTGCCGCGGCAGTACACGGCTTCGGCCAGCGTCGTCGTCGACTTCAAGCCCGATCCCGTGAGCGCGGCCGTGTACGGCGGCGTCTCCCCCGGCTTCATGGCCTCGCAGGTCGACATCATCCGCAGCGCCCGCGTCTCCCAGCGCGTGGTGCGCAACCTCAAGCTCGCCGAGAACCCGCAGGTGCGCGAGCAGTGGATGGAGGAGAACCAGGCCCGGGGCACGATCGAGCAGTGGCTCGCGACCTCTCTGGTCAGGCGGATGGATGTGGTGCCCTCGCGCGAGAGCAGCGTGATCACCCTGTCCTACAGCGCCCCCGACCCGAAATTCGCCGCCGCGCTGGCCAACGCCTACGTGGAGGCCTACGTGCAGACCGCCCTGGAGCTGCGCGTGGACCCCGCTCGCCAGTACGCCTCGTTCTTCGACACCCGCGCCAAGGCCGCGCGCGACCAGCTCGAGGAGGCCCAGGCCAAGCTGTCGTCCTTCCAGCGCCAGAACGGCATCCTCGTCAGCGACGAGCGCCTGGACGTGGAGACGGCACGCCTGAACGAGCTGTCCAGCCAGCTCACCAGCATGCAGGCGCTGTCTTCCGACTCGTCCAGCCGCCGCGCCCAGGCCACGTCCGGCGCCGGTGACAAGCTGCAGGAGGTGCTGAACAACCCGCTGCTGTCCTCGCTGCGGGCCGACCTGAGCCGGGCCGAGGCACGGCTGCAGGAGCTCAATTCGCGCTTCGGCGACAACCACCCCCAGGTCATCGAGCAGAAGGCCTCGATCACGGAGATCCGCTCGCGCATCGACACCGAGACGCGGCGCGTCACGGGCGGCGTGTCCGTGACGGCGGACATCAACAACCAGCGCGAGTCTGCATTGCGCGCCTCGCTCGAGGCCCAGCGCGCCAAGGTGCTGAAGATGAAGGCTGTGCGCGACGAGGGCGCGATCCTGCAGCGCGAGGTGGAGAACGCCCAGCGCGCCTTCGATGCCATCTCCGTGCGCCTGAACCAGAGCAGCATGGAGAGCCTGACGACGCAGAGCAACGTCTACGTGCTCGCACAGGCCACCGCGCCCTGGGAGCCCTCCTCGCCGCGCCTGCTGCTCAACGCGATCCTGGCCACGGTGGTGGGCCTGCTGTTGGGCGGCGCCATCGCGCTGGCCGTGGAGATGCGCCACCGGCGCGTGCGCTCGGTGGCGGAGGTGCCGGCACTGCTCGGCCTGCCGGTGATCGGGGTGCTGCCGCGCCCGGCGCGACTGCTGTCGCGCCATGCACGCAAGGCCAAGCTGCGCTTTCTCTGGCAGAAGGGCGCCTCCAGGAGCAAGCCCGCATGAGGCCCGAGATCAAAGCCCCGCCCGTGGCCGAGGCCACCGTCGAGCCCGTGGAGGTGGTGCCGCAGGAGCGCTCCATCGGCGACATCATCCGCGACACGCGCAACCTCAAGGCGAGCCAGGTCGAGCGCATCCTGGCCTACCAGCGCGAGCACGGGGTGCGCTTCGGCGAGGCGGCGGTGGCCCTGAAGATGGCCAGCGCCGACGATGTGGTCTATGCGCTGGCCCAGCAGTTCCAGTACCCCTTCGCCAGCGAGTCGCAGCGCGGCCGCTGCCCGGAACTGGTGGTGCTCAACCAGCCCTTTTCCGAGCAGGCCGAGGCCTTCCGGGCCATCCGCAGCCAGATCACGATGCGGATGTTCAGCAACCCGGACGGCCGGCGCGTGCTGGCCGTGATCAGCCCGAACCTGAAGGACGGCAAGAGCTTCTTCGCGGCCAACATCGCGGCGTCGCTGGCGCAGCTCGGCGGCCGCACCCTGCTCATCGACGCGGACCTGCGGGTGCCGCGCCAGCACGAGATCTTCCGCCTCGAGGACCGTGCAGGGCTGTCGGCGATCCTCTCCGGCCGCTCGCGCTCGCGCGTGATCCAGGAGGTGCAGAGCCTGCCGGGGCTGTTCGTCCTGCCCGTGGGCATCGTGCCGCCCAACCCCCTGGAACTCATCGAGCGCTCGACCTTCGGCCTGGTGATCAGCGAGCTCGCGTCGAAGTTCGACCACGTGGTGGTGGACACCTCGGCCGCCTCCTTCGGATCGGATGCCTACGTGATTGCCGCGCGCTGCACGGCCACGCTGATGCTCGCGCGCCGCCACGAGACGCGCGTGGAAGCGCTGCGCGAGATGGCCGCCGCCCTCGAGAACACGCCCACCCAGCTGGCCGGCGTGATCGTCAACGACTACTGAGGGCCGGCCCGATGACCACCCGCGTCCTGCGCGATGCGCCCTCCGTCGCGGGCTGGGCGCCCTGGCTCGTGCTGCTGGCTGCATTCCTGTCGCTCGCGGTTCCCACTGCGATGGATCTTGCGCGCGAAGTCTGGCGCAGCGATGAGCAGGGTCACGGACCGCTCATCTTCGGCGTCAGTTTCTGGCTGATGTGGCGCAGCCGCCAGGCGGTGATCGACGCGCCCGTGCGCCCGGCCAACGTGACCGGCGGCGCCCTGCTGCTGCTGGGCGCGGCGATGTACGCGCTCGGACGCACGCAGCGCATCCTGCAGTTCGAGGTGCTGTCGCTGCTCGTGCTGATCGCCGCGCTGCTGCTGCTGCTGCGCGGCTGGGCGGCGCTGCGGGCCTGGGCCTTTCCGCTGTTCTTCCTGCTCTTCACCGTGCCGCTGCCCGGGGTGATGGTGCAGGCGGTCACCATGCCGCTGAAGACGGCGGTGTCGATTTCGGCCGAGACGCTCATGCATGCCGCGGGTTACCCGATCGGACGCAGCGGGGTGATCCTCACCGTGGGCCCCTACCAGCTGCTGGTGGCCGACGCCTGTGCCGGCCTGAACTCCATGTTCACGCTGGAGGCGCTGGGCCTGCTCTACATGAACCTGATGGGCTACACGGACCGGCTGCGCAACGTGCTGCTGGCCGTGCTCGTGATCCCGATCGCCTTCGTGGCCAACGTGATCCGCGTGATCGTGCTCATCCTGGTCACCTTCCACCTGGGCGACGAGGCGGGACAGGGCTTCGTGCACGACTTCGCCGGCATGCTGCTCTTCGGCGTCGGACTCGTGATGCTCTTCATCACGGACGCCTGGCTCGGCCGCATCCTGGCGCGCAAGAGGGCCGCAGCATGAGCCCCGCCCCGCGTCGCCGTGCGCTGCTGGCTGCCTCGCTGATGTTCGGCGCGGCGGTGGCCGGCGAGGTCGCCCGCCCCACCGTGCGCCTGTCCGAGCGCAAGGCCCGCATCGACCTGGACGGGCAGGTGCCCACCTCCTTCGGCACCTGGCGTGCCGACCGCAATGTCGCGCCGGTGCTGCCCGACCCGAGCGTGCAGGCCATGCTCGACTCGCTGTACTCCCAGGTGCTGGCCCGCAGCTACGTCAACGCCCAGGGGCAGTACGTGATGCTGTCCATCGCCTATGGCAGCGACCAGGGTTCGGAGGCCACCGCGGTGCACCGCCCCGAGTTCTGCTATTCGGCGCAGGGCTTCCAGATCCAGGTGCTGCCCACCTCGCGCCTGGAGATCGACGGCCGCAGCATTCCCGTGGCCCGCCTGGCCGGGGTGATGGGCAGACGGCGCGAGCTCATCTCCTACTGGGTGACGCTGGACGAGAGCGCCACGCTGCCTGGTCTCGGGCGCAAGATCGAGCAGATCCGATACGGCCTGCGCGGGCAGATCCCCGACGGCATGCTCGTGCGCGTGTCCAGCCTCACGGCGCCCGATGAGGCCGCGTTCAGGCTTCAGGAGACCTTCCTGCGGGACATGTTCGAGGCGGTGCCGCAGGGGGTGCGGGGGCGGTACTTCGGGCGCGCGGTCGCCTGAGGTGGGGGCCGACGCGATGTCCCGCGGCGACCAGGGGTCCGGGCCGGAAGGGGTTCGCTTCAGCGTGGCCACGCCCGCGCGCAATGCCTTGTCCCACCTCGTGCGCTGCGTCGGTTCGGTCAGGGGCCAGCAGGGCGTCTCGCTGGAGCATCTCGTCCAGGACGCCGCCTCGCAGGACGGCACGCCGCGCTGGCTGGCCGACCAGCCAGACCTGTGCTGGCGCAGCGAGGCCGACTCGGGCATGTACGACGCGATTGCGCGCGGCTGGGCGCGTTCGACAGGCGAGTTCCTCAGCTGGCTCAATGCCGACGAGCAGTACCTGCCTGGAACGCTGCAGCGCGTGGCCGCCTACTTCGACCGGCATCCCGACACCGATGTCGTCTTCGGCGACTACGTGGTGTGCGGACCCGACGGAGGGGTCATCGCCTTGCGCCGCGAGATTCCCTTCCGGCGGCTGTACGTGGCCAACAGCTTCCTGTACTCGGCTTCGTGCACGCTGTTCTTCAGGCGGCGTCTGCTTGAGCGGGGCTGGCTCATCTTCGATCCGAAGCTGCGCTACGCCGCAGACTGCGACCTCATGCTGAACCTGGCCGACCGGGGTGCGCGCATCGCGCACCTGCCGGGCTATCTGGCGCTCTTCGGTGTGGATGGCAACAACCTCAGCGGGCACGCCCGCATGGCGGTGGAGGCCGAACTCGTGCGCCAGCGGCACGGTGCCCTGCGCAGCCAGGCGCTGCGTGCGGGCGTGCTGGGGATGCGTCGCCTGGAGCGGCTGCTGCGCGGCGGCTATCGACGCTGCGACCTCGCCTTCGATTTCGCCGAAGACGCACTGCCCAGCTACCGCAGGGTCCAGGCGACTGGAGTGGGAGGGCGCTACGAGCTTGGCGACCAGCCGATGGCGCGCGTGGAGGCCGGATGAGCGCGGGCGCCTCCCCGTTCCTTACGGCCCCGGTCTCCGTTGCCGAGCCCGCGACTGACCTCGCCCCAGGCGCCGCTGCGCCGGCAGGACCGCTGCTGAACCGCGCCGGCGCACGGGATGGCGTGACGCTGCTCGTGGAACAGCTCCTGCGCATCGGCCTGGTCACGGTCGTGGCGATGTGGATCGCCCGTCAGCTCGGCCCGGAGTCGTTCGGCGTCCTCAACTACGCCTCGGCGGTGGTTGCGATCTTCCATGCGGTGGTCACCCTGGGGCTGGACAACCCCGTGCTCATGAGGCTGAGCCGGGGTCACCACGCCGCAGGCGTGGTGCTCGGATCGGCCCTGGCCCTGCGCCTGGCGGTGGGTATCGCGTGCGTCCCGCTTTCCTGGCTGCTGGTCTCGGTGATGCGGCCGAGCGAGCCCGATGCCGCGCTGCTGACGATGGTCGTCGCCCTGTCGCTTCCCCTGTACGCCCCGGGGGTGGTGGACCTCTGGTTCAAGCAGCGGCAGGTCTCGCTCCCGGCTGCTGCCACCCGGTTCGCGGCCACGCTTGTGGGCAGCCTCGCCAAGGTGGCCTGCCTCATCGCCGGAGCGGGAGTGCTCGCGCTGGCCTGGACGATCGCCCTGGAGGCTGCGCTGGCCTGCCTGGGGCTGTGGGCGGTTCACCGGACCCTCACGCATGGTCGCGCTGGCGAGGCCCTGGTGGCCGATGCGGCGCAGATGCGGGAGCTGCTCAAGGGCTGCGCGCCGCACGCGCTGGCCACGCTGGCCATCGTGGCCTACATGAAGGTGGACGTCATGATGCTCGGCATGCTGTCCACCCGCGCCGAGACCGGCCTGTACAGCCTGAGCCAGAAGCTCTGCGAGGTGCTGTACGTGCTCCCGGTGGTTGTGGCCGATGTGCTGTATCCGCGCCTGGCGCGGCACGCGGATGTCACGCGCGGAGCCGGGAATGCCGACTCGCAGGTCTTCTTCGACCTCACGACGGGGGCTGCCCTGGCCGGTACGCTGATGGCGGTGGCGGTCGCGGGATGGCTGGTGCCGGCGGTGTTCGGCGAGGCGTACCGGCGCAGCGCTGAGGTGTTCCAGGTCCATGCCTTCAGCTGCATCGGCATCGCCATGGCCCATGCGCGGCTGAAGTGGATGGTGGCGGCGGGGCGCGAGCGCACGGGCCTGGCCCTGACGGTCATCGGGCTGGTGGTGGCGGTGGTGCTGCACGCGGTGCTCGTGCCCCTGGCAGGCGCCTGGGGAGCCGCCGTGGCGGCGGTGTGCAGCTTCTTCATCTGCGGCTACGTCGCGTCCTGGCTCGTCCCCTCGCTGCGTGAGGTGGCCAGGATGCAGACGCGCGCCTTCTGGCCCTGGGGCCGCCTGTCCCGGAGTTGGCGCGCCTGGCGAGGAGGCCTGGCTTGAGCGCCGCCGCAGCCGGGCATGCCCGCATGACGAGGATGCCGGTGTCGGTCGAGCGGGTTCCTGCCTGGCCGCTGGCATCCATCGTCTTTCTGTGCTGCCTGTCGTCGATGGCCGACCCGATCGTGCTCACCGTACTGAGCGGGACATTCCTCCTGGCGGCCGCCGTCGTCGTCATCGGCGCCAACCAGCGCATCGAGCTGCGGCTCGGACACGTCCTCGTGCCCTTCGGGCTGATCCTGTGTGCGGGCCTCGCCTCGGGCGTGGGCGCCGAGCGCTACGCCTACTTCAAGGATGCCTGGTACGTCTCCAATCCGGCCATGGTGGTGCTGACGGGATATGTGCTGTACAAGATTCGCCCCGATCTCGTGTCCGGGCTGCGCGCCTTCCTCCTGGCCGGGCTGCTGATGGCGCTGTGGCAGGCCCGTGGCTACTTCTTCGACCCGAGCCTGGTGCTCCTGCCTGCAGTGGCCATCCGGGAGCGGATCGGTACAGGCCTGTATCCGCCCGTTCTGGCCCTGGTGATCCTCGCGGTGGTGGCGGGCCGCTGGCACGAGGAACTTCGCCTGTCACGGGCCTGGGGCATGGGCCTGCTGCTCGTGGTGGGGCTGGCGGTGGTGGGCGTGTTCTCCCGCACGGCGCTCATGGTGGCGATGGTGGCGCTGGCCGCTCGCGCCGGATGCTTTGCCAGGCAGGAGTGGCTGCGCCTGGTGGCACCGGCCTTCGTCCTGCTGATGGTGGTGCTGCTGCTGGAGTCGATGTTCGGACGTGCGGGCGGGCTCGATCTCAATTCCTTCTTCGGCAAGCTGGTGCGCGGCCTTCGCGAGATCGCCTTCACCGACACCTACAGCATGAAGGAGATCAACACGAACTTCCGGGGATTCGAGTCGGCGCAGGCACTCAAGCAGGTCATCGCGGGTACGCCGTTGCAGATCCTGTTCGGGCAGGGCTTTGGGGCGACGGTTGACCTCGGTGTCTTCATCCCGCTCGGGGGTTTCGAGGGCGGCATGCCGATATCGGTACGGCGCATCTCGGTGCTGCACAACGGCTACATGTACCTGCTGGTCAAGGGTGGGTTGGTGTCCCTGGCCCTGTACCTTTACGTGCTGGGCTATCTCTACATCCGAGGGCGTCGCTGGGCCGGTGTCGCGCCGACGGATCCGAGACGCGTCACGGGCCGGCTGCTGCAGGCTGTGGCCGTCACCCTGGCGGTCACCACCTATGTGATCGGCGGCGTATTCAACAAGAACGACATGTTCGCGTTCCTGCTGTGCACGGGCTTTCTCCTGGCCGCCCTGGACTCCAGCCGTGACCAACCCGCTTGACGCCACCCGCTGCAACGGCAGCCCCGCCCGAGTGGCTGACGACCGGCCCGACTGCACCTCGCCGATGGCAGTGGGGCGCCGGGCACTTGTCCTCGGCGGGTGCGCCACGCTTGTGGTGACCTCATGGACACCGGGCAAGGCGCAGGCCCAGACGCAGGTTCCGCTGCGTCCCCCCAGGGGCCTGCCGGCCAGTCCATCCGAGCGCATGGCGTTCTGGCTGCAGCGACCGCAGGGCTTCGTGACCGGCATGCTCGGTCGCAGCCCCTTCGACGCGGACTACTACCAGGCGCTGTCGGCCACCGGCGCGAGGCTCAACCGTGTGTTCCTGCGCTTCGACTGGGATGCCGGACAAGGCCGGTATGTGCTGTCCACCCAGGCGCTCTCTGCACTGGGTGACGCGATCCGACATGGCCGTGCGCTCGGGGTGGCAATCGTCCTCACGGCCGAGTTCGAGATGAAGCCCAATCCGCCCCTGTGGGGCTCTCAAGAGCGGGCACGAGGCTTCGCCGACGCCTGGCGCCGGGTGGCGCGCATGCTGCGCGACGTGCCGGTGGTGGTGGGCCTGGATCTGATGAACGAGCCCAACCCACCCCATTCACCGACTGACCCCACCGCCTTCCGCGACCAGTGGGTGCAACTGGTGGAGCGCACCATCGAGGCCGTGCGTGCCGAAGACCCGGACATGCCCCTGGTCATCGAGGGTGTGGCCGGTGGCATGCCGATCGGGTTGCGTGGCTTCCCCGTGCTGGCCGATCCGAAGCTGGTGTACAGCATCCACTTCTACAACCCGCACGCCATCACGCACCAGCACGTCTCGCCCGGGTGGTCGAAGACCTTGCCGTATCCGGTTCTCGACGACGCCTTGCTCAAGGGCACCGACATCTACCCCGGGCCCTGGGATGCGGCCCGGCTGCGCAGCGTCCTGCAGGATGCCGTGGACTTCCAGAAGCGAAGCCGTGCGCCCATCTATGTCGGGGAGTTCAGCTGCGTCCGGTGGGCGCCTGGTGATTCCGCGCATCGCTACGTGGCCGACTGCCTGAGCTTCTTCCGGGAGTTTGGCTGGTCCTGGACCTACCACGAGTTCCGGGGCTGGCCGGGCTGGGATGCGGAGATCGCTTCGCGCGATCCCAATGATCGTCGCCGAAGCCCCGATGCGCCGGTGATCAGCATGCTCAGGCGCGAGATGGCGAGCACCTACGCGGCTGCCGCCCGGGGGGGCTGATGGACGAGGCCCTGCAGACCCCGACGAGCCGCCCGGTGCTGCTCTTCGTGCATGCTTCAGCCGAGCTCTATGGCTCGGACAAGGTGCTGCTCAACGTGGCGCGCGACTGTGCCGCGCGGGGCGTCTTCCAGCCGGTGGTCGTGCTGGCCGAACAGGGCCCCCTGCAGGCCGAGCTGTGCCGCGCGGGCATCGAGGTTCACCAGGCGGAGGTGGCCAAGATCCGGCGCGCGATGCTCACCTGGCGTGCGCCTGTGACGCTGTGGCGAGCCCTGGCGCAGGCACGCTCCGAGCTGCAGCGAATCGTCGCCGGGCGCGAGGTGGCGCTGGTCTACTCCAACACGCTGGCCGTCCTCGGTGGCGCGTTCTACGCACGGCGCATCGGCTGTCCGCACCTGTGGCATGTGCACGAGACCCCCGGGCGTCCGCGGCTGGTCGGCTACGGGCTCGTGCAGCTCGTGGATCGCCTGGCCGACCGCGTGGTCGCCAACTCCAGCCCGACACAGGAGTGGCTGCTGCGACAGGCTCCTCGCCTGAAGGCGCGCTGCGAGGTCGTGCACAACGGCATCGCGCCGCTGCCCCCGGTCACGCAGGCGCAGGTGGCGGATTTCCGCGTCCGGGTCCAGGCCGCGCCGGACGACATCGTGGTGGCCTGCGTCGGGCGATTCAATCACCTGAAGGGCCAGGCCCTGCTGATCGATGCCGTCGCCGCCCTCCATCGCGAGGGGCGGGCGGGACAGCTGCGCGTGGCCCTCGTGGGCGATGTCTACGCCGGCCACGAGGACTTCCGTGAATCCCTGGCCTCGCGCATCGCCGCCCATGGGTTGCAGGACCGGGTGTTCCTGCTGCCCTTCGAGCGCGACATCCACCGGGTCTGGCGCGCGAGTGATCTGGCGGCCGTCCCGTCGCTGGAGCCCGAGGGCTTCGGGCTCGTCGCCGTCGAGGCCATGGCATGCGGCTTGCCGGTGATCGCCGCCGGGCACGGCGGTGTGCTCGACATCATCGAGCATGGCCACAGCGGCTGGCTTTTCCCGCCTGGCTCAACGGCTGCGCTGGCCCAGGCGCTGGATCGCCTTGCCCAGGACGCGGCGCTGCGCCGCCAGATTGGCGCGCTGGCCGCTGTTCGTCAGGCCGAGCGCTTCTCGCTGCAGGGCCAGCTCGCCCATCTGCATCGACTTTGCGAGCAGTCCGCATGTCCGGCCTGAGCCTGCGCATCCTGGGCATCCGCGGGGTGCCGGCCGCCCACGGCGGTTTCGAGACCTTTGCCGAGCGCCTGGCGCCGTACCTGGTGGAACGGGGCTGGCGCGTGACGGTCTACTGCCAGGAAGACGGCGACGGCCCCGTGCTGCGCGACACCTGGCAAGGGGTGCACCGGGTGCGCATACCCGTGCGCCTGGGCGGGGCCCCGGGGACGGTGCTCTTCGACTGGCTCAGCATCCAGGATGCGGCGCGCGCCGGCGAACCCTGCCTGACCCTCGGCTACAACACCGCGCTGCTGTGTGCCCGGCTGCGCGTGGCTGGCGTGGTCAATGTCATCAACATGGACGGGATCGAGTGGCAGCGCGCCAAGTACGGCCCCCTGGCTCGCGCCTGGCTTCGCCTGAACGAGCGCGCGGGCGCGTGGTTTGGCCAGCACCTCGTGGCCGACCATCCCGAGATTGCCCGCCACCTGTCGGCGCTGGCTTCCGCCGAGCGCATCACCACCATTCCCTACGGTGCCGATCCGGTGACGCAGGCCTCGCCCGAGCCGGTTCGCGCGCTCGGCCTCGAGCCGGGCCGCTACCTGACGCTGATTGCACGCCCCGAACCCGAGAACGGGATCCTGGAGGTCGTGCGCGCCTTCTCGGCCCGCTCGCGCGCCGTCGAGCTTGCCGTGCTCGGGTGCTACGATCCAGGGCACGCCTACCACGAGGCCGTTCGGGCCGCAGCCGGTGCGCAGGTGCGGTTCCTGGGGGCGATCTACGACACCCAGGTGGTGCAGGCGCTGCGCCAGCATGCCTTCGCGCACATCCACGGGCACCGGGTAGGCGGCACCAATCCGTCCCTGGTGGAGGCCCTGGGGGCGGGCAATGCCGTGCTGGCCGACGACAACCGTTTCAACCGCTGGGTCGCGGGCGCCGGGGCGCTTTACTACGCCGACGAGGCGGCCTTCGACACCCTGCTGCAGCGCTTGCAGGACGACCGCGCCACGCTCGAAGCCTTGCGGCAGGCTGCCCGCAGCCGGTTCTCCGACGCCTTCGACTGGCCCCGCATCCTGGAAGCCTACGAAAACCTGCTCGGCCGCTTTGCCGGCAGTGGCAAGCTCATCGGTTCCTGAAGAACAGGCCATCCATCTGCAGCAGCCGGCCCGAGCGGGGGTCGCAGAACCCCGGCAGCACGCCCCACAGGGCGAAGTCGTGCTCCAGCAGCCACTCGGTGAGCTCAAGATACAGCGCCTGCCCTTCGTACAGCGGCACGAGCGACATCTCGACCTGGACGCCTGCGCAGCGCGTGAGGGTGGCGGTGGCGCCTTGCAGCACGGGCATTTCGTAGCCCTGGGTGTCGATCTTCAGCAGCGCGCGGCGCCACCCCGCTGCGCTCGCCGGTTCGATGTCGTCGAGTCGTCGCACGTGGACTTCCTGCGTGCCCACGGGCGCGGTGTAAGGGGCGGCGTCGATGTGGGAGGACAGCATGGGCAGCAGGGAACTGCTCGTGGAGTTGCCGGCCACCTGCATCTGCACGACGCCGGGCTCGGCGCCCAATGCGCCTCGGGGCGCCACAGACCAGCCGGGGTCGGTACGCGCGCGCTCGGTGAGGAGGCGGTGGGGTTCCTCGAGCGGCTCGAATGAGACGATCGGGCCGGCGTAGCCGCCTTCCCGCAGGTAGGTGCCGAACTGCCCGTCGTTGGCGCCCACGTCGAACACGCCGTCCACCGCGTGCACGCCCAGCAGATGGAAGAACCGGGCGTCCAGCGAACGCACCGGGTTGTAGCGATGCACCTCGAAGCCCGCCGCGCGGGCCGAGCGCTTGAGAAGCTGAACCAGGTTCATGGGGATCTCCGTGGACGCGTCGGGGACGGCAAGGCGCTGTGGCGTGCGGACGATGAAGTGTGCACGGCCGCGTCACCAGCCCAGCCGTGACGCGATCACCTCGTAGGCGCGGCCCACCACGGCTGGCCAGCTCTGCCGAGCGGCGTGGGCCAGGGCAGCTTGCGACATCGAGGCCAGGCGATTCGGATCGGCCAGAACCGGCTCGATCCTGTCCGCGATCGCGCGCTCCAGCTCCTGGCGACTGATCGCCCCGGTGGGCACGACGATGCCGCAGTGCTCGTCGACATAGTGCCGTGGCCCGCCCAGGTCCAGGCACACCACGGGCAGCCCGCGGGACAGCGCTTCGAGCACGACGTTGCCGCTGGAGTCTCGCAGGCTCGGAAACAGGAAGAGGTCGGCCTGGCGATAGCGCTCCAGCAGTTCCGTGCGGGGAATCGAGCCGAGCATGTGCACCCGGTCCTGCAGGTGAAGCCGCGCCACCTGCTCCTGCAAGTGGGCGCGTAGCGGGCCATCCCCGGCGATCTCGAAGTGCACGTCCCAGCCTCGGCGCACGAGGTGCTGAACGGTGCCCAGGGCGATGCCCACTCCCTTCAGCGCGATCAGCCGCCCGGCGAACAGCAGCCTGAAGGAACGGGGCGGGCCGCCGCCCGTGAAGGCCCCCAAATCGCCTGCGGGATGGTCGGTCTCACGGGGGCCTCCCGAAGACTCGGGGCTGCCGATCTCCGGCAGGATGAGTGCGCGCGCGCGCACATCGGCCGGCAGCATGTCCAGCGTCTGCTGCGTCTTGCACAGCACCAGCGCGGCGCGTCGCGGCCCGATCGTGGCCAGGGGATCGATCCTCACCCAGGCCAGGGAGAGCAGCCGCAGCGCGTCCAGGGCCTGGTGACGCCACGGAACGCCTTCGTACAGGCGCATCGGCGCCGTGTCTCCGCCCCCCAGCGGCCCCATGACGAGCGGCACCCCGAGCCCACCCAGGAAGCAGGGCAGTCGCAGCGTCCCCCAGGTGAGGTGGTGGATGAGGTCGAAGAGCTTCTCGGCCACCAGGCGCCGGACGACTGCCCGTGCGCACCACTGCCACCAGCTGTAGTAGAGCCGTGAGTTGAGCTGACGGTGGGGATGCCAGCCGAGGGCAGGCGCCTGCAGGTAGTGCACCTCCACCTCCTGCAGCCCGTGCGCGCGCAGGGCAGGCTCCAGGTGGCTGCGGAAGTAGGCGTGCGTGAGCACCACCACCTCGTGGTGTCGTGCCAGGTGCAGCAGCCAGTGCCACCCCACGCCGGGCTCGCTGCCCCACTGCGGCGAACACGCCATCACCGACAGCAGGATGCGCCGTCGGACAGGCCGCCCCGCTTCCTCAGCCACGCCCGTACGTATCCTCGAACCGCACGATGTCGTCCTCGCCGAGGTAGCTTCCCGACTGCACCTCGATGATCTCCAGCGGCACCTTGCCCGGGTTGCGCAGGCGGT
>JBMOGN010000065.1:0-15287 GCA_049318345.1 Rubrivivax sp. | reverse complement strand
CGCCTGATCGACACCGCGCAGGTGCTGGTGGAGAGCTTCCGCCCCGGCACGCTGGAGGCCATGGGTCTGGCGCCCGATGCGCTGCGGATGTCCAACCCACGCCTGGTGGTGGTGCGGCTCTCGGGCTGGGGCCAGACGGGCCCGTATCGCGAGCTGCCGGGATTCGGCAGCCTGATCGAAGGCTTCAGCGGCTATGCCCACAAGCACCGCGGCGCCGATGGCGCGCCTCAACTGCCCAACCTGGCGATGGCCGACATGATCACGGGCCTGACCGGCGCCTTCGCGACGTTGGCCGCGCTGCGCGAAGTGGAGGTGCGTGGCGGCCGCGGTCAGGTGCTCGACCTGTCGCTGCTGGAACCCATGCTCGCCATCATGGGCCCGGATGTCAGCGCCTTTGCGGCCACTGGGGTGGATGCCGAGCCCGGCCGCAAGATTGCATCGCCGCGAGGCAGCTATCGCTGCAAGGACGGCCTGTGGGTGTCGATGAGCGGCTCCACCGACACCATGGCGCGACGCGTGTTCGAGGCCATCGGCCGCCCGGCGCTGATGGATGAGCCACGCTTCAACACCAACGCCGCACGACTGGCCCACGACGAGGAGCTGGACGCGATGGTCGCCGGTTTCATTGCCGGGCTTGACCAGGGCGAGTGCCTGACGCTGTTCCGCCGCCACGGCGTGACGGTGGGCCCGATCTATGCGCCCCCACAACTGCTGGCCGATGCTCACGTCGTCGAGCGCGGCGTCTACGTGCGCCTGGACGGCGGCGACGGCACCGAACCCACGGTGATGCACCAGGTGACGCCGCGCTTGCACGGCACGCCCGGCAGCATCCGCCGCGCCGCGCCCGCACGCGGCCAGCACACCCACGAGCTGCTGGCCGAGCTGGGCGCCACGTCAGCCGAGCGCGAGGCGCTGCAGCGCCAAGGAGCGATCGAGTGCAGCTGAAGACGATCCGCTCGCTGCTGTTTCTGCCGGCCACCGCCGAGCACCTGCTGGCCAAGGCCACCGAGCGGGGCGCCGATGCCCTGGTGGTCGACCTGGAAGACGCCATCCCCCCCGACCGCAAGGCCGAAGCCCGCCCGATGGCGCGCGCGGCGGTGGCGCAACTGGCGGCACGCAGCGCCCGGGTGGTGCTGCGCGTGAACAGCGAACCGGCCTTGTGGCAGCAAGACCTCCAGGGTATGCCGCTGCGGAGCCTGGCCGCCGTGATGTTGCCCAAGGTGGAAACCGTTGCGCAGCTGGAAGCCTTTGCGCAAGCACTGGACGCCCACGCAGCCGCGGGCGGCGAGCAGGGCCACCCGCCACCGCCGATCGCGGCTTTGCTGGAAACGCCGCGTGGGGTACTGGCGGCCGCTCAGGTCGCGGCACACCCGGCGCTGTGCGCACTGGGCTTCGGCGCTGAGGACTACGCCGGTGCCCTGGGCGTGCCACCCGAGCCGGCTGCGCTGACCTGGCCTGCACAACAGGTGCTGACCTGCGCACACGCCAACGGCCTGGCCTGCTGGGGCCTGGCCGGCAGCATTGCGGTGGTGGATGACGTGGCGGGCTTCGAGCACACCGTGCGCGCCGGCCGCGCGATGGGCTTCACCGGCTCGGTCTGCATCCATCCGCGGCAGGTGCCCATCGTCAACCGCGGTTTCTCGCCCTCGGTGGCCGAGCGTTCCTGGGCCGCGCGCGTCGTGGCCGCCGATGAAGCGGCATGCACGGCGGGGCTGGGCGCGGTGCTGCTGGACGGCCGGATGATCGACCGGCCCATCATCGAGCGTGCGCGCCGCTGGTTGGCATTCAAGGAATGAGCTCAGCGCTTGCGGCTGAAGGCCATTGGGTGACCGTTTGGGCGGCGTCTGCACAAGGCGCCTACCCGGTGGGCTCCACGATCGCCCAGCCTGACTTGAGCGGGGCACTGCCAGACGCCACTCAGGGCCTGGTCAACCAGTCGCTTCGCATGGTGCTGCGGCCGGGCCTGTGGTCGGCGCGTTTCAGGCTGCGTCTGAGCAACCACTTTGGCGACCGTCCGCTGCAGCTGCGCGGCATGAGCCTGGGCCTGCATCAGGGTGGCGGCGCTCTCGCTCCCGGCACGCGGGTCGAACTGCCCGACCAGTCCTTGGCCGCCGGGGCGTGCGCATGGGCACCGGCCGTCGAGTGGACCGCGTTGCCGGCAATGCAGCAACTGATGCCGGGCCGAAGCCTCGCCTTCAGTGCTTGGGTAGACGGTGCCAGCGGCCCCATCACCTGGCACGCCAAGGCGATGGCCACCTCGTACCTGTCTGCGCCGGGCGACCGACGGGCTGCGGGTTCCGACAGCGAACTGGGCTTCCCGTACACCACCACGTCGACCTTCTTTGTCGACGCCTTGGACGCGTGGCTGCCGGTGGGTGTGCAGGCACTCGTCGCCTTGGGCGATTCGCTGACCGATGGCACCGCAACCACCCTCAACGGCCACGACCGCTGGACCGACGTGCTGCAGCGCGAACTGTGGGGCGCGGGGCGCCAGGATGTGGCCGTCGTCAACGCCGGCATTGGGGGCAACCAGGTGCAGGGCCCTGACGCGGCGGCAGGTCCCTGGCGCGGCGGCCCTGCGGCCATCGAGCGGCTGGAGCGTGACGTGCTGGCCCTGTCAGGCGTGGGCACCGTCTTCTGGCTGCAAGGGATCAACGACTTCAGCGACAACGGCCAGGCCGACGCCGCAACCGTGGCCAGGGCCGTGGCCGGCGCCGTCCAGCATTTGCGAGCAAAGGGCCTGCGCGTCATCGGCGCGACAGTGCCCAGCGCGCTGAACAGCACGCGGCCCGGCCACGGCCGCGCACTGCAGGACAGCCGCCGGCAGGCCTTCAACGCCGAGGTGCGCCGGGGCGCGTTGTTCGATGACTTCGCAGACCTGGACCGCGCACTGACCGACCCACACAGCGGCGCTCTGCAGGTCGCGTTCAACGGCGACAGCACCACAGGTGAGCCAGGCGACGGCGTCCACCCCAACCGCGCGGGCCATGCTGCCATGGCCCGCTGCATCCTTGAAGGCTTGCGATGAACCCTCTTCCCAATCCATTCGACCCCCTGTTGCGCGACGAACTGGGAGCCAACGAGAAGACCCTGCTGCACTTCATGTCCGACTGCATGCATGGCCACGACATGAGCCTTGTCGACCGCTATGTAGCCGAGGACTACATCCAACACACACCGGGCATCGGGCAAGGGCGCGATGGCTTGCGCCGATACCTGGAACAGGTGGCCTGGAAGCGGCCGGGCCGGCTGACATGGCGGCCTATCCACCTGTTCGCTTGCGGCGACTTCGTCATCCTGCACAAGCTCTTGCCGGCCACCGTGATCGCCGACTTCATGCGCTTCAACGCACAAGGTCTGATGGCAGAGCATTGGGACGTAGTACAGCCCCTGCCGGAGCCTGACTACGATCCCATGCGGCTGTCTACCGAGAACCTGTCCCGGTTTTCGGCGTTGTTCAACATCACCTGAAAGTCGCTTCGATCAGCGTGAAGGCATCCCCAGATTCGAAAGGGGAGCGGCGGAACGTCAGCTTCTGGTGCATTCTCGCAACGTCAGCTCGTGGCCGGGAACGTGAGGCCGGCTCCATGCCCGTAAGCAGCCACTCGACTACTGCCGCCCCGCCATCCAGCAGGGCGGCGTTATCGAACCGGTCAGATCTCGGTCTGCTCGGAGATCTCAAGGGCGTCGTCCACCTCGATGCCGAGGTACCTCACCGTCGACTCCAGCTTCGAGTGTCCGAGCAGCAGCTGCACTGCGCGCAGGTTCTTCGTACGCCGGTAGATGAGCGTCGCCTTTGTCCTGCGCATCGAGTGCGTGCCGTACTCCGCGCGATCGAGACCGAGCTCCTCGACCCAGTGTCCAAGGATTCGGGCGTACTGGGGGGTGCCAAGGTGAGGTGACTCATGCAGCCGGCTCGGGAACAAGAAGTCGTCAGCCTTCAGCTGGGCCTGCTTGATCCAAGCCTGCAAGGCTTCCCGTGTCGCCGGGGTGATCTCAAACTGGACCGGGCGCTGGGTCTTATGCTGCATGACGATGGCGCGCGTTGCGAGTTGATCGCCGTGGCTGACGTCGCGGACCTTCAGGGCCACGAGGTCGCAACCCCTGAGCTTGCTGTCGATGCCCAGGTTGAAGAGCGCCAGCTCGCGCACGCGGTGCTCCATCTGTAGCCGGACCCGAAGTGCCCAGATGTCCTTGAGCTTGAATGGAGCCTTCTGCCCGACGATCTTCCCCTTGTTCCACGGCTCGCGATGGACTGCGTTGGCAACGGATCCCATGATGGTCTCCCATCGAGTTAAGGGCTCGACAAGATGCGCCGGACGCAGGGTGCGGGCCTTGCCCTGTGTCAACCAGCAACCCTCCCGGCCAACGCGGGTGTCTGCTTACCGGTGGAGTCGGCTTCTCACGCTTGCGGCCACTTCCGGTCATCCGAGCGATCAGCAATTCGTGCCGCCGATGACCGGTTTCAAAGTACAGCCGCCATAGGGCGACGGCCGCTTGAGATCGTGTCCTAGCGCGTGGTGTAAGTCCGTGAGCCCGGGAGGGCTGGAGTGCGCGGTACTCAGCGCTGCACCGCAGGCAGACTCATCGCTGCAGCTGGCACTTCCGCCGTGCAAGCGCGTCCCCGCAAAGGCATGCGCTGTCGCCTTGCCGGTAGCCCGCATGGGCTATTCAGGTGCGGGCTTGCCCTTCGTAGCATCTCGGTGCGCCGTGAACCCATCGATGACGGGTAGCCTCTTGACCTCCAAGGCGCCAAGTGTTGACCGGACCGACCATGGATTCATTTGCCTATCTTTCCCAGAACACCTTCTTGAAGGTGCCGGTCACCCACGCCGACACACCATTCGCCATTGCCGGCATCGCCTGGGACGGTGCTGTCACGAACCGGCCAGGTGCCCGCTTCGGCCCACGTGCGATTCGCGAAGCCAGCCACATGTTCTGCGATGCACTGCACCCGCACTTCGATGTGTCGCCCATCAGCTTGCTGGGTGATGCCGGTGATCTGCCGTTGCACAACACCAGCCTGGAGGGCATGAGGGCTGCGGTGGCACCGCACGTGGCCCGGCTGATCCGCGCCCACCACATGTGCTGGCTGGGCGGCGATCACTCCGTCACGCTCGGCCTGTTGCGCGCCTATCGCGAGCACCTGGGCCAGCCGCTGGCGGTCGTCCACTTCGACGCGCACTGCGACACATGGTCCACCCATTTCGACGAACCCAGCGGCCATGGCACCTGGGTCTACGAGGCCATGCACGAAGGCCTGGTGATCGACGCCTGCTTCACGCAGATCGGCATCCGGTCCTCTGCCAGCCGAGACGAGCGTGAGTTCGTGTCCGACCGCGGCGGTCAGGTGTTCCCGGCCCGCGTGCTGCGGGGGTTGGAGAGCCCACTTCAACTGGCCGGCGTCATCGGTGCGATCCGGCAACGCCTGGCCGCACACGGTAACCCGCCCGTGTACCTGAGCCTGGACATCGATTGCCTGGACCCAGCCTTCGCGCCCGGCACCGGCACGCCCGAGCCGGGCGGTCTCAGCACCAATCAGGTTCTCACCCTACTGGAAGAACTGGCCGATCTGCCATTCGTCGGCATGGACTGCGTGGAGGTGTCGCCGCCCTACGACCACGCCGAGCTCACCAGCCAGGCGGCTGCGGCATTCGTGTGGACCTACCTGTGCGGGCGCGTCGTGGCGGCCGCGGCCTAGCGTTCTTTCGTCAGCGCAGCGACGCTGGCGCGACAGGTTCGTGGTTGCGGCGCAGCGATCCCATGTGCAGGTCGTAAGACAGCAGCACGTGCTGCCCTTCCAGCCGCGCCACGGTGTGTGGGTCGACCAGCTTGCGGTACGGGGTTCGGGCGGTCATTCCAATGCGGGGCAGCCGGGCTCGCGCCGGCCGGCGAGGTAGTCGGCGACCAGGGCCTGCATGCGCTGCGTGTCGAAGGAGTGGTAGTGGCCCGGGTGCACCAGCCCTGGCGCCAGGCGCGCCAGCCGTTCCATGCTGGTGGCGTAGTCCTCGGGCACGCAACCCAGGGCGTTGTCGATCAGTTCGCCGTCGTACACCACGTCGCCCGAGTACAGCGTGACCTGCGCGCGGTCGTACAGGGCGATGGAGCCCGGCGAGTGGCCGGGCAGGTGCAGCACCTCGAGCGCGCGGTCGCCCAGGTCGATGACGTCGCCTTCGTTCAGCGCGCGCTGCACCATGCAGGGGCGGAATCGGTAGTCCGCCGCGCTGAAACCGGGGTAGGGCAGTTCGCTGAAGTGGGCATCGACGTTGAAGCCCTGTTCGGGCCGGGCCAGCGCCGCGGTGGCGTCGCCGCGCCGCATCAGGTCGATCTCGTGGCAGTGCAGGCAGGTGGACTTGAAGTCGGCCAGGCCGCCGGCATGGTCGAAGTGCGCGTGCGTGCAGACCACGGTGAGCGGCTTGTCCAGCAGCGGGGCCAGGTAGCGGGCGAGGTCAGACACACCCAGGCCCGTGTCGATCAAGAGATGGGCGTCGCGTCCGCGCAGCAGCCAGAGGTTGGCCCGCGCGATGGGATCGAAGTGTTTCTCGGTGATGCGGATCAGGTCCGGTGCCACCTGCTCGCGCTGGAACCAGTCCGCGGCCACGGGCTTCATGCGGCTGCTTCGTCCGAGGAAAGAAACGGCGTGATGCGCGCCAGCAGCAGGTCCGGCACCTCCTCGGCGATGTAGTGGCCGCAGGGCAGCGGCTCGCCCTGCACGTTGCTGGCGACGCGCTGCCACTCCGTCAACGGATCGAAGCAGGTGTGCACCACACCCTTCGCGCCCCACAACACGAGTGTCGGTGTGGCCAACTGGCGACCGGCCTCGCGGTCGGCACGGTCGTGGACCAGGTCGACCCCGGCCGCGGCGCGGTAGTCCTCGCAGATGCCATGCGCGGTTCCGGGCAGCGCGGCCGCCCGTTCGTAGGCCGCCAGCGCAGCGGGGGTGAAGGGTGTCAGGCCTGCGCTGCGCCGGCCGATCACCTCGCGCACATAGGCGGCCGGGTCGGCCTGGATCAGGCGCTCGGGCAGCGGCGCCGGCTGAATCAGCAGGAACCAGTGCCAATAGGCCGTGGCAAAGGCCCGCGTGGTCTGTTCGTACATCGCCAGTGTCGGCGCCACGTCCAGCAGCACCATGCGGCAAACGCGCTCGGGGTGGTCCACGGCCAGCCGGTGGGCCACGCGGGCACCACGGTCATGCGCCAGCACGTCGAAGCGCGCAAAACCCAGGGTGCGCATCAACGCCACCTGGTCACGTGCCATGGTGCGCTTGGCGTAGTTCGAATGGTCGGGCAGGCCGGCTGGCTTGGACGAGTCGCCATAGCCGCGCAGGTCGGCCAGCACCAGCGTGTGGCGACGCGCCAGTGCGGGGGCCACCTTGTGCCACATCGCGCGTGTCTGCGGGTGGCCGTGCAGCAGCAACAGTGGCGGTCCGCTGCCGCCCACCAGGGCGTCGATGTGCACACCGTCGTCCACGGCGACGCGATGCGCGCGCATCCCTTCAAACAGGGCCTGGTCGTGGGGCACGGACGCGCGACCGGAATCGGCGGCGGTTCCGGCAAATCCGTCGGTGGCGTTCGGCGAGGTGCTCATACCGCCTGAAATGCTAGGAGCTCGGCACCGGGCCGACCATGTCCGCCATGGCATAGGGGCTGACCCTGAGGGATTCAGTTCGCTCAGCGCGGCGACGGCCCCTGGCAGCGCACCAGCGGATCCGCGCCACTGTCGGGGTCGGCAAAGGGAATGCACTGGATGAACAGCGAGAACAACTCGGCCTGGGATCCCGTCTCCAACTTGCGGTGGATGCTCTTGCGCTGGTTGCGGATCGTTCCTTCGGCGGTGTGCAGGCGCTCCGCCGTCTGCTCCGACGAGTAGCCGCTGAGCATGTAGAAGATCACTTCGCGCTCACGCTTGGTGAGCAAGCTGGCGCCGAAGTTCTCCATCGTGGCCTTGACCTTGCGGTGCACCAGCCGGTCGGCTTCGTCGGGCTTGGGCGGGGTTGCCAACTGGTGGTGGCGCTCCATCAGCGCGAACAGCAAGGGCAGGATGTGCTGGACCAGTGCGTTCTCTGTGGCCCCGAACGGTGGCGTGCCCTCCTCCCGACCAAGACAGAAGGCGATCGAACTGCGCTCATCGATGCGCCAGAGCACATCGATGGTGTCGACCAGATGCGTGTTGCGGAAGAAGCAACGGTAGAACTCGCTGTCGTAGAAGTCGTCGGGCAGGTACGACGCCATGGCATAGGCACCGTTGGGCTGGCCGCGCTGAAACAACTGGTACACCGGGTCCAGCACATAAGGCCCGTCGAGATAGGCCGTGTCACGCGCACCGCGGCGCACCGCAGCCTCGGCCTTCACGGCCAGGTAGCGGGGACGCTGGTCGACCGAATAGAGGAAGGCCACGCTGACGTCCGCATCGATCAGGGATGCCAGAAACGCCACGGCCGCGGGATAGAACCCCGGCAGGCCGATGCAGGTGGCCAGCGCGCCGAGATGCGCCACGCCTTCGGTGTCCAGCGCCAAGGCAAGCCGGGTCTTGCGCCTGGCGCCTGAACTGGAAACGGGGGCGGGCTGCTTGGGCATTCGGCAGTCTGGCTGTTTGGGGCAGGGTGGGGCATGTACCACGCGGGCTATTTCGGTCCCGTTGCAAGCTGCCTACCATGGGCGTGCGAAGCGACGATGACGGGTTCACACCACCGGACGCTTTGTAACAGCACGGAGAACCGCATGGCAACCAGGATCGCAACCCACCCGGTGGTGTCTGTCGCAAGCTCACGCGCTGTTCACCGCTGGTCCATCCTGGCGGCGAGCATCATGGTGGGCCTGTCGTCGATGGCGCAGGGTCAGCCATCCCCAGGCGCTGGGGGCGACGCCAGCAGGACAGGTGCAGCCGATGAAGCGCAGCGCGTCGAGGTCACGGCCGGCAAGCGCAAGCAACTCCAGAGCGATGTGGCCGGTACCGTGACGGCGGTGGACGGCGCCAAGCTCGAGCGCCTGGGCAGCACCGATAACGAAGACGTCATGAAGCTCACGCCCGGCGTGCAGTTCAACAAGGGGGCTGCCGACGCGTCCTTGCTGTCGATCCGGGGAATCGGCACCAACACGAATGCCGGGAATCAAGGCTTCACGCAGGCGCCGACGGGCATCTACATCGAGGACGTGCCGTTCACGGATCCGTTTGCCTTTGTCTCGGTCCCGGACCTGGGGCCCTTCGACCTGGAGCGCGTGGAAGTGCTGCGCGGTCCACAGGGTGCGTTGTACGGCTCCTCGTCCCTCGGCGGCGCGATCCGCTACCAGCTGAACAAGCCCAACACCCGGCAAACCGAAGGCTCGGTGCTCGCCAGCTTCAGCAGCATGAGCGGCGGCGGCAGTGGATGGTCGACGGCTGCCATGGCGAATCTGCCGCTGGCCAACGGCAAAGCCGGGTTGCGGGTGGTGCTCAACGCCCGCAAGGACCCTGGCTTCATCGACAACATCGGCACCGGCGTCAAGGACGGCAACAGCAACCGCGTGGACGGTGGTCGTGCCATCTTCACATGGCGCCCAAGCGCCGACTTCGACGTGACGGCGATCTACCTCAGTCAGCAGAGCCGCCAGGCCGATGGTTCGGGCATCTCGCCGTTCGACTACGCGACCGGCAACGGGTACAGCCTCACGCCACCCGTTCGTCACGAGGTCAAGACCGCGTTTCCCCAGACGGTCCGCTCGACGTTTGACCTGGGCACCGTGCAGGTCAATGCCAACCTCGGTGACCTGAGGCTGACGTCCCTGACAGGCTACCAGACCAAGAAGCGCATCCAGCGCGACGACTTCACCCGCGACTTCTTCGATCCGGCCTATCTCGGCGACCAGTGGACGAGCGATGTCGACCTGCAGACCCGCACGCTCTCGCAGGAAGTCCGGCTGGCGCCGGTGAAGGCAGGGGTCGTCAACTGGCTGGTCGGCGCTTTCTGGATGGACGCCGCTGTCCAGCGCGACCAGAAGGTGTTCTATGAGCCGCGTGGCGCGGTACCGGACATTCGCTTCCGACGCAACGGCAATGCCACCGAAGCCGCCCTGTTCGCCGATGCCGAAATCAAGCTGACCGAGCGGCTCACCGCGGCGGCGGGGGCCCGCTACTACAAGACCAAGCTCGACTACGACCGCATCACGGGTGTGGCTGATCCCGGCACCGCCATTCCCTACGGCACCAGCGACAGCGGCACGACGCCCAAGGTGTCCCTGCGCTACGCCTTCGACCCGCAGCTGTCGGCCTACGTCCTGGCCTCGCGGGGCTATCGCTTCGGCGGCATCTCCAACGTCGGGTTCGGTACGCTGGCGTTCCCGTACAAGACCGACACGTTGTGGAACTACGAGGCCGGCCTGCGCTGGACGCCGAGCGCCCGGACCAGCCTGGACGTGAGCGTGTTCCGCATCAACTGGAAGGACGTGCAGTTGGCCACGCTGGCCAACGATCCTGTCAGCGGGCAGGACTTCTTGGTCACCGGGAACATCGGCCAGGCCCGGTCGCAAGGCGTCGAACTGGCCGGCGGGTGGAAACCCAACGCGAGCTTCTCGCTGCGTGGCGCCATCGCCTACACCGACGCATCCACCTCGGGCGGCATCACGGTCGGCGGTGCGTCCATCGCCGCAGGCACGCCGTTGCCTGGCACCGCCAAGCTGCAGGGCACCCTGGACGCGACGGGCTACTTTGCCGGCCCCCTGGACAGCAGCGGCCGCATCTCGGCGGTGCTGGCGCATACCGGCAAGCGCCAGGCCCAGATCGACTCACCCATGACCCTGGCGGCCTATTCGACGCTGGATCTGCGCCTGACCTTCTCGTGGTCGCGGCTGGAGGTGTCGGCGTTCCTCAACAACGCCGCCAACACGCAGGGCATCTCGGGCGGCGTCGACTACACCAGCGCCCTCTACACCGAGTTCTACCCGATTCGCCCTCGTACAGCCGGCGTCGCCGTTCGCTACGACTTCTGACCTTGGCTGCCGACCACTCCGACGGCCTCGCCAGCGACAGCACGCAGCGCAGGCCGATCGTCGTCGTCCTGGTGCTGGCGCTGGCCAGTGCGATGGCCAATGCAGGCTCATCGCTGCTGTCGGCCTGCCTGCCCCTGATCAAGGCCGAGTTTGGCTTCAGCGACACCCAACTCGGCCTGCTGACCGGCTATGCGTCAGCGGTGACGATTGCGGCGCTCGCATTCCCCATCACCGCCTGGGCGGCGCGCTGGGGCAACGCGCGCGTGTTCGGCGCCTGCATGTCGATCTACGGCGCGGCCCTGGCGGTGTTTGCAGCATGTGGCGCCTTCTGGCAATTCGTCGCCGCCCAACTCGCCTCGGGGTTCGCCCCTGCGGCTGAAATGCCGCTGGGCCAAGCCATCGTCAGCGACCACTACCCGCCGGAGCGCCGGTCGGGCGCGTTGGCGCTGTACTCGGCGGGCTATTTCGTCGGCATCACGGGTGGCTTGACCGCAGGCGGCTACCTGGCGGCGCAGTGGGGCTGGCGGCAGGCCTTTGTCTTGTTCGGGCTGGCCGCGGTGGCCATCGCCGTGCTGCAGGTCCGGGTGGCGCCCGACCGCGCCACGTCGGATTCGGCCGCGGCGCCATCGCCTGCGGGCCCTGGACAACGGGAGGCCTTTCTCGACCTGGTCCGCAACCCGACCTACCTGCACATCACGCTGGGCTATGCCTGGGCCTCGTTTGCCACCTTCGGCCTGACGCAGTGGATGCCCAGCTTCTACAACCGCCAGTTCGGCCTGGCCCCAGAGCACGCGGCGGCCTTCTTCGGCGGGGCCTACCTGGCGGGATCCCTGCTGGGGCTGTTGGCCGGGGGCGTCATCGGCAACCGCCTGGGGGGTGCCCGGCCGGAGAAGCTGCTGGCCTTCTGCATGGTCAGCTACGCGCTGACCTTTCCCTTGATTGCCGCGGTGCTGTTCGCACCCAACCTGCAGGTGGCCTTCGCCGCCCACGTCGCGGCCACCTTCATGGGGGCCATGCCCAATGGCCCCGTGTTCGCCATGATCAGCAACACCCTGCCTCGTGAGCGGCGGGTACTCGGCGTGTCGGTGCTGCTGCTGGCGCTGACGCTGTTTGGCGCAGGCGGTGGGCCGCTGCTCGTCGGCGTGTTCAGCGACGCCCTGGCGGCGGAATTCGGGCAGGCGTCGCTGCGCTGGGCGATGCTGGGCGTCAAGCTGCTGGCTGTCGTGTTCTTCCTGCACCTGGGCTATGCGTGGCTCAAGGCACGCCAGGCCCCGCTGGTGTCGGCGGCTTGATGCCAGGGGAAGCGTCATGAGCCGGCCGCTCCACGCCCCGTTCTGCCCGCAGGATCACTTCGCGTTGCGGCTACCCAGCGACCCGCAGATCTCGCCCGATGGCAGCTGCGTGGCCTACGTGCGCACGCGGGCCGACGCCCAGGCGGATGCCTGGATCAACGAGGTTTGCGTTGTGGATCGCGGCACAGGCCAGCGCCACGAAGTCGGCGACGGCAGCCAGCCACGCTGGGCGCCCGATGGCCGCAGCCTGGCGTTCGCAGGCAAGCAGGGCGACGGGCATGTGATCGAGTGCTGGCATGCTGAGCGCGTAGAACGCCAGGTGCTGGCCGTACTCCCGCAGGCGCCCAATGGCCTGGCCTGGTCTCCTGATGGCAAAAGCCTGGCCTTTGTCATGCGCGTGGCAGCGCCTGCCGCGGTCGCCCCGGGGCCGACGTCCGATTGGGAGGCGCTGCGCACGCCGCAGTGGGCGGCACCGGGCATCTACACCGAGCAGCTGGTACGCCGGGCCGAGGGCCTGCCTGGGGAATTGCCGCCAGGGCACCACCACATCTTCGTGCTGGACATCGCCAGCGGCGCCCTGCGCCAGCTGACCGACGGGCCGCACGACCATGGCGGCCCGCGGACCTGGGTCACCAAGCTGGCACTGGCCGGCCACATCTGCTGGGCCCCCGATGGCTGCCAACTCATCATGTCGATGCCGCGCAGAGCCGCGCACGATGGGCCTCACGACCCGCTGGCGGTGCTGCAGTCCGACGTGCATGCGTTCGACCTGGCCGATGGTACCGTGCAGCAACTGACGCACTTCGACGGGGTCGCCTGCCAGGCCACCGTGTCGCCGGACGGCCAGTGGATCGCCTTCGTCGGCTTCCGCAATGCCCGCAAGTCCTTCCACACGAACGTGGTGCATGTGATGCCACGTGCAGGCGGCCCCGTGCGGGCTCTGCCGCACCCCGAGCGCATGGAAGTGCACCAGACAATGCAGTGGTTGCCTGACAGCACGGGGCTGCTGCTGTTGCTGCCACAGGCCGGCGACGGCTGCCTGGTGCGTCTGGACCTGGATGGTCAATGGACGACGCTCGCGCGTGACGTCGGTGGCTCGGCTGCCACGGGCTATGGGCTGTACCAGAAGGGTCTGTCCGTTGCGCGCGACGGCACGGTGGCCTACCTGCGCGGCAGCGTCTCGCGCACGGATGAAGTGGCCCTGCTGCTGCCCGACGGGCAGCCCGGCGGTGTGCTGACCGAGGAGTCGGACTGGATCGACCAGCGCGAGGTGGCACCCATCGAGGCCCTTTGGCTGCCGACCCGCCGGGCCGGCAGCACTTCGCCAGCCTGGCAGGCCTGGCTGGTGCACCCAGCCGGCGTGCCGGCCGACCAGCCCGTGCCTCTGATCCTGTGGCTGCACGGTGGGCCCTATCTGGCCTGGTGCTCGCACCTGGCCATCCTGCCGCAGATCTGGGCCGCCCGCGGCTACGCCGTGCTGATGGTGAACCCGCGCGGATCGCTGGGCTATGGCGAGGCGTTCATCGACGAGCTGCAGCACGACTTTCCTGGCCCGGATGACCTACAACTGCTGGACATGGTGGAGCACGTGGTGGCCCGTGGCGGCATCAATCCGCATCGGGTGCATGTGGCCGGTGAGTCGGGCGGCGGCGTGATGACGGCCTGGCTGATCGGCCACAGCACGCGCTTTGCTTCGGCGGCAGCCATCTACGGCGTGATGGACTGGGCCAGCATGACCTTGATGGTGGACCGGCCCGACTACTACGGCTACTACTGGCTACCGGCGCCACCCTGGGAGGCCGGCATGGCCGAGCACTACCGGCGCCGATCGCCATTGACACTGGTGCACCGGGTGCGCACACCCACGCTCCTGCTGTGTGGCGAGTGCGACTGGCGCACGCCGATCTCGCAGTCGGAGATGTACTACACGGCGCTCAAGCTGTGCGGCGTGCCGGCGGCGCTGGTGCGCTACCCCGACAACAACCACAGCCTGGAGTGGCACCCGAGCCACTGGCTGGACCTGATCGAACAGGTCGATCGGTGGTTTCGCAGACACTGAGCGCAGCATGACAACATGGAACAGTCGGCCGATTTGATCCGGGTCGAGACCCTGAGCGGCCCCGTCCTGGGGCGCCGTGGTGACACGGTGCAGGCCTTCCTCGGCCTGCCTTTCGCGGCACCCCCTCTGGGACCACTGAGATTCAAGCCGCCCGCGCCCGTGCAGCCGTGGACAAGCCCGCGTCGCGCGGTCGACTTTGCGCCGGCTTGCCCGCATGTTCACTACTTCGACCCCACCGAGCGCGGTGCCGACGTGATGGACGAGGACTGCCTGGCATTGAACGTGTGGACACCCGCGGCCGACCGAAACCGGCGACCGGTGATGGTGTGGATCCATGGCGGTGGCAATGTCGGCGGCAGTGCGCGCAACAGCCAGTACGACGGCGCCAATCTGGCGCGACGCGGCGACGTCGTGGTCGTCACGATCCAATACCGCCTCGGCGTCCTGGGGTTCCTCGACTTCTCCGACATCGGCGGGCAGGACTTCGCCGGTGGCGGCAACGCGGCCCTGCTGGATGTCATCCAGGCACTCGAATGGGTGCGCGACAACGTCCTGGCCTTTGGCGGCGATCCTGGCAACGTCACGGTCTTCGGCGAGTCGGCCGGCGCAGACCATGTGCAGCGCCTCATGGTCGCGCCGCGGGCACAGGGCCTCTTCCACCGGGCGATCATCCAGAGCGGCATCCTGACGGACCTCCACCCGCGGAAACGGTCGGCGCACAACGCAGCGCTGCTGCTCCAGGCCAGCGGCACCTCCCTGCGGGAGTTGCAGCATCTCCCGTGGCCGTCGCTGCTGGCGCTGGCCGATCGCACCGGCTTCATGTTTCCGTGGTGCAAGCCCAATCTCGATGGCGTCGTCTTGCACGCGCAACCGCGGCACGCCCTGGCCCAGGGCAGCTGCGCCGCGGTCCCGCTCCTGATCGGAACGACGCTGGAGGAGACCCGGTACTTCTCGGCCGTGTGCGCCGATCCC
>JBMOGN010000064.1:0-15289 GCA_049318345.1 Rubrivivax sp. | reverse complement strand
TCGCGGCTGACGCGCACGACGCCGTCGCCCGCAGGAATGGGCCTGTCGGCTTTGCAGATGCAGCCCGCCAGCGACTGGCGGCAGCCAGGGCAGGTGCGTCCATGATCAGTGCTGTAGACAAGGGCCATGGCTTCCCATCGTACAAGCGCAGCCGGGTGGCTCTTCCATGGGCCGGGGCAAGTGACGGCGCGAGATTCGCTGCCACTTGATCGTCATGGAGGCGACGCGCCTGGCCGATGTGCCGCCGCCAGTTGCCACCACGAGGGCAGCAGCTCGATGACCTCGGCGCGCCTGTAGCGATCATCCAGCAGCCAGAGCCAACCCCGGTCTTCGGGCGTTCGGAGGACGCGGCCGGCCGCCTGCACCACCCGCTGCATCGCCGGCACGAGGTCGGCGTACCCGTGGCCAGCCCCGAAGAGCTTGTCCAGTCTTGCCTGGATGTGGTCCTGCGTGACTGAGACCGGTGGCAGGCCCAGGGTGGCAATGAAGGCACCGATCAGCAGCGAGCCCGGAAGGTCCACGCCCTCGGCGAAGACGCCTCCCAGGACCGCAAAGCCCACGCCCTGGCCGCCGGGCCTGAATCTCGCCAGGAACTCCTCCCGCGCCTCGGAGGTCATGCGCGGCTCCTGCCGCCATTGCGGGATATCCGGACGGCGTTCGGCCAGCAAGGCGGCAGCCGACTTCAGGTACGCGAAACTGCTGAAGAACGCGAGGTAGTTGCCCGGGTGCTCATCGACTTGCCGAGCGATGACCGCCAACAGCCGCTGCAGCGAATGATCCCGGTGCGCGTAGCGCGTTGAGATCTCGTGGGCCACGCGTACGGTCAGGTGCTCGGCGGGGAAAGCCGGCGGCACGTCGATCCAGGCCGTGTTCTCGGGCAGACCCAGCAGGCGGATCGCGTACTCCGGCGGCGACAACGTTGCGGAGAACAGCGTGATGCTCTGAAGGGTCTGCAGGCGCGGCCGCAGAAAGCACGCCGGTGCGACGTTGCGCACGCACAGCGCGGCGTCGCGTGCCTCCTGGACGCCAGAGCCGTCGGTATCGATGTCGCCGCCTGCACCCAGGAAGGTCTGTACGTCGAACAGCGAGTGGTCGCTCAAGGCCTCGACCAGCTTCACGAACCGCCGCAGTTCGAAGTGGAACTTCAGCAGCGACCCGACGTCCAACGGGTGCAGGTTGAAGTGCTCCGACAAGACACCTGCGGCCGCCTGCAGTGCCTGCACGAATGCATCGGGCACCGTGGACAGCACTTGGTAGGGTGCGGCCGTGTCGGCGACCAGTTCTTCCGCGGCATCGACCAGCGCGTCGAGGCTGCCCTTCACGGCGCCGGGGGCCGTGGCTGCCGCGGCGCGGATCTGACCGATGCGCAACTCGGCGCTGTACATGGCCCGCGCACGCTCCACCAGGTTGTGCGCCTCGTCGACGAGCACGGCGAGCCGCCAGTCCAGGGCCTGCGCCAGGCCCCAGAGCAGGCCGTTGCCATCGAACAGGTGGTTCACGTCGCCCACCAGCACATCGGCCCAGCGCACCAGTTCCTGGCCCAGGTAGTAGGGGCACAGGCCGTGGCGCAGCGCGACCTGCCTCTGGGCCGCGGCATCCAGCCAGCCCAGGCCGACCGCCTCATCACGGGCGGCGGGCAGGCGGTCGTAGAACCCGCGGGCGAGTGGACAGGCGTCGCCGTGGCAGGCCTTGCCAGGGTGCTCGCAGCCCTCGTCCTTGGGCACCAGCGTCAGCACTCGCAACGACCGGCCCGCGATCCCCGCGCGCAGCTTGCCGAGCGCCTCCAGGGCCGTGATGCGCCCCGTACCCTTGCAGGTCAGGTAGGCCAGTTTGTCGATGCCTTGCGCCGGCATGGCCCGAAGCGTCGGGAACAGCGTGCCCACGGTCTTGCCGATCCCGGTCGGTGCCTGGGCCAGCAGGCTGCGACCGTGGGTGGCTGTGCGGTAGACCGCTTCAGCCAGCGCGCGCTGGCCGGCGCGGAACGCACCTTCCGGAAACGCCAGACCCGTCAGCGCCGTATCGCGGGCGGCACGGTGCGATGCCTCCTGCCGCGCCCAGGTCAGGAAGGCAGCGCAGCGCTGCGCCAGGATCTCCTCCAGCTCTTGGGCGCCGAAGACCTGACGCAGCTCGGTCTCGGACTGGCTGGCGACATCGAAGTAGACGAGCGCCAGGGCGATCTCGGGCACGCTGCGGCTGCGGCAGAAGAGCGCGCCGTAGGTCTGCAATTGCGCCCAATGCAGCTGGCGTCGGTTCTCCGGGATGTCCTGCGGATGCCCGCGGATGGTCTTGATCTCCTCCAGGCAGCGGCGCCGTGGGTCGTAGCCGTCGGCGCGGCCGCGGACGCGCAGCGCGCCCACGGTCGTCTCCAGGGCGATCTCGGTCTCATAGTCCTGCCCGCGCCGTTGCGCAACGACGCTCTGCCCCGCAACCCCCTCGAGCGCTGTCGCGGCGGGTGTGAAACGGCGGTCCAGGTCCCCGCGCTTCCCGGTGAACTCGCAGAGTTGGCGGACCGCGACGGTGTAGGCCCAGCTGGGCGAAGTCGGGGGCGTGACGCAGGGTTCAAGCGGCGCCCCGGCGGGCGACGGATGCGAAAGCATGAGCGCTATTGTGGGGACTGGTTGGCAGGCGGCCCAAGACTGACCCGGACCTTCGCGGGCGCTGCCGGGATGACGGCTTTCTCACCCTGAGCGGCCGGATACTGACCGCAGTGGCGACGCCGGCGCACCTCTGCCACGACCGCCAAGCAGGAGATCTCCTCGCCCGGCAGGTTCACCTTTTCGCCTGGTTCAGCCCCACCGTGTTGCCGAAGGGATCGATCAGCAGCGCCACCCGCGCGCCGAGGTCGGTGACGCCGGGGCCGCGGTGCAGTGTGGCTCCGCGCGACAGCAGAGCAGCCAGCGCGGAATCGAAGTCGGCCACCTCCCAGTAGGGCGTGGTGCCGTGCACGCCGCCGGGATTCTTGGCGTCGGCCGGGTGGAAGCCGATGATCACGCCATGTGGTGCGCGCACGAAGGCATAGCGCGGGTTCTCGTGCTCCACTGGCACGCCCAGCAGCGCGGCGTACCAGGCGGCAGCCGCGTCGACGTCGTTCACGAAGAGCACCACCGATTCGAGTTGCAGCAGCATCGCGTCAGGGCCAGATCAGAGCGGACAGTGTGGCGAAGTCGCGCGCGGCCTGCCAGCCGGGCACGGTGATCTGCGCCTTCAGGTTGCTGTAGCGGTGCAACAGCAGCAGCCGCAGCAAGGCTTCGCGCCGGCGACGATCAAAGGGGCGGCCGTGGTAGCCGTCGAAGAACGCGTCGACGCGCGACGCGTCACCCGCGGCCAGGAAACACAACGGGCCCAACCAGTCGTACTCGCAAGGGCCCAGGAGGCCGTCGCCGAAGTCGAACATCGCCGACAGCGCGCTGCCCTGATGCAGCAGGTTGAAGGGCGTGTACTCGCCGGTGAGGATCACGTCAGGGCCCACGGGCACGGGCCCCTGCAGGAAGGACTCCAGTTGCGTCAGCAGGTGCGCAGGCAGTCCGGTGCGCTGCTGGCGCCCATGGCAGCGCTCGCGCTGACCCTGCAGGAAATCGGCCCAGCGCGGCGCCAGCGCCCGCATCGGACCCAGCGGCAGCGCATGCGCCTGGCCGGCCAGGCTGCCGATCTCGCACAGCACCGCGCAGCGTTCGTGCTCTTCCAACGTGGGCCAGACGCGATCGAGCGGCGTGCCCGACATCTGCGTCATCACCAAGTACGGCCAGCCGGCGTGCTCGGCGCTGTCCACCAGCTGCGGCGTGGGCAGCGAAAGCCGGCCCTGCAGGTGCCCTAGCATCGCGCGCTCGAACTCGAAGTGGTCGCGCAGGAAAGGTGGGTAGAGCTTGAGCACCAGCTCGCGGCCCAGCAGCACAACCAGCACCGTGCCCTCTCCGGCCGGAACCGCTGGCGCGCCGGAGTAGCGGGCGCCCAGGGCGGTGAGCACGCCGATCCAGCGTGCGGGGTCTTCCTGCAGCGAGTCGAAGTCGGCGACGCCAGGGTCGGCGGGCAGCTCAGGTAATGAGGCCAAGGATCAACGGGTGGGGGATGCGCGGCAGGGCCGATGGTGATGGCCGCGCGAAGCTTGCGCAAGGCCGCCGCGCGGCTCCACTGGGTCGCCAGCCTCGCGCGGAAGTCTCTACTTGTGGATTGTCTACTTGACGGGGGAGCTTACGCGTCGCGCACGGCCTCATGCACACGACTCGTTGGTCCCGCACAAGCAAAGACCACCCTACCTGATTTCAGGGCGTAGCGGTCGACCAAAGGCGAAGCCACAGGCTGCGCGATGGGCTGCGATCAGCTACGCGACAAGATCCCCCGTTTGGGCGACATGATGGACAGCGCCTAGGACGAGGTGCCGGCCTACATGGACTTCTCGCGGGCGCCATGGCTGCGGCCCGTCCGGGCGCAAATGCCAACGGCTACGCATCCCTCGTTGAGGTGCTGACGCTTATCAAGCCACTTCTTCACCGCACGCCAGCGGCGCTCTCTGAGCGCAGCCATTGGAAGCGTCCGGGAGTCGATCTCTTCCATGGTCGATCTGACTCGCCGCACTGGGGTAAATCCTCACCACGAGCGACGAATGAGAGCTTGTCTGTTGGTGTAATGATCTTTACAGTACATTCGTATCACAAGTGCGACGAGATGAACGGATACCGGCAGCTCGACTCCTCGGCCGTTGTCGCGGCAGGCGACCACTACGAATTGCTGGCAGCTCGGTGTATGGCTTGCGGCCATCTGGCGTTTCCTGCGCTGACCTGCTGCCCACGGTGCGCCGGTACGCAATTCAAGGCGACGACGCTGCCGCGTCAAGGAACGCTCTACACGTACACCGCTGTTCACATCGGACCAGCCGGCGCAAAGGTGCCGTACCTGGCGGGCTACGTCGATCTCGACATCGACATGCGTGTCTTCGGGCATCTGGAGATCGACGAAGCTGGGGTCCATATCGGCATGCCCCTCGAGCTCAAGGTGCGGACCAGCGCGGGGGGGCGCTTCGAGTACGCGTTCAGCGCCCGAGGCACGGCGGCCGTGCAAGCAGGGGATGCATGAACACGTCCGGCCTGCGGGATGTTCACGTGGTTGGAACCGGACTGGTTCGGTTCGGTCGATACGAAGGCACGAGCCTTCCCCGCCTCGCTGCTTCAAGTGTCGTGGAGGCGTTGGGTGAAGCGGGCGCCACCGCGCCGGACATTCAGGCGATCTACTGCGGGACTGTCTTCGGCGGTCCGACTGCCGCGCAGCGGATTGCGCGTGAGTGCACGTTGACCGGCGTTGAAGCACTCAATGTCGAAAACGCATGCTCGTCTTCGGCAAGCGCCCTGCGCATGGCTTGGTTGGGCATCGCTGCAGGAGCTTTCGACTGCGCCGTCGTCGTAGGCGTTGACCAACTGACACGACTGGGCGGAGGCGTCCTGCCGTTGGATGAAGACGACGTCGAGGCCTCGAACGGCCTGACGATGCCAGCGCTTTACGCCATGCGTGCGCAACGCTACATGCACGAGTTCGATCTGGTGCCCAGCGATCTTGCTGCGGTTGCGGTCAAGGCGCGCAAGCACGGGGCACGCAACCCCTATGCGCAGATTCGACAGGAGACGACCATCGAGAAGGTGCTCGCCTCGCGGCCGGTGGCCTCCCCTCTAACCGTCCAGCAGTGTTGTCCGATTGGCGATGGTGCTGCCGCAGTGGTACTCGCCGCAGCTGGTTCCCGGCTGGGAAGCCCGGGGCCGAAGGTGAAGGTACTGGCGTCCCACCTGACGTCGGGCCGCTACATGCAGGGCAGCCGCGACATGACGAGTCCGGAAGTGACCGTCCGATGTGCACGCGAGACCTACGAACTGTGTGGTCTGGGTCCAGAGGACATCGACCTCGTCGAATGCCACGACGCGTTCACGATCGCGGAGCTTCTGTACTACGAAGCCCTGGGCTTCGCTGCACGAGGCGAGGGCATTGGGCTGCTGCGCGACGGCAGCACGTCCCTGGGTGGTCGCACTCCGTTCAATCCATCCGGTGGTCTGCTCTGCCGAGGTCACCCCGTGGGTGCGTCGGGCCTTGCACAGATCGTCGAGATCACGCGCCAGTTGCAGGGGCGTTGTGACGCGCGCCAGGTGTCGCGCAATGGTCGGCTGCCACGGGTCGGCCTGGCTCACATCACCGGCGGGGGCACCTACGGCTTCGATCATGCGGCGTGCTGCATTCACATCCTGGGGAGCGAGAGCGCATGAAGCCTGCACCGTTCACTCTGCACCGCCCCGCCAGCATTCCTGACGCGGTGCGCCTGCTCTCGACCCTCGAAAACGCGCGCATCCTGGCTGGCGGACAGACCCTGATGCCGATGCTGGCCATGCGATACGCCTTCGTCGACCACCTGGTGGACATGAACTCGATCGCCGGCCTGGACCAAATCTCGTTCGACGGCGAGCACCTGATCGTCGGCGCGCTCGTGCGCCAGCGCGAGCTCGAGATCTCGCCCCTGACAGCACAGCAAGCCCCGATCATCGCCGAGGCGCTGGCCCAGGTGGGTCACGTGCAGACGCGCCACCGCGGCACGTTCGTGGGCAGCGTGTGCAACCTGGATCCGGCTTCCGAACAACCGGCGCTGGCCTCGCTGCTGGATGCGACGCTTGTCGCCGTGGGGCCTGCCGGTCAACGGACGATTCCCTTCGGGGATTTCGCACTCGGCTTCATGACGACGGCGCTCGCGCCGGACGAGGTCGTGACCGAAATCCGCCTGCGAGCCTGGCCACCGGGGCATGGCTTCGCCTTCGAGGAGTTCGCGCGCCGCCGGGGCGACTTTGCGGTCGTCGGCGCCGGCGTCATGGTCAGTACAGATCGCAACGCAGCCATCAGCCGAATCGCCGCAGTCCTGTGTGGCGTCGGCGGCATTCCGACGCGATTGGACCTGTCGTGCCTGGTCGGGCAAGGACCGGGCGATGACGCAGTCAACGGGGCAGCTGCCATCGCCGGCCAGGTCGACGCGATCGAGGACACCAGCGCCAGCAGGGCCTACCGCCAGCATCTGGCCCGCACGCTCGTCGCACGCGCGCTGCGGCGTGCACTGGAGCGCGCCGCCCGGGCGGGGAGCGCAGCATGAGCGACCCCGCGATGCGCAGCGACGTGGAACCTTCATGCGTCAGCTTCGTCTTGAACGGTGAGAAGGTGCGTTGCGGTGGCGACTCGCGCACCTCGCTGGCGGACCTGCTGCGACATGGGCTCAACCGCACAGGAACGCACGTGGGATGCGAGCACGGCGTCTGCGGCGCCTGCACGGTGCTCGTCGACGGCAAGGCAGTCAGGTCGTGCCTGCAGCTGGGCGCGCAAGTAGAAGGACGGCACGTCACCACCATCGAGGGCCTCGCCGAGGCCGACGGCACGCTCAGCGCACTGCAGCAAGCCTTCCGCGAAAAGCATGCCCTGCAATGCGGGTTCTGCACCCCAGGCATGTTGACGACGCTCACCGAGCTGCTGCGCGAATGCTCCGATCCGTCCGAGGACGAGGTGCGCGATCGGATCAGCGGCAACCTGTGCCGCTGCACGGGGTATCAACCGATCATCGACGCCGCCTTGCTCGCTGCAGCGCGCCTGCGTGGTGCAGCGCTGCCTGCCCCGGCATCGGCGACAGCCCAGCCCGCCGCCAAGGGCTTGGCCAGCAGCCTGGTTGGCCAGCGCGTGTTGCGCACCGAAGACCCTGCACTGCTGCGCGGCGAAGGCCTGTTCGTCGACGACATCCACCTGCCCGATACCCTTCACTGCTGCTTCGTTCGCTCGCCACACGCGCATGCGCGCATCCGGGGCATCGATTCCGCCGCCGCCCAGCAACTGGCCGGCGTGCATGCCGTGTGGACGAACGCCGACTTGCCCGCTGCCGCGCAAGGGCCGCTGCCGTTTGCGGTGCCGTCGCAGATGCTCAACAACCCGCGCCTGTGGAGCATCCTGGCGAGAAGCGAAGTGTGTTTTGTCGGCGAGGCCGTCGCTGTGGTGTTCGCGTCGAGCCGGGCCGTCGCCGAGGACGCCGCCAATCTGGTGGCGGTCGACTACGAGGAGCTGCCTGTCGCCTGCGACCTGCGCACCGCGCTCGAACCCGGCGCGCCCAGGGCCCACTCCGACGTGCCCTCCAACCTCATTGCGTGCATGCCGTTCAAGGCCGGCGACGCCGACGCTGCGTTCGCGAACGCGCCGCACGTCGTCCGACGAGAGCTGTTCCACCACCGCGGGACGGCGCATCCGATCGAATGTCGGGCGGTCCTCGCCGAGCTCGATCGCAACACGGGTGAGCTCACCGTGTGGAGTACCGGGCAGGCGCCGCACATGGAGCGCCGCCTGCTGGCCGAGGCCTTGTCCTGCGACGAAGCGCGGATCCGCGTCGTCATGCCCGATGTGGGAGGCGCCTTCGGCCCGAAAGGCATGCCGTATCCCGAGGAATTCCTCGTGGCGGCTGCCGCGCTGGCGATGCGCAGGCCGGTCAAGTGGACCGAAGACCGGCGCGAGCATTTCCTGTGCATGACCCAGGAGCGCGATCAGATCTGGTCGCTCGAGATGGCCCTCGACGAGCAAGCAAGGATTCTTGGCGTTCGTGGGAAGGTCCTGCACGACAACGGCGCCTACCTTCCGTGGGGCCTGATCGTTCCGATCATTGCCGTGACGTCGACGCTCGGACCATACGTCGTCCCTGCGTTCCACGTCGAGCTCGAAGTGGCCTACACAAACAAGGTGCCGACCACGCCGGTGCGCGGCGCCGGTCGGCCCAAGGCGGCGTTCGCCATGGAGCGGTTGATGGATGCAGCAGCCGACCAACTCGGCATCGACCGCCTCGAACTGCGCCGCCGCAACTTTGTGCAGCCTGAGCAGATGCCGTATGCCACAGGCCTCGTGTTTCGCGACAACTCGCCGATGGTCTACGACAGCGGCGACTACCCCGCCACACAGGCCGAGGCCATCGCACTCGCAAGACTCGACGACTTCCGTGCCCGCCAGGCCGAATTCCGGCGCGCGGGTCGATACATCGGGATTGGCTTTGCCAATTTCGTCGAGGGCTGTGGGCTCGGACCGTACGAAGGTGCCGAGATCACGCTGCAGAACGACGGCCGCATATCGCTCAACGTCGGAGGCGCAGGGGCCCAGGGCCAGGGCATGAAGACGATCTTTGCCCAGATCGCCGCTGACCGACTGCAGGTCCCGATCGAGTCGATCTCGGTCGTGGTGGGCGACACGCAGCGACTTGCAATGGGCATCGGAACCTTTGCCAGCCGCATCACCGTCAATGCTGGCAATGCCGTGCACGAGGCCGCAGGCAAGCTGGCCGAGCGCATTCGCAAGCTCGCGGCTGCGTTGCTGAAGGTCGATGCCACCGACATCGTGCTCGAAGCCGGTCGCGCGCGCAGCCGCATGGTCGCCGAGAAGGTCGTGCCCTATGCACAGCTTGCGCGCGCCTCTTACGGGATACCCGGGTTCACGATGCCTGCCTGGATCGACCCGGGCATGACGGTGACCCACTACTTCACGCCAAAGGCTTCGACCTACAGCAACGGTTCGGCGTTCGCAGAGGTGGAGGTGGACATCGGCACCGGGTACGTCCGCGTCGTGCGCTACGGCGTCGCTCACGATTGCGGCAACCTCATCAATCCGATGCTGGTCGAAGGCCAGGTGCTCGGCGGCATCCTGCACGGTGTGGGCAACACCCTGCTGGAGCTGCATGCGTACGACGAGAACGCGCAGCCGCTGGCAACGAACCTGGCGGAGTTCGCCTTGCCCTCGGCACATGACATGCCGCCGAAGGTGGAGTTGGCTCACCTCGTATCGCCTTCCCCCAACAACCCGCTCGGGGTCAAGGGCGCCGGCGAGGGCGGCACGATTCCCGCATCGGCGGCGATCGTGTCGGCGATTGAGGACGCGCTTTCGGACTGGAAGGTGCGCTTCGACCAGACCCCCGTCCTGCCCGAGATGGTCTTCCAGCGACTCGCCGCCGCGGGTGCCTACGCCGCGACCTGAACCGGAGCCTTGCCATGTCCGATGCCAACACTCCACGCGGCCCCTTGCACGGTATCCGCGTCCTCGACCTGACGCAGTTCCTGTCCGGGCCCTTTGGCACGCAGATCCTCGGTGACCTGGGGGCCGAGGTCATCAAGATCGAGGCGCCGGGAGGCGAGCTTTCTCGCACCGTACCGCCGAACTTCATCGAAGGCGACAGCGCCTACTACCTGAGCATCAACAGGAACAAGAAGAATGTCTGCGTCGACCTGAAGACAGCGCAAGGTGTCGAGCTGGTGCGAGACCTCGCAGCCCAGTGCGACGTCTTCATCGAAAACAACCGTCCCGGGGTCACGGCGCGGCTTGGGTTGGGCGAGACTGAGCTGCGCGGACGCGATCCACGCCTGGTCTACTGCAGCCTCAGCGGTTTCGGGCAGAGCGGTCCCGATCGTGACCTGCCCGCCTACGATCTGATCGTTCAGGCGTTGTCGGGCGGCATGAGCCTGACGGGCGAGGTCGGCGCGCCGCCGGTTCGTGCCGGTATCCCGCTCGGCGACCTGACCGCCGGCCTCTACGCCGTGATCGGCATCCTGAGTGCATTGCTCGAGCGGCAGCGAACAGGTCAGGGGCGCTTCATCGACATCGCCATGCTCGATGCGCAGATCGCGATGCTGTGCTACCAGGGCTCGTACTACCTGCAATCCGGCCGCGTTCCAGGGCCGCAGGGGCGGGGCCACGACTTGATCCCGACCTATCGCTCGTTCACCTGTGGCGACGGTGTTTCACTCGTCGTCACGGCCAACACCGAGCGCATGTGGGCGGACCTGTGTCGCACGCTCAAAGTGCCTGAACTCCTCAACGACCCGCGCTTCAAGGACGCCCACGCGCGACTGGCCCACCGCGAGGCACTGTGGGAGATCCTCGATGCACGCTTTGCGAGTGCGCCCGCGGCGACCTGGCAGGAGCGGTTGCGCCAGGCCTCGATCCCGTGCGGTCTGGTCAATTCGCTCGACAAGGCGCTGAGCGCCGAGCAGGTGGCCCATCGCAACATGGTGCTCGAGATGACCAGCGCCGCAGGGTCGGTCGTCCGTGTACCCGGCGATCCGCTCAAGCTCGGCCCGCCTGCACCGAGCTACCCGGCTCACCTGGGCCAGGACACGGACTCGGTGCTCAGCAGTCTGCTCGGCATCGCGCCTGAGCAGCTTCGGGTGCTGAAGAACCAAGGAGCGATCAGTCAGTACGAGCCGGGCGCCGCACGTGGCGCGGGGCGATAGGAGGGGCGAGATGGCCGAAGGCTTGATCATCACGACTGCGGGACAGGTTCTCGTCGTCACGCTCGCCAATGGCGAGCGCAATGAGATCACCGACGCCATGACCGGCGAACTGACGCGCAGTTTTCGCGAACCTCCCGAGGGAACGGCGGCGATCGTGTTGCGGGCCAGTGGATCGAACTTTTGCGGCGGGCGGGTCGCAGGGCCGCCGCCGTCCGCGCCGGTCGGTCACGATCCGTACGAGTGGCTCAGGACACAAGGTGTCGCTCCCATCCTCGGGCTCTACGAAGCGATTCGCTCGTCACCGGTACCGGTCGCGTGTTTCGTTCAAGGTCTCGCCTCGGGCCTCGGCACGGCGCTGGTTGCGTCCTGCGACCATGTCGTCGCAGCGGCCGACGCGCAATTCGACGCGCCCGAACTCGACAAGCAGTTCGCACCCGGCCTGCTCATGTCGGCGCTGGCGCGGCGTGTGCAGCGCCGGACCATCGGCCGGCTCGTGCTGTCGATGGAGCCGATCGACGCGCGCGAGGCACTGGCTGCGGGGCTCATCGGGGAAATCGTCTCGCCGTCCGAACTCGAGGCCGCAGCCGACGCCTTCATCCGGACGATGAACAGCCGCTCGCCGGCAGCGCTGACCGGCGTGAAGCGCTTTCTCCGCGAGGAGCCGAGCGCGCCCGATGCCCAGGCGCTTTCGGCACTTGCGGCAGACCTGACGGCGGCCTCGCTCATGGCGCGGGCCAAGGCCTTCGAGACCCCTTCGTCGCCCCCGAGCGGCCACTTCGTCGTCGGTGATGAGGCGGTGGCCTACAACGATTCAGGCGAGGGCCCGGCGCTCGTCCTCTTGCACAGCCTGGGCACCTCGCGCGAGCTCTGGTCGACGGTGACGCAGACTTGGGCGAAGCAGTTTCGGGTGATCGCCATCGATGCGCGCGGCCATGGCGGCTCTTCGAACAGCGGTGGATACCTGCCCGATGCTGTGGCGGCCGATGTGCTCGCCCTCCTGGATGGGTTGAACGTCGATCGCTTCTCCCTGCTCGGCATCTCGATGGGCGGGTTGACCGCGGCCCGGGTCGCAGCGGCCTCGGGGACGCGCGTCACCTCGCTGGTGCTCAGCAGCAGCTACGTGAGCGTTGCCGGCCCGCGCGGGGAGCAGCGCCTGGCCGCCGTCGAGCAGATGCTCGGTCGCAGCACGATGGCCGGCTTCGCAAGGTCCTACGTCGAGCAGACGCTCGCGCCGCGCACGCCATGGGCAGAGCGCGAGCGCGTTGCGCGGCAGATCGCCTCCGTCTCCAAGGAGAACTACCTTCAGACGGTGCGCGCGATTTGCCGTGACGACATCGCGCCCTACCTTGCGCGCCTTCCCTCGCGCACCCTTGTCCTTGAAGCCCAGACCGATCTGAGCGTGCCCAGGCAGGAAAGCCGGCGGCTGGCGGCGGGCATTGCAGGCGCCGCAGTGGCCGAAGTTCCCGCAACCCGCCACCTCGCCTGCTGTGACGCGCCCGAGGCCTACGCGCAGGTGGTTGCCGACTTCGTGGCGGGAAGGCCGACTTGATGCAGCTCGAGAACCGCTTCTCGGTCGGTGTACCGATCGAGGCCGCCTGGGCCGGGCTGCTTGACATACCGCTCGTCGTCGAGTGCCTGCCCGGTGCAACGCTGACCGAGACTGTTGGTCCGACGACCTACAAGGGGACGATCCGGGTCCGCCTCGGGCCGATGGCGATGGAGTTCGCCGGCAAGCTGGACGTCGAGTCGGTCGACACCCTGGCGCACCGTGCCGTTGTGAAGGCCACCTGGAACGAGACCCGCAATCGCGGCTCGGCCACGAGCTCGAGCATGCTCGAGGCGAACGCCGGGGAGGCCGGCACCGACATCACGATCATCACCAGCGTCGCCCTCGCTGGGCAGATTGCGCAGTACGGCCGCGGTGTCGGCGTCATCCAGGCCGTCTCGGCAGAACTGGTCAAGCAGTTCGCCGTCAACCTCCAGGTGGCGCTCGGCACACGTCAGGCGCCGATTGCGCCAGCGGCTGCCGGCCCTGCCGTGTCCCCAGTGGAGTCGGACAAGCCCAAGGAAATCTCGTCGACTGCCCTCGTCCTGGCAGCGTTCACGAGTTGGTTGCGTCGCCTTCTTGCAGGCCGCTGAGTTTCAACAGGTTCTCAATCAAGGAGCTGACGTGTCAATTCCCCACATCCCTCGATCACTTCGTGGCCGCGTTGGCCTGCTGGCCTTGGCGATGCTGGGCGTTGTCAGCGCCGTCTTGCCTGGTACGGTCCGTGCCGCAGGACAGTCGTTCCCGAGCAAGCCGGTGACGCTGCTCGTGCCCTACCCGGCAGGGGGCGGCATGGATGCGATGGCAAGGGCGCTGGCGCCTCACTTGCAGGCGCAGTGGAACCAGACCGTCATCGTCGAAAACGTCGGGGGGGCGCAATCGCTGCTGGGCACCAGCAAGGTGATCAACTCGCCGCGCGACGGGCATGTGATGCTCATCCAGAACCCCGCCGTGCTCACGCTGTCGCGCCTGTACAAGGGCATCGATCCTGTGGCGTCGCTGCAGCCTGCTTCGCTGATTGCGAGCCTGCCGATCCTGCTCGCCGTCCACCCCAGTGTTCCTGCGCGCGACATGAAGCAGTTCTTCGAGTATTGCAAGAACAAGAGCGGCCAGCCCTGCTCGCTTGGCGCCGGCGAGACGGTGGGCAGCGCCCTCAACCGCAGACTTGCGGCTGAAGCGCGTATCGACAACGCCGCTCAGGTTCCGTATCGCGGCACCGGGCCACTGGTCAATGACCTGCGCGGAGGGCATGTCACTGCCGGTTGGGCATCGGTCGCGTCCGCCCTGCAGCACCACAGGGCGGGGGGGCTGCGCATCATCGCCGTGGCCACGGAGGCGGGGCGGGTACCGCAACTGCCGGACGTGGCGACCTTCCAGGAACAGGGTTTGAAGGACATCTTCCCGACCTGGGTTGCGCTGTTCCTGCCTGCGGGCGCTCCGAAGGCCGTAGCCGAGCGTGTCGACCTCTCGGTGCGCAAGGCCTTGGCCAACGAGGAGTTGCGCACGACGCTCGACCGAATGGGGGCGATTCCTTCGACCATGCCCCTATCCGAATTCGCACGTTCATTGCCCAGGGAGCAGAAGGTCTACGAAGACCTGCTCGACCGTTTTCCGGTTCAGCAGTGAGCGTCGCCGAACGGCCGGAAGAGCCGACCAGTAGACTTCCCGGGTCACAGATTTCGCGATGGACCATGCCCCGCACACGAACGGCTCAGCCCACTGAGACCACCGCTGTCAAGACTCGCGACATCCAGCCACATCAGCAGCGCATCAGCAACGAGAAGCGTCGGCTCATCCTCAATGCGTCGATTGAGGCCTTCCTGGCCAATGGATATCAGGCGGCAAGGATGGACGCGATCGGGGACCGTGCCGGCGTTTCCTACGCGACGCTCTACAAGCATTTCCCGAGCAAGGAGGAGCTCTTTCTCGCGACGGTGGACCACGTCAGCGGCCGCATCTTTGAGCGTTGGAGAGCCCTGGCTGTACCCGATAGCCTGGAGAGTGGTCTTCAAGCCATCGCACGGAACTATCACACGGTGGTCTCCGACCCGGACCTCGTTGCGATGTTTCGCATGATCATCGGCCACGTCCATGCGCTGCCTGCGGCCGGCGAACGTCTGCTCAAAGACCGAGCCATGTTTTCAGACATCACAGATGAGTGGTTACGTGCCCGCGTCCGGGAGAACAAGCTCAAAGTTGCGGATGTTTCGCAAGCGAGGGCCGAGTTCATCGGTATGTTGAGCGAGGCGTTCCTCATGCCGCGGCTGCTGATCCCGAACTACGAGACCACCCCAGCAGTTGCCAGGCAACGGATTGCAAGCGTCGTCGATACGTTCCTGTCTCGCTACCAGTCAGCTCGCTAGATCGGTCTTCCGAGACTGTCCGTCAGACTGCCGAGTTGACTCGCCGGGCGTCTCCAATCTCGCGCAGCAACATCTCGATAGCTCACCCACTGAGCTACTCCACCGTCACCGACTTCGCCAAG